>JBMDWZ010000158.1:0-4195 GCA_048594865.1 Beutenbergiaceae bacterium
TGGGCAAACGGTGGATCTACGACGCCTGCCACGACCCCGTGTATGCCCAGGCTCTCTTGGATTCATTGACCGGCACCGGGCAGATGCCGGCCGCCAGCCTGGCCCCCGGCAAGCCGGCCCCTGCGGGTGCGGTGCGTGGTGAGCCATTTGAGTCCCCAGAGCGACGAGTGCTCCAGCACGCACGTGTCCTGACCGGCGAACAGTCGAACACCTCGATCATCATCGACGACGCGGTAATCATCAAGGTGTTCAGGGTGCTGCGCCCGGGTATCAACCCCGACGTCGAGGTGCACAACGCGTTGGCCGCTCACGGCAGCACCGAGGTCGCCCGCCCGGTCGGCGCATTGTGGGGAAGCTGGCCTACGAATGACGACGTAGTGGGCGGGCACCTGGCGTTCGCCGTGGAGTTCATTCCCGGCGTTGTCGACGCATGGCGCGAGGCCCTGGGCGCCGCCGAGCAGGATCACGACTTCACCGACGCGGCCCGCAGTCTCGGCCGGGCCACCGCCGCGGTGCACCTGCACCTGCGCAATGCTTTCGGCGATGTAGGCGCCGCGGCCGTAGAGGCCACATCGGAGCAATCCGATGACTTGGCCGCCGCGAAGGACCGGCTGGTGAGCGACGTTCGGGCTCGGTTCGAAACCGCCTGCATCGACGCACCCGAGCTACGCAACTACGCCGACGCCGTCGAGCGGGTCATTGCTCGTGCCTTGGAGTATGGAGACTGGCCGCCGGTGCAGCGCGTGCACGGCGACTATCACCTGGGGCAGGTCTTGGACGCGCCCGGGCGGGGCTGGGTGTTGTTGGACTTCGAGGGCGAGCCATTGCGGCCGATCGCCGAGCGCACCGAACCGTCATACGCCCTGCGGGACGTGGCGGGGATGTTGCGCTCCTTCGACTACGCCGGTGGGACCGCGGCGCCCGGACTCGCGTTTTGGACGGCGCGCACCCGTGCCGCCTTCCTGGACGGATACGCCCAGGAACACAACAAATCCGCCGACTCGAAGCATCAGATGACTGCCTCGGACCTGGCGACATCCCCGCTCTTGCACCTACTCGAATTGGATAAGGCCTGCTACGAGGCCAGCTACGAAGCACGCAACCGGCCAGATTGGCTCTCGATACCCCTCGAGGCCATCGCCCGCTTAACCCAGGAGGACACCATGACCGACGTGACAGGTACCCCGGCCAACGAGAATCCCCAGCCGCACGCCGTCGACCATGACCTGCTGAGCACGGTGGCTCGTGGAGAGCACCACTCCCCGCACGAGGTCTTAGGCGCCCACCTCAATGATGGCGTGGTGTCCTTCCGGACGGTGCGGCACCTGGCCGAGCGGGTTCGGTTCGTCACCGCCGAGGGACATGTGGATGCCCATCACGAACTCGACGGGGTGTGGGCGGCGGCGATGAGCGCGCAGGAGGTGCCCGATTACCGGATCGAGGTCACCTATGTGGGTGACACGACCACGTTCGATGACCCCTACCGATTCCTGCCGAGCTTGGGAGAGGTGGACCAGCACCTGATCTCCGAGGGTCGCCATGAGCGTTTGTGGGAGGTGCTGGGTGCGCACGTGCGCAGTTATCCCTCCGAGCTCGGCGAAGTGCACGGAACCTCGTTCTCGGTGTGGGCGCCCAATGCCCGCGCGGTGCGGGTGGTCGGTGAGTTCAACTCCTGGGACGGGACCGCGCACTCGATGCGATCGCTGGGGTCTACGGGGGTGTGGGAGCTGTTCGTCCCCGAGGTGGGCGTGAACAACACCTACAAGTTCGAGGTCTGTTACCCCGACGGTTCTTGGCACGCCAAGGCCGACCCGATGGCCCGGGCCACCGAGCACCCACCATCGACCGGGTCGGTGGTGACGGCGAGTGAGTACTCCTGGGGCGATGATCAATGGATGGTGGCCCGCCAGAGCCGCGATCCGCATTCGGGGCCGATGAGCATCTACGAGGTGCATCTGGGGTCGTGGCGCCAGGGGCTGAGCTACCGCGACCTGGCCACTCAACTGGTGGAGTACGTGCAGTGGATGGGCTTCACCCACGTGGAGTTCATGCCGGTGGCCGAGCACCCGTTTGGCGGGTCGTGGGGGTATCAGGTGACGTCGTACTACGCGCCGACCTCGCGCTTTGGTAGTCCCGATGAGTTCCGGCACTTGGTGGACGCCCTGCACCAAGCGGGCATCGGTGTGCTGCTGGACTGGGTGCCGGCGCACTTCCCCAAGGACTCCTGGGCGTTGGCAAGGTTCGATGGCACGCCGCTGTATGAGGACCCCGATCCAATGCGCGGTGAGCAGAAGGACTGGGGCACCTATGTGTTCAACTTCGGCCGCAATGAGGTCCGTAACTTCCTGGTCGCCAACGCCCTGTACTGGCTGACCGACTTCCACATCGACGGGCTGCGCGTGGATGCGGTGGCCTCGATGTTGTACCTCGATTACTCGCGCGAGCCGGGTCAGTGGAAGCCAAACGCTCAAGGTGGGCGGGAGAACCTGGAAGCGATTCAGTTCCTGCAAGAAGTGAACGCCACCGCCTACCGGACCGCGCCGGGCATTGCGATGATCGCCGAAGAATCCACCGCGTGGCCAGGCGTCAGCGCCCCGACCGACGCCGGCGGGCTAGGTTTTGGCTTGAAGTGGAACATGGGGTGGATGAACGACACTCTGAGCTATCTGGCCGAGGAGCCAATCAACCGCCGCTACCACCACGGGGCTTTGACGTTCTCGCTGGTGTACGCGTTCTCGGAGAAGTTCGTGCTGCCGCTCTCACACGACGAAGTGGTGCATGGGAAGGGCTCCCTGCTGCGCAAGATGCCCGGCGACCGGTGGCAGCAGCTGGCCGGGGTGCGGGCGCTGCTGGCCTACCAGTGGTCGCATCCGGGGAAGAACTTGTTGTTCATGGGCCAGGAGTTCGCTCAGGAGGCGGAGTGGTCTGAAGGAGAGTCGCTGAACTGGGGGCAAGGAGATTCCGAGGGCCACAGCGGTGTCAGGTTGGCGCTGAAGGTCCTCAACGAGGTGTACGCCGCCCACCCAGCGCTGTGGGCCGATGACTTTAGTCCGTCCGGGTTCGAGTGGCTCGAGGCGAACGACGGCGATCACAACGTGATCGCCTACCTGCGCAAGGGCACGGGGGCCGACGGCGAAAGTGACGTGATGGCGGTCATCATCAACTTCGCGGGGACGCCCAATGAGGATTACCGGGTAGGCCTGCCGCAGGCCGGTAAGTGGCGGGAAGTGTTCAACTCCGACTCCCAGGATTACGGCGGGTCTGGGGTTGGGAACCTCGGTTCGGTGACGGCGGAGGACGTGCCGTGGCGTGGGCAGAGGTATTCGGCGTCGCTTCGGGTGCCGCCAATGGGGGCGCTGTTCCTGTCGCCTGGGTGAGGTGGCTTTAGGGGTGGGGCGGTCTTAGGGGTGGGGTGGTTTTAGGGGTGAGTTCGGTGGCTGGACTCAGGTGAGGTTGGCGGCTGGACTCAGTTGGGCTGTGTTGCTCGGCTCAGGTGAGCTGTGTTGTTCGGCTCAGCTGGGCTCGGTTGCTCGGCTCAGTTGGGCTGTGTTGCTGCCGCCGTTGCCCGACACGCCTCGCGCGCGTTTTCCACAGGGTCATGGAACGTCTGTTGGATGGAATGTCAGTGGATCGATATAGGTTCGGTTCATGGCCACTACCGCGGGTGTTTCCTTCCCGGATCCGGATGAACCGGACACCGCTGGCCAGGTCGCGCCCGGTGATAGCGGCGCTAGTGCTGGTGCCGATGAGGCCACCGGCGCCACCGGCAGTGCTGAGACCACCGGTACCACTGACGGCACCGCTGACACTGCTGGCCCGGGCGAAGGGCACCCCGCCCCCTCGCTTTCACTAGCAACCATTGAGTCTGACCTTGCTAGCCGCGGCGATGTGGGTGAGTTGTTGGGGCGGATCCGCCAATACATGCACTCGGGCGTGTTGGTCGAAACGAGGGAAAACGCGGAAGCGTATCTCGAGCTCATCTCTGGGTGCACCCGGGTGCAGGCCCAGGTCGAGGGCCTCAAAGTACAACTTCTGCAGGGCATCAGTCGCGCCTACCCCGGTAGCGCGCTGGCTGAGGAAATCAGTGCCCAGTTGCGGATCACGACCCGCGCCGCTGAGACCATGCTCGGCACCGCCGCAGCGTTGGAGGACTTCCCCGAAGTCCACAACGCCCTAGCCACCGGGCAGATCGACA
>JBMDWZ010000159.1:0-4546 GCA_048594865.1 Beutenbergiaceae bacterium
GTCCACCACCTACGGCGACGGCAAGATGGCGCTGCGGGACGTGAACTTCTCGGCCAAAGCCGGCCAGCGCATCGGCCTCCTCGGTCCATCCGGTGGCGGAAAATCCACCTTGGCCTCCCTGCTGCCCAGGCTGCAGGACCCTGTGCACGGCGAGGTCCGCCTCGATGGCCACGACCTTCGGGATCTCACCTTGGACACCGTGCGCGACGCCGTCTCGATCGTGCTGCAAGACAGCGTGCTGTTTGCTACCTCGATCGCAGAAAACATCAGCTACGGCCGCACCGACGCCACCGAAGAAGACATCGAACGGGTCGCCCGGGCCGCTGGTGCCCATGAGTTCATCACGGCCCTGCCGCAGGGCTATGACACCGTGGTCGGTGAGTGCGGCGGCACCCTGTCTGGTGGGCAGCGCCAGCGAATCGCGATCGCCCGGGCGCTGCTGCGTGACGCGCCGATCGTGGTCCTGGATGAGGCCACCACCGGCCTGGATCCGCGCACCGCACAGGGTGTGCGCGAGGCCCTGCACACCCTGAGCGAGGGAAGAACCACGTTCATCATCACCCACGACGCAGCAGACGTAGCACGGTGCGATGAGGTGCTGTGGATCAGCAAGGGCCAGATCGTTGACCGGGGCACCCCGGAAGAGATCTGGGAACGGCATGCCGCGCACACCAGCCACCAGGCGGGCAACAGCCAGCACAGTTTCAGCACCCCGGGAGGATCGTGATGAGCCAGCAGACGTTCACCACGACCGATGATGTGCTGCTGGCTAGGTCCGATTCGGCGTTGCCGGCGTTGACTGTGCTGCTCGATGACCAGGCGCTCACCGCCTTCGTCCAGAGCCATGACCCGAGCATCACCTCCGCCCACGCCACCTACCTTCGCTACAAGCCGGGGACGGCCGTGCTCGCTGCGGTTCACCTGTACTGCGACGACGGCGAGAAGGTCGCCTTGGCCCATGGGGTCACCGAGCAGGGCACCGCCAAGCTCGACAAGCTCAGCCGGTCCGCGGCCAAGCGCCGCACCTGGTGCTTCAGCGACACCACCTTCGGACTCGCCCTCGCCGGTGCCGGCGCAGACCGCCGGCTCCCGGGGCTGAGTCACGAGCTGGACACCGCTGGCGCGGCCACCATTCGGTACAAGCCGGCCCGCCGGTGGGTCGGCCACCGCCGCACCTCCGGCACGCCGGCGCTGATCAAGGTGTACAGCGGTGGGCAGGCGCAGCACAGTGCCCGTGCGGCCGCCTTTCTGCGGCACTCCGGGTTCCCCGGACCGACGTTGCTGCGAAGTTCACCGTCGAAAGACACCCTGGCCTTTCGATGGGTCGAGGGCCAGACTCTCGATGACCTGCACGGCTCCGATCTCGCCGCGGTTGGGCACCTGCTGGCCCAATTGCACACACTGCGGATGCCGAGGCCGGCGAGCGCGCCGCGGACCTACACCTGCGACCTAGGAATCAACGGCACCGGCATCGAAGCGCTAGCGGCAGCCAACCCTGCACTGCACGGCGCCGCCTGCACCGCGGCCGATCTCTCCCTGAAGCTGCAGTCCCTGCCCACCGCCACTGCGGCGCCGGTGACCAGCCACGGGGACTTCTCCGCCGATCAGGTGCTGCGCGATACCGGCGGCAACCTGCGGCTGCTGGACAGCGACTCCCTGGGTTGGGCCCCTCGCGAATCGGACCTGGGCACCTGGATCGGAGAAGCGCTGACCAGGGCATGTACGCCGGGGTTGTCGCCATCGGCAATCGCTCAGGGCGTGCTCACCGACAGCGCCGGAATGGTCGATGCCTACGAGCAAGAATGTGGTGTGAGCGTGGACCGCAACGCCATGCTCGCCGTGGCCGCCACCACGGTGATCAACCGCGCCGCCGAACCGTTCCGGCATCGCGACCCGCGATGGGTCAGCGCCGCCACCGCCCGCATTGCGCTAGCGGTTCACCTGACCGCCAAGGCCGGGGCCCTGTGATGCAACGCTTCACTCCACCGCAGCGGGTGGGTCACTGGCCGGTCTCTCGGGGGTGGCCGCGCGCCCTGGACCACGCACTGCTGGAGCTCCAATCCCCCGATGGCCCGCGCGGTGCGCAGTGGTGGGCCCAGCCCGAGCGTGCGCACCAGGCCGCACGGGACCTGCCCGGCACTCGCGTCGTGGACGGGGTGCTCATCCATCCGGCGGACAGCGACGCCGCTCTCCCGGCGTTCGCGCAGCACATCGACGCCGGTGATCGACTCATCGCCCACCGGCCCGGCAGGCGCGCAGTCTTCCGCCCGGACCGACCCCAGGCCGCCTTTACCAAGGTGACCCGACGACGTCGAGCGGCAGACGCCGTCGATCGTCACCGAGCCGTGGAATCCGTAGCGGCCGGACTGCGAATCGCCGACGTGCTCGATCACGGCAAAGACTGGATCCAGTTCTCCGTACTCACCGGGCGCACCCTGCTAGACCTTGGCAAAGACGCCACCGTCAGCGACGCGGAGCTCGCGGGCGCCTGGCATGCCCTGGGCCGGGGCCTGGCCAGCCTGCACGCCGCGACGCCCGGCCACGCGTCGAGCCTCACCCACACTCATGACGCCAACGCCGAGGCAGACACCACGCGTTCCTGGCTGGCCCCGGTGATGCACTGGGGCGCACTGCCCCAAGTGAGTGAGCGTGAAATCGAGCGCGCCCTGGCTAGCCTGGCGGGCGAACCCGCCACCGCCCCGGGCCTGCTGCACCGGGACCTGCACGATCAACAAGTGCTCATCGACGGTGATCACGGCAGCGCGGGTCTGCTCGACCTGGACACCGCCGCCTGGGGCGAACCGGCGCTGGATGTGGCCAATGTGCTGGCGCACTTGGACCTTCGGGTACGCCAAGACGCCCTGACCCCCTGGCGGGCGCACGCCGCGCGCAGCGCGTTCCTCGGTGCCCTGGCACCCAAGGCCGCGACCCGCGCACGGGTGCCCGCCTACCGCCGCGCGACTCAGCTGCGGCTGGCCGCGGTGTACGCGCTGCGTCCGCGTTGGCATGGGGTGGCGCAGGAGTTGTTCCACGAGGCCCTGCGCGGGGACTAAGGCGCCGGCGTGGATCGGTCCCCGGACCGCGATTTAGGTTCGCCATTCCTGCGTGATGAACCCCTCCGGCTCAGCGCGTGCGAAGGCGTGTTCACAGTCGTATCGTGGCGAACATGACCACAAATGACAGCCCCACAGCACGTTCGGCCGTTGGCTCCTTCACAGTGCCCGGCCTGTCCCTCGAAGATGGCCGCCGGGTCGCCGAGATCCTGCAGGACCGTCTCAACGCACTCAACGACCTCTCCCTCACGCTCAAGCACGTGCACTGGAACGTCGTTGGACCGCACTTCATCGCCGTCCACGAAATGCTCGACCCCCAGGTCGAAGAAGTCCGTGGCTACGTCGATGAGACCGCCGAGCGGATCGCGACCCTCGGCACTTCGCCACTGGGCACCCCCGGTGAAATCGTCAAGAACCGGTCCTGGAGCGACTACAGCATCAACCGAGCCACCACCAACGAGCACCTTGGTGCCCTGAATGTGGTGTACGACGGCCTCGTTGCCGAGCACCGCAAGGCCCAGGCCGAAGTTGCCGATCTGGACCCGATCTCCGAGGACATGCTCATCGGCCAGATCAAGGGCCTGGAGTTGTTCCAGTGGTTCATCCGCGCGCACCTGGAGAGCGTCACCGGTGACCTGGCCACCGCCGACACCCGCGCCGAGGACACCGCGGCTGAGCGCGCCGCCAAGGCCGCTGGCGAGTAACCAGCACGCCGCCGGCCTGCGAACGGCCGCCTTTCACAACCGAGGGCCACCGGATATCTCCGGTGGCCCTCGGTGTGTGTCTAGCCAGTGGCTAGGTGCTCGTGCGTCGCTAGGCGCTCAGGAAGCGCCCTTGATGTCAACTACGAACACCAAGGTGTCATCGCCACCGATGCCGGCGCGCGGGTTACCCCCGGGGCCATAGCCCTCGTGCGGCGGGATGGAGATCAGCACTCGCGAGCCCACCTGCTGGCCCACCAGGGCGGTGTCCCATCCGGAGATGACCTGGCCGATGCCGATCCCGAACTGGATCGAGGAGCCGCGGTCGTAGGAGTTGTCGAACATCCGCCCGCCCCAGACCTGGCCGTAGTAGTCCACGTCGATCGTCTGGCCGGCTTCCACCATGGAGCCCTCACCTTGGGACAGCACTTCAGCGACCAGTTCGGCCGGCGCACCGGTCTCGGGGAAGGTCAGCGTCGGCTTGTCACCGAAGGAACCCGAAGCATTGGGCAGTTCGTTGCTCATTGAATCTCACTCTCGTTGATTGCGGTACGTCCATCACCTTAACCGCGCGGCCCGGGCTTAGTTCCCGAGCAATTGCGCCAGCCAGCGCAGGTCCACCTCGCGCTGGAATGCTCCGCCGCCCTCGTGCTTGTTGTACTCCCAGACCTCGATGTCCTTGGGTGGCGCAGCGCCTGAGGCGGTGCCGTAGGCGTTGAAGGAGGCGAAAACGGTGCTCGGCGGGCAGACGTTATCCATCAGCGCCACCGAGTACAGCACCGGGGCGGTGGC
>JBMDWZ010000016.1:0-13512 GCA_048594865.1 Beutenbergiaceae bacterium
CCTGGCGCGCACGCCCCGGTTGCGCGAGCGACTCTTTACCCCCGCCGAACGCGACCTTCCCGATGCCTCGTTGGCCGCCCGATTCGCGGCCAAGGAAGCGATCGCCAAGGCGATGGGCGCACCGGGCGGAATGAAGTGGCAAGACGCCACCATTCACCGCACGCCCGGCAGCCCACCCCGGGTGGAGCTCACCGGCACCGTGGCACAGGCTGCGCAAGACCTCGGCATCACCTCCTGGCACCTGTCGGTGTCTCACGACGCCGGGATCGCCTCGGCCGTGGCGCTGGCTCAGTCATGATCCACGGCTACGGAACCCAGGCGGTTCGCGATGCCGAAGCGCCGGCGCTCGCGGCTGGCCGCCCGCTGATGCGCCACGCTGCGTTCGCACTGGCCCACCGCACCATCGCCCACCTGCGGCGCACCGGCGTCAGCCCGCACGGCGCCCGCGTCATGGTCTTGGTCGGTGGTGGAAACAACGGCGGCGATGGTCTGTTCGCCGCCGCCGATCTGCGCCGGGCGGGTCTGACCGTTACCTGCGTCCTGGCCCACGCCAACCCGCACGAGCAGGGTTTGGGTGCAGCGCGCCGTGCCGGTGTCCGATTCCTCGACGTGGCTGGCGCGCTTGACGTTGCTGGCGCGCTTGACGTTGCTGGCGCGTTTGACGTGGCTGGCCGGCCTGATGGTGCCCGCGATGGCGATGCGGTCAACGCCTTCGATGCGCACGCCCTGCGAACCCTCGCCTCCGGTACCCGCGTGTGGCTGGACGCCCTGGCGGGCATCGGGGTCCGGGGACAACTACGGGACCTACCGGCCGCCGTCGTCACCGAATTGCGTGCGCTTCGCGCCTCGTTGACTCCAGCTCCGCTGGTGATCGCCGTGGACACCCCTAGTGGGGTCGGAGCCGACCCCGGCGGGCTGAGGGCCGCCGAGGCACACGGTGTGCTGCCCGCGGATGTCACGATCACCATGGGCGCCATGAAGGCCGGGCTGATGGTGCCCCCCGGAGCCGCGCTGGCGGGTGACGTCGAGGTCATCGACCTAGGCCTGGAGTCGGAGTTCGGAAAGCAACCCCTGAGCCTGAGCGCACTCACCGGTGCCGATATCGCCGAGCAGTGGCCGGTGCCCGGCGCAACGGATCACAAGTACACCCGCGGTGTGCTGGGGCTCATCGCGGGCTCGCAGCAGTACCCCGGTGCTGCCGTGCTGGCCGCGGGCGGGGCACTGGGCGTTGGCCCGGGCATGGTCCGTTACCTAGGCAGCGCGCCGGATGCGGTGCTCGCTGCCTACCCTGAGATCGTCACCGCCGATGGTCGGGTTCAGGCCCTGGCGGTCGGGTCGGGGCTGGCCGATGAGCACGACCTCGGCCGCGCGATGCACCACGCCCTGGACGTCTGGGGCGTGGGCGCGGTGAGCCCAACGCGCCGGCAAGAGAGCCGCGAGCCGGTCGCGGTCTTGTTGGACGCCGGCGCAATCGCGCACCTGCCCAAAGACGCCGCTCTGATTGCGCGCCACCGGGTGCTGATCACCCCACATGCCGGCGAACTCGCCGCGCTGCTCAACGACCGCCTGGACGAAGGTGAGGAGGTGAGCCGGGACCAGATCGAAGCCGACCCGTGGACGTGGGCCCGGCGGGCAGCGCAGCTCACCGGGGCCACCGTGCTGCTCAAGGGAGCGATCACGGTAATCGCTGGGGCGCAGCGCACCTACGCACAGTCCGAGGGCACGCCGTGGCTGGCCACCGCCGGTGCCGGTGACGTGCTCGCCGGGATCGCCGGTGCGATGCTCGCCCAAAACACGCAGGTAGACGTGGCCCGGGTGGCCGCGGCTGCCGCGGTCATCCACGGCCGCGCTGCCCGCGAAGCCGGTGGCCCGCTGCGCGCCGGACTCGTGACCGAGGCGGTGCCCACCGTGATTCGTGAGCTCCTCCAGACCCACGGACCCGGTACCCACCAACCCGGTACCCACCAACCCGGTACCCACCAACCCGGTACCCAACCACGCGAGAATCCACGATGAGCTATTACCCGGCGCGCGTGACCATCGACCTCGCCGCGATCCGGCACAACGCCGGTGTGCTGGCGGCAGCGGCCCCGGATTCGCAGTTGATGGCCGTGGTCAAGGCTGATGCTTATGGCCACGGGCTGTTGCCGGTGGCGCGGGCAGCGCTGCAAGGGGGAGCGCACTGGCTGGGTGTGGCCCAACTCGCCGATGCCTTCGCGCTGCGGGCAGCGGGCCTCGATGCGCCACTGCTGGCTTGGTTGTCCACTCCCGGAGCCCCATTCGCCCAGGCCGTGACGGCCAGCATCGACCTGGCCGCCTCGGCATCCTGGACGCTGGATGAAATCGCGGCTGCCGCACGAACCACGGACCAGTGCGCGCCGGTGCACCTGAAGATCGACACCGGTATGGGCCGCGGGGGTGCTACCGCGCATGCCTGGGAAGACCTGGTGGGCCACGCGATGCGGCTGCAGGCCGAGGGCGTCATCCGCATCGTGGCGATCTGGTCGCACCTGGCGCGCGCCGATGAGCCCGACCACCCCGCCAACACCGCACAACTGCATGCCTTTAACGACGCCGTGGCGCTCGCGAAAAGGCACGGCCTGAGTCCACAGATGCTGCACCTGGCGAACTCGGCTGCCACCCTCACCGCGCCCCGCATGCACCACGACCTGGTCCGGCCCGGCGTTTCCCTCTATGGGCTGAGCCCCGCGCCGCAGGAATTCTCCAGCGATGAAGCCGGCCTCATTCCCGCGATGCAGGTCGACGCCGAGGTGATGCTGGTCAAGGACGTGGGCGCGGGCTACCCGGTCTCCTATGGGCACACCTACATCACGCCAACTGACCGCACCCTGCTGACCGTGCCATTGGGGTACTCCGACGGAATCCCACGGCACGCCTCCAACGCCGCCCCGGTGGACGTGGGCGGGCGGCGGGCCACGATCGCCGGGCGGGTCTGCATGGACCAATTCGTCCTGGACGCCGGCCCCGAAGCGGACGTGGCACCCGGTGATCGGGCGGTACTGTTCGGATCGGGCGCCAGCGGAGAACCCACCGCTCAGGATTGGGCACAGGCTGCTGGCACAATCAACTATGAGATCGTCACCCGGATTGCCTCCCGGATACCTCGTACCTACCTCAACAACTGAAACCGATGCCTGAAGCAACGAACGAACAGTCCCCCCGCTGGATCCACAAACTGGACGTACCCACCAGCGACGCCATGACCGACCTTGGGCGGCAACTGGCCAGCGCCCTGGAGCCCGGGGACTTGGTGGTGTTGACCGGAGACCTCGGCGCCGGCAAGACCACCCTGACCCAGGGAATCGGGCAAGGCTTGGAGGTTCGGGGTCGAATCTCCTCGCCCACGTTCATCATCGCCCGCACCCACCTGCCGGACTCCGAAGGACCAGCGTTAGTGCACGTGGACGCCTACCGGATCCGCACCCTTGCCGAGGTCGATGACCTGGATCTCGATGCCGCCGTGGAGGACTCGGTGACCGTGGTGGAGTGGGGCGCCGGCCTCGTGGACGATCTGTCCGACGACCGGCTCGAAATCACCATCGGCCGTGAGCGTGGTGCCGGTGGCGAAGAAGGCAATCGGACCATGGTCATCAGCGCCTATGGCGCCCGCTGGCTCAGTGTGGACCCCGGTGAGCTGCTAAAGAGCGTGCAGTGACGACGCCGCAGGGCCAGCCGAGCGGGCAGGGCCAGCCGAACGCGGCTAGCGAGCAGGCGGTCACGGCTGGCGAGCAAGTGGTGCTGTGCCTGGACACCTCCGGTCCGGCGTCGGTTGCCCTCGTTGGCAGCGGCGCAGATGGGCGCCGAGTGCTGGCCCGCGGCCGCAGTGAAGACCCCCGCCGGCATGCCGAGACTCTGACTCCGTTGATCATCGAGGCCCTCGCCCAGGCCGGAGTCGGGATGGAATCGGTGGACGCCGTCGTCGTCGGAACCGGGCCCGCGCCGTACACCGGCCTGCGGGTGGGGCTGGCGACGGCGAAAACGCTGGCACATGCCCGTAACCTGCCGGCGTGGGGCGTGGCGTCTTTGGACGCGCTCGCGCTAGCTGCCCTGGCGAACGCCGATGCCCGCACCGAAGTTTTGGTCGTCAGTGACGCCAAGCGCCGCGAGGTGTACTTCGGCCGCTACACCGTCACCGGCGGCCTGCTGACGAGCGTCGACGGCCCGGGCGTCGCCGCACCGGCCCACGTTGCCACTGACCATGCCGATCTGATTGCCGCGGGCGCGGTCTACGGCCCCGGCTTGGCCTTGTACCCCGAGGAGTTCGGGGTGGACCCGACAGAGCTCGAAAACCGAACTATCGCCGTCGACCCGGCTCTGCTCGCAGACCTCGCGGCGGCGCGCACCGCGGCCGGCGAGGCGCTGGCCCTGACGCCGCTGTATCTGCGCCGCCCGGATGTTCAGATGAGCCAGGGGCGCAAGCGCGCCAGCTAGCGGCTCCACCGCGGCGTCGGCGGCGACCAGTTCTCCAGTGCGCTCAGCAACGCTTGCGGTTCATCGGCGACCACGAGGGACTCCAGCTGCGCAGCGCCCAAGAATCCCGATTTGACCATGCCCTGCAGCATCGTCAGCAGCGGCTCCCAGAATCCAGCGGTGTTGTACAGCGCCACCGGCTTGGTGTGCAGGCCCAGTTGCTGCCACGTCCAGACCTCAAAGAGTTCCTCCAGGGTGCCGATGCCGCCGGGTAGGGCCACAAACGCCTCACCTTGCTGGGCCATCTGCATCTTTCGCGCATGCATGTCCGGGACCACGTGTAGTTCGGTGAGGCCTGGATGGGCCACTTCGGCATCGACGAGGGACTGGGGGATCACCCCGGTCACCCGACCGCCGGCGGCTAGGGCGGCGTCAGCGACCACCCCCATCAGCCCGACGTCGCCGCCCCCGTAAACGATCTGCACTCCGGCCTTAGCCAGGGAGCCAGCAAGCTCGGTGACGGACTCGGCGTAGTGCGGTGAGGCGCCGGTCCGCGCGCCGGTGAAAATCGTGACCGAGGAAATTCCGCTCGGGCTAGGCGCGGTGGCGAGGAGCGCCGGGATGACATGCTCGGTGAGCAGTGGTGCCAAGTCGGTGGCCGAAGTGGCATCGCGCAGGTCCAGCCACCGGACCTCGGCAATCTCACCGGCGGGCTGCGCGCTCGCGTGGTCGCCTAGCGGCTCAGCGGCCTCGAAGACCGTGGCGTGAATGCCTCGCCCCTCTTCATTAGCGGCCGACGCCGTGAAGGCACCCAGGTCCCTCAGGTCGCCCAGGTGCAACTCGATTCCGACCTCTTCGCGAGTTTCACGGATCGCGGCAGCGGCCGGGTTCTCGCCGGACTCGGGTTTGCCGCCGGGCAGCATGAACCGCCCTGTGCCGCGCTTGCGAACCGTCAGCATCCGCCCACTGGGGTCTTTGAGGACGACGGCGCTCACGGTGATGATCGGCTCGGGCATGGGGTTGATCGTACGCACCGGCGCGTAGTCCGCGAGACGATAGGACGATGCCCGATGACACCTACGCGCTGCGACCGATGACCGCTGGTGACCTGGACGCCGTCGTCGTCCTCGAACCCGAACTGTTCGGGCGCCAGGCTTGGTCACGCTCGGCCTACCTTGGTGAGCTCGACCTGCCCGGCCGTCATTACACCGTCGCCGTCCAAACGCTAACGCAGGACGTGGTGGGATACGCAGGCATCGACCTCAGCCCAGAAGCGATGGTGATGACCGTGGGCGTGGCCCCGGCTCATCAGCGCCGCGGATTGGGCAGAGCCCTCATGCATGACCTCCTGGACGCGGCGCGGGCCGCCAGGAGCCGCGAAGTGCACCTGGAGGTCCGGGCCGACGACGCCGGGGCTCAGGCCTTATATGAGAGCTTGGGTTTTGAGACCATTGGGCGCAGGCGCGGCTACTATCACGGCATCGACGCCCTGACCATGCGGCTGCGCCTGATGCCGCGCCCGGGAATCCGCGCCGGAACGAAAGGACCCACCCCATGAGCACCTCCACTGACCTGCGGCGAGCGGTGCTGATCACCGCCGCCGAGTTGACCGAGCTGATGCATACCAAGGCCGCCGAGCTGGTGCTGCTCGATGTGCGGTGGTCCCTCGCGCAGCCCGACGGGCGCCGCCACTTCGTGGCCGGGCACATTCCCGGCGCGCAGTACGTGGACCTGGAGGCCGACCTGTCCGGCAGCGCCGTCGGCGGTGGCCGCCACCCACTTCCTGACATCGAGGAACTGCAGGCCGCCGCGCGGCGTTGGGGTGTAGACGACGGCGATGACGTGGTGGTCTACGACGATTCCGGTGGCACCGCGGCGGCTCGAGCATGGTGGTTGCTGCGCTGGGGCGGGATGCGAAGCGTACGGATTCTCGACGGCGGATTGCAGGCCTGGCGCGACCGCGGTGGGATCCTGGAGGACGGGTCGGTGGCCCTGGCTGCCGGGAACGTCACCCTCAGCCCTGGGCACATGCCCGTGACCGACGCCGACGGCGCCGCCCGGTTCGCGCATGACGGGGTCTTGCTCGATGCCCGCGCCACCGAACGGTACGCCGGGCAGGTGGAACCGATCGACCCCAAGGCCGGGCATATCCCTGGCGCCCGTAGCGCGCCTACCTCGGAAAACCTGGACGCCGATAACCACTTCCTTGCCCCCGATGACATGACCGACCACTTCCGGGACGTGGGCGTCGATTCTGGCTCAGATGTGGCCGTGTACTGCGGGTCGGGGATCACCGCCGCCCACGAGGTGGCCGCGCTGTGCACCATTGGGGTGCAGGCCACCCTCTTTCCGGGCTCATGGTCCCAATGGAGCACCGAGGACAACCGGCCGGTGGCCACCGGCCTTGAACCGGGCTGAGCCCACTCCACCAGAGCCGCGTACCCTAATGGCGTGAGTGAACCCCTGATCCTCGGTATCGAGACCTCCTGCGACGAGACCGGTGTGGCGCTGGTCCGAGGGCTGGACCTGCTGGCCGACGTCACCGCATCCTCGATGGACTCCCACGCCAGGTTCGGTGGGATTGTTCCCGAGGTGGCCAGCCGCGCGCACCTAGAGGCGTTCGGTCCCACGCTCGATGAGGCCCTGTCCCAGGCCGGGGTCACCCTCGCTGACGTCCAGGCCGTGGCGGTGACCTCCGGACCCGGCCTGGTCGGTTCGCTGACCGTGGGCGTGGCCAGCGCCAAGGCGCTCGCACTCGGTCTCGGGGTGCCGCTGTATGGGGTCAACCACGTGCTGGGACACGTCGCTGTCGATGCCCTGGTCCACGGCCCCTTCCCGGAGAAGTACCTGGGCTTGGTGGTCTCCGGAGGTCACTCCAGCCTGCTGCTGGTGCGCGATATCGCTACCGACGTCGTCGAACTTGGGCAGACCATCGACGACGCCGCCGGTGAGGCGTTCGACAAGGTCGGCCGGCTGCTAGACCTGCCCTACCCGGGCGGACCGCACGTGGATGCTCTGGCGCGCGAGGGGGATGCGAAGGCGTTCGCTTTCCCGCGGGCGCTGTCGCGGCCCAAGGACCAAGAGAAGCACGCCTACGACTTCTCCTTCTCGGGGCTGAAGACCGCCGTCGCTCGCGCCGTTGAATCCTTCGAGGACGCCGGGAAGCCGGTGCCGGCAAACGACGTAGCGGCGTCCTTCTCCGAGGCGGTTTCCGACGTCCTGATCACCAAGACGATCGCCGCCTGCCGCGAGCACGAGGTGTCCACGGTGGTCATCGGCGGGGGATTCTCAGCCAACTCCCAGCTGCGTCAGATGGCCGCCGATCGCTTCGAAGCGCAGGGCATCACGCTCCGACTGCCGCCCATCCGCTACTGCACCGACAATGGTGCGATGATCGCGGCACTTGGATCCGCCGTCGTGCAGGCCGGTTTACCCGCATCGGACTGGAGTTTCACCACCGATTCCGCGATGGAACTGACCCAGGTGCTCGCCACCTCATGAGGCGCATCTTGCATGCCTGGCTGGCCGCGGCGCTGGGACTAGTGCTGGTGCTCGCCGCCTGTAGCTCGCCATCGTCCGGGGCCGACGATCACGACGACGCCACCCCGACGCCGAGCGCGGGAAACGGCGAGGACGACGGTGGGGATGAAGGTGAGGACTCGGGCTCGGAGGATGAAGACACCGAGTCCGAACCCGCTGAGGAAGCGCTGCCGTGGGGGCCGACGCCGAGTGAGGTCCAGGAGGCCACCGAGATCGCCAGCGAGATGTCCGACGACGAACTGGCAGGTCAGGTCATCATCGCCCGGTACGGCGGCACGGACCCGGCGATTCCCGCTGCGCTGGTGGCCGACTACAACCTGGCCGGGGTCATCCTGTTTACCGAGAACGTCACCTCGGCGGCCCAGGTTCGCGAGACCGCCGAGGCCGTGCAGGACGCGCACGCCGACCTGGGTCGCGAGTGGCCCGCCGCGATCTCGGTGGACAATGAGGGCGGCCTGGTGCAACGGATGTCCGGAGCTTCGGGGGAGTGGACCACCTATCCGCCGTTCGCTGCCGCCGGCGCGGTCGATGACGATGGTGTGATCTCCGAGGCCTACGCCGCAATGGGTAACGAGTTGCGCGGCAGTGGTGTGACCATGAACTTTGCACCCGTTGCCGACGTCAGCATCGGCGCTCAGGACCCCACGATCAACTTGCGCGCAGCGGGGTCCGATCCCGAGGTGGTCTCATCTACGGTTCAGGCGGCCCTCGACGGGTTCGCCGAGGGCGGCGTGCTGACCTCGATCAAGCACTTCCCGGGCCATGGGTCGATGACGGTGGACTCCCACGAGGAATTACCGGTGCAGACCGCGAGCTCCGATGAGCTGGCGCAGCGGGATCTGGTGCCGTTCGAGGCGGGGATCGAGGCTGGTGCGCCGATGGTGATGATGGGGCACATTGCCGTGCAAGCCTGGGATGAGGGGGAGGCGGCGTCGATGTCGCCGCAGGCCTACCGGGTCTTGCGTGAGGACTTGGGTTTCACCGGGGTGGCGATCACCGATGGCCTGGACATGGGCGCACTGACCGCTGACCGGACTCCGAGCGAGATCGCGGTGGACGCGCTGGATGCAGGTGCGGACATTCTGCTGACGCCGCAGGACGTCCCGACCTCGCACGCCGCGGTGGTCGCGGCCTTGGAGGACGGCTCGCTGGATCGCGAGCAGATTGAGGAATCCGCCGGCCGGGTGATCGCGATGCAGCAGTGGCAGCAGACGATTGCCGATGAGGCCCCGGCGGTCGACCTGGACGACGTTGGCTCGGCCGGCGAAGAGGTTGCGGCGCTGCGAGCGGCGGCGGTCACTCAGGTGACCGGGGAGTGTGAGCGGGCGTTGGTCGGTGACCGGCTGCACGTGCAGGGCGGCACGACCGATGAGTGGAATGCCTTCGCCGCTGCCGCACAGGAGGCAGGGTTGCAGGTGGTCGCCCTGGAGGAGCCTGCGGACACCACCGTGCGGCTGATCGCCAGCGGCGGATCGGCGCAGGGCGGGGACGTGGCGGTGGCGCTGGCCGAACCCTGGGACCTGCAGGGTGCCGATGCGGCCACGCTCTTTGCTACCAATGGCGGTGGGGCCGGCAGCATGTCGGCGCTGGTCGATGCGCTCACCGGTGAGGTCCCGGCACCGGGCCGCTTGGGCTTTGCGGTGGGCGACCTGCCCGCCAGCGCCTGCGACTAGCCGCGCAGGGGGAGGTGGGGCTATGCAGATGCTGCTCACGCCAGGTACCATGTGACGCATGGTAGATGCCGACGGTTCAGTCCTCACCCACCTTCGCCGGGGTGTGGTGGAGTACTGCGTCCTGGCGATGCTGCGCGACGGGCCCGGCTATGGCCGCGACATCGCCAAGCAGCTGAGCGCTGGCGGCATCCTGATGTCCGGCGAAGGCACGTTGTACCCGCTCCTGACGCGCTTACGGAAATCCGGACTGGTGCAAACGACCTGGCAGGAGTCCTCCTCTGGACCTCCGCGTCGCTACTACGAACTCACCGCCGCTGGCACCAATGCCGTCGCAGCCTTCGCCTCGACCTGGGCTCCCTTCCGGGACGCCGTTGACACCTCCTTAGGAGAATCATGATGACCAACGCTTCGCCCCAAGCCGATCGGTACCTCAACGACCTGGCCCGGATGCTCGATCGCCTCGACGCGTCAGAGCGGGCCGACGTGCTGCAGTCCGTCCGTGAGCACATCGACGGCGCGGTGGCCGATCTAGGCCATCAGCCCAGCGAGACGGAGATGAATGAGATCCTCGCCAACCTCGGCGATCCGGCCGAGGTGGCTGCGGACGCGCTCGCCGAACAGACGCCGTCGCAACCCCCACGCCGAACGGGCCTGGACTTGACCGCGGCCTGGGTGCCGCCGGCGGCGACCCTGTCGATCTTCGCGGGTTCACTGTTCTGGTGGGTCTACTTTGTTCCCGGCCTCCTGTTGATCGCGGGCATCGTGGCGGTGATCGCGTCGCCGCTGTGGAAGACCAAGCACAAGCTCGCCGCGTGCCTGTTCGCGCCCCTGTTTTTGCTCCCCGCCCCGTTGTCCGGCCTCATTTTGTTCGGCGCTTCGGGCACCGAGAGCGGGCCGAATGCGTTCGCGGTCATCGTGCCGCTCGTGGTGGTCGCAGCGCTGGCGTTGCTCATTTGGGTCTGGGTAGTCGGCGCACGCGAAAGCGCCCGCCGGCACGGTGAATAGGCCGTAACGCGGCGGACCGTTACTGCGCCGGAATCGGGTGACCCGCCTCGAACTCGGCCACCAAATGCCGCACGACGGCGTCGAGTTGCCCACCGTGCCGTGCCGCGACCGCGCGTTGCCGACCGGCGCCGTTGCCCAGGGCGATGATGTCGTTGATCCCGGCTAGCTCCTGCTCGCACCCCAAGTCCGCCGCCACCGGCGCCAACTCGGCCAGCACCCGATGGAGGTGATCGGTCACGAGTTCCTCATTGCCCGCGGCATCGAGAATGATGATCGCGTCCATCCCGTACCGCGCGGAGCGCCACTTGTTCTCTGCCAGGAACCACGGCGAGATCGTGGGCAACTGCACGCCGTCGTCGATCATTCGGGAGAAGTGCTCAACGAGGCAGTGGGTGAGCGCGGTGATCGCAGCTAGCTCGGCGCGATTGGAGATGCCGTCGCAGATCCGCATCTCGATGGTGCCGAAGTTCGGGGCCGGGCGCAGGTCCCAGCGGATCTCGGTGAAGTCCTCGATCACCCCGGTGTGCAGCATGTCCCGCACGTACCCCTCGAGCTGCTCCCAGGTGCGGATCTCGGTGAACGGAAGTCCCGCCGTCGGCAGTTGCTGGAAAAGTAGCGCCCGGTTGGAGTCGTACCCGGTGTCGCGCCCCGCCCAATAGGGCGAGGAGGCAGACAGTGCCAGGAAGTGCGGGTAGAAGGTGAGCATGGCACCCAGAATCGGTAGCACCTTGTCGCGGTCCTCGATGCCCACGTGCACGTGCACCCCGTAGATCAACATCTGCCGGCCCCACCACTGGGTGCGGTCGATGAGCGTGGCGTACCGCTCCTTGTCGGTGACCTTCTGCAAACCCCAATCGGCGAACGGGTGCGTTCCGGCACACACCAGGTCCACCCGCAGCGGGTCGGTGATCTCGCGGACAGTGTGGACCGAGCGCTCAAGATCGTCCATCGCTTCGTTGACGGTCCCGCAGATCCCGGTGACCACTTCAACGGTGTTGAGGAGCAGCTCTTGGCGGATCGTGGGGTGCTGTGAGCCGTCCGCCGGTGCCACGGCGTCCAACACCGTTTGGGCCACCTGGCGCAGGTCCCCGGAGTCGGCGTCGACCATGGCCAATTCCCATTCCACGCCAAGGGAGGAGCGCCGCGAGGGCGCGAACTCGATGCTCACCGCCCCTATTTTTGCACCGACTAGGCCAATGGGTCGACAACGATCACCGACTGCTTACCCTGCAATCGGGTCAGCACGATGGTGGCCTCGGCCTTGCCGGAGAGGTTCAGTTGTTGGCGCAACTGCTCCGGGACGACGGCGGTGCCCCGCTTTTTGATGGTCAGTCGCCCCACGTTTCGGTCCCGCAGGTAGGCGCGTAACCGCTTGAGCCCGAAGTCGAAGTGGTCCAGCACGCGGTACCCGCGGGCCAGGGGAGTGGCGGTGATCGAGTCGGTGGTGAGGTAGGCGATCGAGGGGTCGATGAGCCGGCCATCGATGCGCTCGCCGACCACGTTCACCAGCCCCGCGCGGATCACCGCACCGTCGGGTTCGTATAGGTAGGACCCAAGGGCGCCATCGGGGGCTTGGGTGGGCAGGGCATCAGCGTCGCCGGACCATGTGACGGTTTCGGTGTGGCCATCGTTCATCACGACCGCGCTTCGCCCCGAGCCCTCCGGGGCCAGGTCGGCGAACCACAGGCCGGCTTCCACGACGCTGCCGTCCACCGAGATCCACTGGGCGTGGGTGTGGCTGGGCAGCGCCGTGTAAGGGATACCCGGGGCGACCTTGACTCCCAGGTTAGGGACGTCGTCGGCGATCGCGAGCACGGTGTCTAGATCGGGTTCGTAGGCGCGCGGGTCGAAGACTCGTCCACGCCGGCGGGTGCGGCGGGCGGGGTCGGCGAACACTGCATCGACGCCGTGCGCCAGCAGGTCGACCTCCAGCGCATCGCCGTGCCGGACTTTCGCCTCGGGGAAGGCGCGCAGGTTGATCGAGGCGCACGCCGCCGTGGCTTCTTCGCGCTCGATCGCTAGCACCCGCAGTCCAAGGCCCGCGATCGCCAGGGAGTCAGCGCCCAGGCCGCAGCCCAGGTCGGCCACCAACTGAGCGCCGGCGCCGGCGAACCTTTTGGCGTGCAGGGCGGCCACGGGCAGCCGGGTCGCTTGTTCCAGGCCCTCGGCGGTGAGCAACATTCCCGAGGCGAACTCACCGAACTTCTCCGTCGCCTTGGCCCGCAACCGGGATTGGGTCAGGGCCGCCGAGACCAACTCGGCGTCGAATCCCTTGGCGCGCAGACCCTCGGACAACTTCAGGGCATCCTGCTCCCGGTAGGGCGGCAACTCGTTCAGCAGTGCCCACCCCTGCGGGCTGAGCAGGCGCGTGAGTCCGGCGATGTCCATACCCCGATCCTGCCACCGATAGCGCGGCTAGATTCCCGCCAAGTGGTCGGTGACGTTCAGGTTCTGGATATAGCGATTGCCCGGGTCGGTTCGGTGCTCAGCTCGGTGATTCCACCCGAGGTCAATCCGAATCGGCCGCGATCGGTGGCCTCAGTGGTACCCCCAACCAGGCGAGCAAGGTGAAACTGCTGGTGCCACCGTGGCCCACGATGACGTGGTGCTGGCCGCCGTGGTCCAGGATCCTTGCCATCGCGTTGTAGATGCGCGTGGCTGCATCCCGGGTGGACTCGGCACCGGGAACATCGTCGGCGGCGATGCCGGAGAGGTGACCCTTGGGCTTGCCGCCAGCCTCGCCGTAGGAAAACTCGCGCAGGTCGGGATCGATGCTCAGCGGTGCGTCGAGGTGATCGGCGACGATCTGCGCACACCGGCTGGCGCGCTGCAGGTCAGAGGACCAGACCGTTGGCCGCGCGGA
>JBMDWZ010000160.1:0-20188 GCA_048594865.1 Beutenbergiaceae bacterium
GATGATGTGGTCGTCGCGGTCCCGGATCTGCCCGGCTTCATCGACGTACCGCAGCTCACCGCTCTCCAGCCCGACAATGGCGATCCGCAGCCGCAGCGAGCTGGTCGCGACCCGTTCGCCCTGGAACACCTGAGGGTCCAAGAGCTGGTCGACGATCGGCCCGGGCGTGAAGGCGGAGCGTGAGGATTGGGCGCCGCGGACGATGAACTCCAGGTCGCCGCTGGAGCGCCCGGCGTCCCACAGCGTGGAGAGTGTCTCCAGTGCGTGCGCCGGTGTCCATTGCCGCTCGTGCTCCGGCGGCGTCTCGGCTTGGGCCGCGCGCTTTGACTCGTTGGTGGCTCCGGCCGAGTTGGCTCTGGTGGCGCCAGGCGAGCTGTGCCGGTGGATTGCCGACCTGCCCTCACCCAGGCCGAGTCCGCGCCGACCTGCCTCGCCCTTGCCGCCCGACGATTTGTCCCCGTGTTCCTTGGCTCCGGGTTCCTTGGCTCCGGGTGCTGAGGCGTCCCCATCTGGCCGCGCCGCCTCCGAGGCCGTGATCCGGGCGACCGCCTCGCGCGGGCGGGCGAGCAGGTCCGAAAGGCTTGCGGTCAGTGAGACCCGGTTCTCCTGGCGTTGGCGTAGCGCCATCACCTTGCGCCACGTGGGGATGTGGGTGCGCAGGGTGGTGAACCATGGCTGTTCGGTGAACATGTCGCCGGACTCGGTCATTTGCGACCAGATCTTCGCGAGCTGCTCGATCGCTTCGGCCTGCTCGCTGGCGGTGCGGTGCTGGGCCAGTACGGCGGCGAGGATCGACCCGGCCGAGGTGCCGCTGATGACGTCGGGGTCGAGACCGCCTTCGGAGTACAGGTACTGGAGCGCTCCGATTTCGAAACTTGAGCGCGCTCCGCCACCGGCGATCACCAGCCCAGTCTTGCCCGAAGTGTCCGGCCGGATCGGTGCCTCGAGTGGGGGCAGCGTGGTCGGATCAATCCACTGCGCCAGCTGGCGCCGAAAGGAGTGCAGTCTGCTCACGGTGACCAGATTACGGAAACTTCCGCGGTTTTGGGCTGGCGTGAGCGAGTTGTCCCCGCGCATGCTTCTGTGCACGAGGAGAGGGACCTATGACTACTTCATTGCACGGCGCCGACATTGCGGCGCTGCGAGCCACCGCTCAACAGATGTGCGACGCCGCCCAGGAACTCATCATCAGCGACTTACGCGTGGCCACGGCGTTGGCCTCGCTCACCTGGAACGGCCAGGACGCCATGCGCGCGCGCCAAGATTGGGATGGCATCTACGCCCCGGCTATCTACACTGCGGCCCGAGCGCTGGTTGGCGCTGGCGAGCAGGTGATGGCGCACGCCGATGACCAAGAGCAAACCTCAGCGGCGGGCGGTAGCGCCACAGCGCCCTCGGCTCAGACCCAGGCCACCGGGGCTCAGCTCGGCGCGCTGTCCGGGGTGCTAGCGCGCGTGACGCCGAGCGAACAGACCATGGGCGCGATCCGCAAGGCTGTATCCCTCGTAGGAACTGTCCAAGACCTCAACACCCTGGCCAAAGTGGTCAAGGTTCCCGGTCTCATCGGTGCGGCGCTGGACTCCGCGAGCGTGGCCAGCGACCTGGGCCAGATCTCCCAGTCCGCCCAGGACGGCGATTACCACGGAGCCTTGAACGGAAGTGTGGGTATCGGCGCAGTAGGCCTGGGGACGGTCAGCCCGGCCCATGGGGCGGCCGTGGGTGTCAGCTGGAAACTAGGCACCTTCATCGGCGATGCCTTCAATGCCGGGATCGAGGGCACCCGGTATGAGCAGAACATGCAAGAGATGTTCGACGAAACCTTTGACCGCATGGGCGCCTTCGGCATGGTGATGACCCCAGCGGTGCTCGGCAGCGCCGCGGTATTGACCGGCGTCCAGACCGTTGGCGACTGGTTTCGGGGTGATGAGCAAACCACGATCGGGCCTAACCCCAAGACCGCCGATTAGCGTGGCGGATTCGGCGCACAGAGCAACGATCCGCGTCGTGTGGTCCCCTCTTCCCCTAATGTTTCCCAAGAACAAAGGGAGATCATCGTGCTTCGGGTAACTCTTCGCGGTGCTGGCGTGCCAACTGTCGTCTTGGGCTCGGGTGACCGCTTGCTCGTAGGGCGCGCCCCAGATCTGGCGTTGAGCGAAGATGATCTTGCCTCACAAGTGAGCTCCACCGCCCTGGCCCTTCCCCGAGTGGCGCCACACGTCTCACGCCTGGTCGGGGAGGTAAGCGTGGGCACCGAGGTGGTCCGGCTGCGGTGGCGCGGTTCCACCGGGGCCCAACTCTCCAGTCTCTTCGATGCCCCCGGCGGCGCGCGCCGGGTTGCGCGCAGCGACGGCATGGCGGCGCTCCTAGACGAGGGCGAAAACCACGTGCTTATCCTGCGGGGCAGGCAAACCCCCACCGGGTCGTTCACCGATCTGGTGGTGGTGTTGGACGTCGAGGAGGTGCACCCGACGCCGCAGGCCGCCCTGGACATTGGCGAGGGTGATCCCGACGGTGCCCCCACGGCCGATGCGCCCCACCTGGAGCGGTGGTCGCGTGAGTGGTACGTGGCGTTGGCCCTGGCCGAGCCATGGCTCTCCGGCGATGACGACTACCCGCGGCCGCCGTCGAACCGGGAAATTTTCGAGCGGATCATGCACTGGCGTGGGCACGCCTGGAACCTTGAGCGCGCGCAGCGCGTGGATGATGCGATCCGCTCCATCGCTCAATTGGCTTTCGGTCCAGCTGACGACCCCTTCGCAGTCAAGCAGGGGCGCGTGCAGAATGTGCGCTTTGCTGTGGGCCGGCGCACCGCCGAAGTTGCCCTGGTGACCACCGCAGACCTCACCGAAGTTGAAAGTGCCCGCACCCGGGGCGATGGATTGAACCCCGCAGCCACCTAGGCGAAGCTCCGCAGAGCGCACCCCCGCTGCGAAGGAAGCGGAAGTTTCCACCCCCTTCTCGCTGGCAATTCACACAACCCTTCTCCTAACGTTTAATCAGCACCGAATAGCGGTGATTGAACGTAAAGGAGATCGGTTATGAGCCACGACCCATCACAGTTCTACGGACTGGATCCGGAGTACTCGCGCCAGGCATCGCGAGGAATGGAATCCGGAGCCTCGGACCTCTCTGGCATGGTCGGTGAAATCTCCGCTCTCGTGGACTCCGTCCTATGGATTGGGCCGGCGGCGCAACGATTCAAGCAAGATTGGGACGGGTCGCTCCGTCCCGAACTGCAGGCTGCCACCGACTCGTTGACCGACAACGCCCGCGAGCTGCACCGCCGCGCTGACATGCAGGACGAGGTCAGTCGCTAACCGGAAGTTTCCACCCCACCTGGACTGGAGATTCAGCAGCAAACGCGTAATCGTTAGAAGCGCCAGAAAACAACAAAACTGAATTCAAGAGATCACCACTCAAGAATTCAAAACAGAGAATTGAAAGGAGGTTCGGAATGTCATTCCAAGGAGCAGATGTCAGCGGGCTTGACCGCACCGCCCAGCGCGCCCAGCAAGCGGCCGACTACGCCAAGAAGATCGCTATGGCCTTGAAGATCGTGGTCAAAGCGTTGCGGGCGATGTCCTGGACCGGATGGGCAGAGGCTTACGCGCAGTACCTCGAGCGCATCGTGATCCCCTGGATCGAACGCACGGGCCAGGCGCTGGAGCGATTCGCCAACATCATCCGAATGGCCTCTGCGCTGCAGAAGGCGGTGAGCGAGGACTCCCCGACCATCTCCATTCCGGCCTCCGCGTACACACCTGTGCAGCTGCCAGCCAACACCGCAGCGAACTCACCCATGCTCATTGCGCCGGTGAACACCACCACCAACGGACAAATGCCCACCACATCCGTGGGCGCCGGAGCGGTCGTGAACGTTCCTACCTCGCTGGGAGCCACCGCCTCCACCGGTGCTGGCTCCAGCGCCGGCGGGGGAGCCAACGGCATCAGCCCACATGGCCCGGGAGCAACCTGGAACGGTCAGGGTTCGCTCGGTAACGCCAGCGGGGCCGGTAGCGGTTCGGTGAATACGGCATTCGGGCCGGTGCAGATCAGCCCAGCGGGCGGTGGCGCCTCCGGTGTAGGTGCCAGCGGCGCGACTCCTTCTGCACCAGGAATTCCCCTGGGCGCCGGAACGGGTTCGATCGGTGGCTCGGCAGGCTTCAGTTCAGCAGCGGCCCCGGTCACGGGCACAGGCTCGGCTGGCGGCTCAGGTTCGATCGGCGCAGGTTCGGTTGGCGCAGGTTCGATCGGTGGCGCCGCTGGGACGACTGGCGCAGGGACCACTGGCATCGGAAGCGGCGGCTCAGGGGCTGGCAGCTTCGGGGCTGGTAGTTCAGGAGCTGGCACCTCGGGCACCAGCGGTGGTGGCACGGCAGGTGCTGCAGGCTCAGACCTTGGCAGCAGCGGCTCAGCCGGCATCGGCAGCGAAGGTTCGGGCACCTCGCCCGCAAGCGGCAGCACCATCGCATCGGGAAACCCGGCCGTGAGTTCGCTCGGCAGTGGCCACGCGCTGGGCACCTCCGGAGCCACCATCGAAGGCATACCGATGAACCCCGCTGCGAGTGAGTCCGGTTCGAATGCGGGCCTGTTTGCTGCACCCCTTGGCCTTGCCGGCCTGGGCGCAGCGGCACTGGGCGCGCTGAAAGCCAAAGACGCCGCGGCGAAGGCCAACTCACCAGAGCCTTACACCGGCAATCCAGAAGACCTTGACCTCTAGCCGCACGGACCTCGCGTCGTAACTGCGAACCCGTGCACCGCACCACCCGGCAAGACCAGTAACTCAACCCAGATATTCACCAAGCACGAACAACCAATCGAAAGGACAGCATCATGACCAGCACTGTTTACGGAATGGACATCGCCGCCGCACGGGACCTCGTTCGGCTGATGAACACCGAAGCCGACAGCATCACCCAGATCACAGCTCGGCTGACCCAGCAGCTCGAAGCCACCCCGTGGTTCGGACCTGACGCGCAGCGGTTCCGTGGCGACTGGAACGGCCCGTACGTCCAGGCCCTGCAGAACGTGGTGGCGGCACTTCAGGAGAACGCCAACATCCTCAACCTGCAGGCCGATGATCAGGAGCGCGCCTCCAGCTGAACCTCGGCACATCGCACGCGCACAGGGTCGGACCACCAGGTCCGGCCCTGTTTGCGTTCGCTACGGCGCCACGGCGCGCACCACAAACCGGAAACTTCCACCCTGCTGCGCTGGACCAGGCAAAACGCGCCTCCCTAATGTTCAGAACAGACCCGCGAAAGGACGGCACAAACATGTGGCGATTGAGCTTACGACCCTCAGCTGAGAGCAACCTTGCTCCGGTTGACGTTGTGGTCAGTGCCGAGCCCCATGGCCGGGTCGCAGACCTTGCGGCCGCCCTTGGCACGCACCTAGGCGGTTCCCGCGACCTACTGCTGGCGCCCACCACCGACGGTCAGCCGTGGGCAGCGAGCACCCTGCTGCGCGACGTTGGCTTGCGTGATGGTGACTTGCTGGACGTTACCTCGGTGCCGCAGCAATGGTTGTCCAAAGCCGTGGCTCCCCGGCCGGTGCTCGCGCATGTGCACGTGACCTCCGGCCCAGATGCCGGGCGTCGAATCCCGGTGACCTCTGATGTGGTGACGATCGGCCGCGGCGGGCAGTCCACGGTGCGCCTCAATGACCCGTTGGTCTCCAGGACCCACGCTCAGATCCAGTTCGGAGCCAGCCCGGTCCTCAGCGACTACGGCTCAGCACACGGCACCACCGTGGCCGGGCGCGCGCTTACCCGCCCCGCCCCGCTGAACTTCGATGAGCCGATCCACGTGGGCTCCAGCACTCTGGTGGTCCGGCCCACCGCCGGCCAGCACGCCATCCGGGATGAGACCGCAGTGCTGCGCTCGCCCCGGTTTGGTGCTGAGCCCACCACCGAGGAACTGAAACTCCCGGCAGCTCCGGGAAAGAAGCGCCACATCCCCATTCCCTGGCCGATGATGCTGATGCCGGTGCTCATGGGCGGGGCGATGTTCGTCATGATGCGCAACCCGCTCTCACTCATTTTCATGTTCGGCTTTCCGCTCATGATGGGCACGACGTACCTGATGCAGCGCCGAGCCGCCGCTGCCGAGCACCGCGAGGAGACCACCGCTTGGACCAAGGATGTCCAAGCGATCCTGCACACCCTGGATGAGGCCGCAGATCTGCAACGCCGCAACGCGGTAGAGGATGAACCTGCGATCAGCGACGTGGTCGACCGGATCACCTCGGCTGATCACCGGCTGTGGGTTCGACAGAGCGACTCTGCCGACTTCCTCAACCTGCGTGCCGGATTGGGACCGGTCCCGGCCCAATTGACGGCGAATGTTCCCGATCAGGGCGATCGCGTTTTGCGAGCTAAGGCCGGTGCCGCAGTGGCCAAGCGTGCCTTACTGCTTGAGCACCCCGTGCCGCTCGACCTGCAGCAGGACTCCATGATCGCCGTCGTCGGGGGCTGCGATGCGGTTGATTCTTGGGTGCGCGCCGCCATCGTGCGGCTCAGCGCCACCCATTCCCCACACGACGTGCGATTTGCCGCCGTATTGGGTCGGGAACGGGCCGCCTTGGAATCCTGGCTGAGGTGGCTGCCGCATGCGGCTCCGCGCACCGGCGGCGCCCCCTGCGTGGCGATCGGCAGCACAGATGGCCAGATGCTCCTGGAAGAACTCGTGATGGCAGACGGCGGAACAGGTCACACCGTGTGTGTGATCGACGGCAACAGTGCAGTGCCCCGCCGGCTCATCGAAGCGGTCGCTGCCGAAGCCCCGTCGCGTCGCCTGCACATCGTGTGGCTGGGCCGCGACATCCGCGAGGTCCCCGCCAGTGCCGATGTAGCTGTGGACCTCAACGACCACTCGATCAAGCGCGCCCACCGCGGCGGAACTCAAGAACTCACCAGCCTAGAAACCTTGGACTTGGCGCAAGCGTGGCGCGCTGCCCGAGCGATGAGCACCCAACGCGACGAGGCCGCCGTGGCCGCCGCGGAATCTTTGTTGCCCCACCAGGTGCGTCTACCGGGGCTGAGCCCGGACCTCATCGATCCCGATGACGCTGCACAGATCAGCGAGCGGTGGGATGCCGCGACCGGTCTGCGGGCGCAACTCGGCGCCGGGGCTGACGGTGTGGTCACCATCGACCTTCGCGAAGACGGGCCACACGGCCTGGTCGCCGGCACCACTGGCGCGGGAAAGTCAGAGCTGTTGCAGTCCCTCATCGCCTCCCTGGCGCTGAACAACTCACCAGAGCGCATCACGTTCCTGCTGGTGGATTACAAGGGTGGTGCGGCGTTTAGGGAGTGCGCCGACCTGCCGCATTCCGTTGGGTACATCACCGACCTCACCCCGGCGCTGGTGCAGCGTGCACTGACATCGCTACACGCCGAACTGACGGCACGTGAACACCTGCTCGCCCAGTACGGGGCCAAAGACCTCATCGCACTGGAGAAGAGCCATCCGGAGGTTGCCCCGCCGAGCATGCTCATCTGCGTCGATGAGTTCGCGGCGCTGCTGGCCGAAGTTCCGGAGTTCGTTGACGGCATGGTGTCCATCGCACAGCGCGGACGGTCCCTAGGGATGCACATGCTGCTGGCCACCCAGCGCCCGGCCGGTGTGGTGACCCCGCAGATCAAGGCGAACACCGATCTTCGGATTGCGCTGCGGGTGGCTTCCGCGGAGGACTCCACCGACGTGATCGACTCCGGTGACGCCGCGCACCTGTCGCGCCGCACTCCGGGCCGGGCGTGGATTCGCCGCACCGGGCACGGCACCCGCGAGCTCGTCCAGGTTGCCTGGGTGGGTGCTCGGGAAACGCTGCGCACTGGTGCCGATGCCGTTGCCGTGGCTCCCTTTACCGCCACCGGGCAGGTGGCATCGCAGGTAGCCGGTGGCGAGGACCTCGGCATGCACCCACGCACAGACCTGGAGCGGATCGTGGCCGCGACCACCGCCGCCCACCGCGCTCGGGGTAAGGCCGCTCCTAAGCGCCCCTGGATTCCGCCGCTTGCCGAGCAGCTCATGCTCAGTGCCGTGCAGCCGGGTGTGTTGGCGCTGGGATCGGCACAGTCCGATGGCGAGGATGTGCTCAGTGTGTCCGGCCAGCCTGGCCAACTCGCTCTGGGCATGATCGACCGCCCCGCAGCTCAACGACAGGAGCCGTGGCTCGCCGACTACGCCAAGGGTGGGCACTTGCTGGCCTTTGGCGCTTCGGGTTCGGGTAAGACCGAGCTGCTGCGGACCATTGCCGCCGCCGCGACCGCTTCGGGTGAGGCCAGCCCCTCCTGCGTGTACGGAATCGATGCCGGCGGTGGCGGACTGACCGTGCTGGAGCGCATCGACTCAGTGGGTGCGATCGTTGTGGAGCAGCAGACCGAGCGCATGCTCCGGCTCATCCGGATGCTGCACAGCACGGTGGTGGAGCGCAACGTCATGCTCGCCTCGCGGGCGGTGGCAGATGTTCAGGCTTTGGCGGCCATCGGTGAGCACGTACAGCGAATCCACCTGCTGATCGACAACCTGCCCTCGCTCCTGGAAACCCTTGACGGTGGCGGTACGCAGCGCCGTAAGCACGCCGAACAGCTCCAGGCCATCCTCGTTGAGGGGCGGCGAGCAGGCGTGCACGTCAGCGCTACCGCGCCCACCCGCACCGGAATCCCCAGCGCCCTGCAGGCCGCGTTCGGGCAACGGGTTGTCCTGCGCATGAGCGTGGCAGATGACTACATGATGCTCGGAGTTCCCGGTGACGTGCTCGACGGCGATAGCGCACCCGGGCGCGGACTCATCGGCTCCGATGAGGTACAGATCGGGACCATCGGAGGTGCCGGAACCCCAGACCAGGCGCAGCGCCTGGATGACCTGATGCAGGTGGTAGCCGGCGATTACGACGGCGCAAAGGCCGGCACGGTGCCGATCATGCCCACGCGTTTGCCGCAGGACATTTTGCCCACACCCAGTGCCGACCAGATCTACCTGGGCGTTGAGGACGGGTTCGTGGCGCCGGTGACGCTCACCTTGGCCGATGGGCCCTTCCTAGTTCTGGGCCGCGCGCGTACCGGCCGCACCAGTCTGTTGGCTGGTCTGGCCCAGATCAGCGCACGCAGCGACGAACCGCCCGCGCAGATCATCTACGCCGGCCCGAGCGCATCGGTTCTGGCGCAGCAGGCCGGCGTGCCAGGCCTGGTGATCGATGAACCTCAAGACTTCGCGAAGTGGTGTGCCGATGCCAGTGCCCCGGCCGGTTGGCGCCTCCTGCTCGTTGACGATGTGCACCACTGGGAGCGGGCCTGGGAGCAGAACGGTGACGAGCGCGCGGCCCTGGAAGCCCTGGCGCAGTTCGCTGGCTCGGGTCAAGCCGCACGCACCGCTTTAGTGGTGGTGGCCGATACCGATGAGGCACGTTCTCGTCAGCATGTTCCCGGCCCGGTTGCGAGCTTGCGTCGGGCCCGGCGGGGGGTGCTGCTGTCTCCTGAAAGCTCCGATGGCACCCTGCTGTCGGTTCAGGTTCCGATGGGAAGCCACGAGCCGCTGGGTGGTCCCGGTCGTGGCCTTTTGGTCACCGGCGGCCAAACCAACGTCATCCAAGTATTATCAGCCTGCACTCAGGAGGGTGAATCGTGAAATTCTTCCGTCGCTTGAGCAGCAGGCGTGATCGCGGATTCATCGAAGCAGGGGTGGCCGCGGCTGGTGCTGTGCTCGTTGTTGGAGCTTTCGTTGGCAATGGGATGGCCGCCAGCCTGGTGGACATGTCCGACGGGCAAACCTGGTTGCCCGACGACGATGGCCGGGTTGTGCAGATCAATCCCTCAACGGGGCAGCCCGAACGCCGGCTCCTAGTCGGTGAAGAGGGCAGCGAGATGGGCGTTGCGCAGCGCGACGGGTTTCTGGTGGTCACCGACACCACCACCGGTCAGATCACCTCGATCGACTTGGCGGGTCTGGTGGCCTCTGGATCGCGCGGGTCAGACTCTGAAACCTTGGTGCTCATCGGCGGCGGCCAGGTGGTGCTGGTTGAACCCAGCCCTGGCACCGTGCGCGCGGTGGACCCCCTGACTCTGCGTGACCTGGGCACGCCCTACCGCACCGCCGATGACATCGCCCACGCCGTGATCGATGATGACGGTTCGGTATGGGTGCTGACGGTGGCCGGGGAACTCACCGAAGTCGATTACGCCGATGATGCTGGGGCCTTCGTAGTGGGCACCCAACGGCCGGTCAACGGGGCGGGGTCAGCTAGCCGTCTGGTTCCGCACCACCAAGGTGTCACCGTGTTCGCTTCCGATGGTGGGGGCATCGTCCAGGTGGGCGCCGGTGGTGACGTCGCTGTGAGCGTCGCCGAGCTCGAGGGGCAGATCGCCCCCGCCGAGCGCTCCCCGCGGGACTTGGTGCCAGCGTCCGCCACCGACATCGGCTCGGTCTTTGTGCTGGCCGATTCCTCGGTGCTGAACATCGATGTGGGCTCGCTGGGTTGTGAACGCCCGTCGGCTCCGGCGGTGTTTGAGAACCGGATCTACGTGCCGTGCGACGGGTCGGGGCGTGTGATCGTGCTCGAACGTGATGGCACGCGCGCCGGTGAAGACATCGTGGTGCCCGGCGGCGGAGACGCGCACTTGGTGGTCGATGAGGGCCGGTTGATCGTCCACTCCGCAGATGACGGGCGAATCGTTGTGGTGCAGCCCGACGGCTCCACGTCCGTTGTTGATGTGGGCGGCGCCGAGGTCCCCGTTCAGGACGCGGACCGGGCCGCCCCGGTTCGTCCCGGCACCTCTCCGGGATCCACCCCCGTGGCCCAAAACCAGCAGCAGTCCGGGGCTCCCCAGAATCAGCAGCAAAGCCCGCCGCAGAATCCGCCGCCGGGTGACGATAACCAGCCGCAGTCCAATGGGCAGCAGGGGAACGATAACCCGCCGCAAAACAACACCAGCGGGTCAAACCCCGGCGACCCGAACCAGAACTCTCAGCCACCGGATCGTGGCCGCGGTGGCTCCGGTAACTCCGATGGGAACGGTTCCGGGGGCAACGCCGGCAACGGACCGAACGCAGGCAATGGTTCGGGCGGTGACAACACCCCAGACCCCGATGCTTCTGATCCCGATCCGGATGCGAACGATCCCGATCCGGACCCCGACCCAACGGACCCTGATCCCGACCCAACGGATCCAGACCCTGATCCGACAGATCCTGACGGAACCGACCCCGACGGAACCGATTCTGATGGTGATGGTGACCCCGAACCGGCCGCACCCACTGGCGTCGAGGCCGTACTGCAGGGCGATGAGTCCATCACGGTCTCCTGGACCGCACCGCAGGCGCCGGTCACCAGTTACCTGGTGAACTCCTCCGACGGTTCCTATTCCGAACAGGTTGATGGGGATCAAACCCAGGCCACCGTGCTCGTGGATTCCTGTGGCCGTAGTGTCACCATCACCGTTACCGCTGACTTCGGTGACGAGCAGCACGCGGCCAACTCCACTGTTCGCCTCGCTGATTGCCCGGCGCCCGATCCGGACCCAGAACCGGAACCTGAGCCCGAGCCGACCACGCCCGAGCCCCGGCAGGCCACTGCCGCTACCGGCGTTAGCGCTAGCGCTAACGGAAGTAGCATCACCGTGACGTGGGGCGCGGCGTCCTCAGGCGCTGATGAGTACGTAGTCAGCCCCAATGGCCAGGCGCCCACCTCTGCCGGAACTGGGCAGTCGCTCACGTTCGACAACCTCTCTCCAGGTCAATACACCTTCGTTGTGGAGACCCGTTTGGATGGTTCGGCAGCACAGTCGGCGCCGTCCTCGAGCGTGACGATCGCCGGCGCCCCGGGAGCCCCCGGTGGGGTGAACGTGTCGAATATGAGCAACACCGGCTCCAACGTGACCTTCGATGTGTCGTGGAGCGCCGCAACTGACAACGGTGCACCCATCACTGGGTACACCGTCAGTTACCCCGGTGGAACACAGAACACGACCGGAACCTCGATCTCGATCTCGATCGCCTGTGCCGGGCAGTCCCTGTGCGATAACGGCGGGGCAGTGCCCGTGTCGGTGACGGCGTCCAACTCCCAGGGCGCGGGCGCCGCTGGGCAGGGCAGCGGATCCGCGCCGGCCGCTGCGATCCCTCGCGATGGGGATCCGGTGCTGAGCGAACAATCCAGCGTCGATGACCAGAATGGGCAAATTAGTGCCTCGATCACTTACACGCCTACCGAGGTGTGGGCCAACTATGGCGGTACGTGCACTGTGAGTGAGGGCGGCGCAGCGACCGCGTTTGATTGTGGGACACCCCAGACTTGGTCCTCCGGAGGCCGACTGGAGGACGGCTTGCACATGTACCTGACCGTCACCATCACCGGTCAAGGCCGCTCAGCCAGTTCCAGTGGATCTGTTGATGTGCCTGGGCAAGGTTGGTGCGATCCGCAAACAAACATCTGCACACAGCCCCGCTCGCTACCTGGCGACCCTGACGTCGACATCACCCAGCTCCCGTGGAGCCCCCCAGAAGCCGCCACCTCCCCGGTGTTTGCCGCCGGTGTGGGCGTGCTCGGGCTGGCCGCTCTGCTGCGGGTGATGCGCAGAACCACGAACCTCAACGAATCTTTGGCAGCTGTGCCAACCTCACACGCCAGCGCCGCTGGCCGATCGGAGAGCACCGGTGCCTAACGAACAACAGGGGCCTAGCGAACAGCAGATCGCACAGTTCCGGCTGCTGCACGATGGCGTCGTCGATGCCGTTGGTTCGGTGCTGGCAGGCAAACGCTCGGTGGTCGAACTGGTCGCGGTGTGCATGTTCGCCGGTGGCCACGTGCTGCTGGAGGACGTCCCGGGAACCGGAAAGACCACGCTGGCCCGGGCGATCGCCGCAGCCCTGGGTGGCTCTTCACGCCGGATTCAGTTCACCCCTGACCTGCTCCCAGCCGACGTCACCGGCACCTCGGTTTTCGAGCCCAAAACCGGTGAGATCACCTTCCGCCCCGGCCCGGTGTTCACCAACGTGCTGCTCGCCGATGAGATCAACCGAGCCGCCGCGAAGACCCAGTCAGCGATGCTTGAGGTGATGGCCGAGCGCACGGTCACCGTCGATGGCACCGGACACGTGGTGCCAGATCCGTTCCTGGTCATCGCCACCCAGAACCCCGTTGACCTCGATGGCACCTACCGGTTGCCCGAAGCGCAGATGGACCGCTTCTTGGTCCGGTTGGCACTGGGCTACCCGGATATGGAACATGAACTGGATATCCTTCGCCCCGGCTCCAAAGCCGGGGCAGTGGAAAGCGTTCCCGCGGTGACCACACCCAAGGAAGTCGCTGCGGCCACCGCGATGCTGCGCGGGGTGCACGTGGCCGAACCGATCCTGCGCTACATCCGCGAGATCGGCGCCGCCACCCGCAACGATGAGCGCCTTCGCCAGGGCACCTCCACCCGTGCCCTGCGCGGGTTGGTTGCCGCCTCCCAAGCGCACGCCGCTGCCAACGGCCGGCACTATGTGGTGCCCTCGGACGTACAAAAGCTCAGCGGCCCGGTGCTCGCCCACCGTCTGGTGGTCACCCGCGATGCCCTGCTGGCCGGTGAACTTGCCCAATCCATCCTCGCCGATGCTGTGGCAAACGTGGAGGCGCCTCGACCGGTGCCGGCATGAGCGCTCTGCGTCCCACTGCACGGGGCTGGGCGAGTATCGCGATGGCCCTGATCTGCGTGAGCTTGGGGTGGTGGGCAAGGTATCCCGGACTGCTCGGCTTTGGGGTAGTGCTCGCGCTGGCCGTGATCGTTGCGATCATCGGTGTGCTCATCCCCGCCCCGGTTTCCGTGCAGCGGCGCGTGAAGCCTGCGCGGGTGGCGCGGTTGCAGGACTGCCATGCCGACATCACGGTCACCAACTCCTCCACCTGGATGGGGCTTCGCCTGCAGGGAGCTGATCGCGTGGGCGGGGAGCAGGTGCCCTTCGATGTGCCAGCGCTGCAACCGGGAGATGCCTCCACCACCGAAGTGCCAATCCCCACCAGCCGCCGTGGCGTGATCGACTTTGGTCCCCTGACTCTGCGCCGCACCTCGATGTTCTCCCTTGTAGAGCGGGTGGCCGAACACGGCTCACGCACCAGCGTGCTCGTGGAGCCGGCAGTTCTCGATGCTGTCTCCATGCCCGCGGGCAGCCGCCGTGGCCACATCGGCGCCGATGAACGGATCGCCAGCGGGGGAACCGACCTGGTGGGATTGCGCGGGTACATCCCGGGAGATGATTTGCGCCGGTTGCACTGGGCCACCAGCGCTCGCCGCGGTGAGTTGATGATCCGTGAAGACGCAGACCCCGCCGCCCCGCACCTAACCGTCATGCTCGATGACGCGGTGGGAACCTATGACGGCGAAGAGTTCGAAGAAGCAGTGGATGCCGCCGCCTCCTTACTGGCCACGGCCGCGATCGCCCAGTCCCCTGCCCGGCTGGTCACCACCTCAGGCAAGGTCGAACTCGATCTTCCCGCTCCCACCAGTGGCGTGGCCCCGGCCGGACTGGATCCCAAAGCCCTGGGTGTGCTCGCGCGCATCGAACTCGATGAGCACCAAAAGCCGGGCTCTGCCTACGTATCCTCACCTGACATCCTCGCCGTGGTCACCGGCACTGGCGCACCCATGCCAGAGCACGTCTCAACAGCGGCGGGCGCACCCGCAGGAATCGTGTTGGTGGTGGACCCCACCCCGACAGCCACTATCGGTGCGGCCGGCAGCGTCGTGGTGTTGCGCGGCGCGCGGGCACAAGATCTCATCCACCACTGGCGCCGGGTGGTGGCCCAATGAAGGCAGCGATCGTACTCTGGTCAGCCGCCATCCTGGCGATCTCAACGATTCCGCTGGCCGCTGGATACCGCTGGAGCTGGGCGCTCGCGGTGCTCTGCCTGGCCGCCGTGCTCCCCTTTGGCCTGGTGGCGATCGGATGGCGTCTGCGGGTGCCGTCCTGGGTGATCGCCAGCGCCGGAGTCAGCTTCGCCGTGATGGCGGGCCTGGCGGTGCTCGATGCTGCCGATGATGACCTCACCCAAGGATGGCGCTCCAGCCCGGTACTGACCTTCCTGGGTCCGCTGATCGATTCGGTGCCAAGGCTTCTCACCGCACCCAGGCCGGCACCACCGGAGGCCTCGTTCTTAGTGCCGGCAGTCCTCGCCGTGTGGCTCACCGCCCTGGTGGTGGCGTTGATCGTGGTGGGGTCGCAGGCGGCCGGGATCAGTCCGTTAGTGGGTGCCGTGGTGATCCACACCCTGGGCGGGCTGCTGACGGCAGGCCGCGGGGATGCCCTGGGCCTAGCGGTGCTCATGACCGCTGCGGTGCTGCTGCTCGGTTGGGCGTGGCTGCCTCGGCCACGGTCCTCCAGGGCGTTGCAGGCTTCGGCGCCAGGCCCTCTCAGCGACGATTCGGCGCAGGCGCAGGCGCAGGCGCAGGCGCAGGCGCAGGCGCAGGCGCAGGCGCAGGCGCGCGCCTCAGCACCGACGGTCTCGGCATCGACCAAGGGCGCGCGCGGGAGGCGGGTGCTTCCCGCCGTCGTCGGCTTGATCGTGGCCACGTTCGCACTATCGGCAGTTCTGGTGCCAACCAGCACCGCATTTGAACCCCGCACCCTGGTGCCACCGCCCACCCTTCCGGTCCAAGCAACCAACCCGATTCCAGACGTAGCCGCGTGGAACATCCGCCCCGATGCCTCGTTGTTCACCGCTCAGGCCACCGAATCACAGCCCTTGCCCCGCCGACTATCGCTGGCCGCCCTCCCAGACTTCGACGGCGCATCCTGGCGTATCGACGCCCGATTGCGTGCCGTGGGAGTGGTGGACCAGCCCGATCTGCCCGCCGGCGTCAACGAACGGCCGCTGTCCTATGCGGTTCAACCCGAGGCCCTGAGCGGAGTGTGGCTACCCTCCGCCGGTCGCGCGCAGTCAGTGCGGGACGGTGATGGCAATGAAGTGGCCCTTATGGACGTGCACACCGGATCCCTAGTGGTGCCCCAGGGCCTAGGCGCCCAAATCTTGACGATCGACACCAGCGTGCAGGCTGTGACCGCCGTCGTACAAAACCGCGCCTCGGTGCCCGCCGCATCGGTGGCACATCGGTACCTGGAACTGCCTCGACTTCCCGATCAGCTACGCCAGGAGGCGTTGGACGTCACCGAGGGGCTGGAGTCGCGCTGGGAGCAGGCACTGGCTTTGGAAGAAGCGGTGCGCGCAGAGCGGCTGCTCGATCACCAGGCGCCTTCAGGGTCCTCCTACGGGCGCATCGAGGAGTTCCTTTTCGCCGCGCAGGACGACGGCGGGCAAGTGGGTAGTACCGAACAGTTCGCGGCTTCTTTCGCCGTAATGGGCCGTTCGGTCGGCCTTCCGACCCGGTTGGTGGTGGGCTTTGATCTAGGTCCTCAGACCAGCACCGATCCGGTCCTGGTGCGCGCGGGCCAGGCCAGGGTGTGGGCCGAGGTGTACTTCTCCCGGGTGGGATGGGTCGCTTTTGATCCCAGCCCCGATGTGGTGACCGAGGTGGATCGCCCCGATGACACCCAGTCCACCGACGGTGATGACTCCACACAAACCGAACCCGACGATCTCGATGAGGATGTCCCGGCACAGACGAGCACACCCGAGCAGACCGAATCGGCGCCCTGGACCGATCTTCTGCGCCCGCTGATCTGGGTTGCGGTAGGTGTGCTCGGATTGGCCGTAGTGATGGTGGTGATCGCCATGGCCGCGACGACCCGTCGCCGGCGGCGATGGCGTGCTGCGGGTGCCCGCGGCGCGTGGGCGTTGGTGCTCCGCTCGCTCACCGCCTCGGGGACCGATACCGATGCGTCTTTGAGTGCACCGCAGCTCGCTGGCAGGTTTCCCGAGCCAGTGCGTGCACAGGCGCAGCAGTTAGCGACTTCAGCCGAGCACGACGCCTTCGCTCCGCCTGTCGCAACCGCGTTGGCAACCGAGCCTGGCGCCAGTTCCGAGCGCGCGCATTGGGAACTCGCGCAAGAGATCGAGAGGCATCTGCGCCGGGCCGCGCCCTGGTGGCGCCGCCTGGGCTGGTGGCTGTTCCCGCGCTGAGGGGTGTGCAGCGGTGTGTGCAGCCGTGTGTGCGGTGGTCATGCTGCCGGGCTAGACGCTGCTGCTGGGTTAGACACTGCTGCCGGGTTAGTCGTTGGTGCCGGGATTTTCGCTGGTGCTAGGGCATTCGAGCTGCCCGGATGCTTGCCCTCGCTCGTTAGCGGCACACCAGTTCAGATGAACCGGCTTCGACTTCACCGTCAGTGGTGAGCAGTCCTGAAACCGCGTAGCACTCGGTGCGCGAATCGGTATCGAGGCCCTGAACTACGTACTCGGTGAGGTGCGGGGCGAGCATGCGCACTACCTGTGCGTTGTTGCCGTCGGCATCGGTGGAGAGCACCAGGTAGTTTTCCACGTCGTTATCCGGTGCAGACCAACTCAATTCGACGCTGGATCCGTGCTCCACGAGAACGAGGTTGGACGGCGCTAGCGCTGGATTTCCGATGGTGGGCTGGTCGGGTGCGCCGGGATCTGGCACCAGATCATCGGCTTGCGGCACTTCAACGTCCGCAGGAGGAGTTTCCGGGGATTCCTCGGGCTGGGAGTTCTGGTTGATGAGGTTGTATCCCACGCCCAAGACCACGCCCGCCAGCAGCACCCCGCCGAAGAATGCGACCACGCGGCGCCAACTTGGGCCCCGCGGAGCATCTGCGGATTCGGTGGAGCCGTCGGTGGTTTGGCCAGTTCCAGCAGCACCGGGATCGGTAGATCTGGTGCTCTGATCGCCCGATCCAGCGGTGTGGTCGGCGTCGTGCCCAATCGGTGCAACGCCGGTCTCCTGTGCATCCAGGCGCTCGGAGTTTGCCGTCGCTACGTGCGCGAGGGCGGATGGCGCCAATTCGGAGGGCTGGTGCGCCGGTAGCGCTGCGGCCCGGGGAGCTGCAGGGCTAGTTGCTGGGCCCGCCGGTGCCTCTTGGCCCGCCATTGCCTCTGGACCCGCCATTGCCTCTGGGGCCGTCGTGTCTGGGGCCGTTACTTCTGGGGTCGCTGCTTCGGGGGGCACCGCTGAATCACTCGCGGGCTGACCTGAGCTGGGTGCGGGCTGTGCCCCGCTGGAGGCAGACTCGCCGTTTGCGCGGGTATCGCTGGTCGCGGCGCCCGTGGGATCCCAGGACCGGTCTTCGGTGCGCAGATTCCGGAGGGTTTGGAGCACGTACGCGGCATCGCGCGGCCGATCTGCCGGGTCTGGTGCCAGACACGAGGCGATGAGGGCGCGCAGCTCGCGGGGGATGTCAGAGCGCCTCAGCTGACGTTGCGCGGCGGTGCGCACCCGCCGCAGGTAGGCCAGCGCGGTGTCATCATCCGGATCGTCAGACGCGAAGGGAGCCCGGCCATCCAGCAGCGTGAACAATGTGGACCCAAGGCCCCAGAGGTCATCGGCTGCGCTTGGCGGTGCCCCGTCGAGCACCTGAGGGGAGGCGTGCCGATAGCTGAAGCGCTCCATGGTGGAGGTGTGTCCGGCATCTACGAGCCGGGCGATGCCGAAGTCGCTCAGCACGTAGGAGGTGGGCAGGAGCAGGACGTTCTGTGGTTTGACGTCTCGGTGCAGAATGCCGGCGCTGTGGGCGAAGGCCAGGGCGTCGGCCACGCAGGTTCCGGCGGTGACAACTTCGGACACAGGTAATGGGCCGTGGGCCTGCAGCCGATCGTGGACCGAGCCCAGGTCGTGGAAGTCCATCACCAGGCACGGGTCGCCAGTGGAGGTGCGCGTGGTGTCCAGGACGTTGACGATGTAGGGGTGCTGTCGGCCGAGGTCGACGGTGATTTGCAGCTCGCGCTGGAACCTGGTCGCGGTGGCCTCGTCCTCAACGGACAGCACCTTGATCGCGACGTCCCTATTGACGCTCAGTTGCCGTGCCCGGTAGACGATGCTGTCTCCACCACGCGCTACCTCGCTCAGCTGGGCGTAGCCCTCGATTTCGGGCATGCTCGGCGCGGAGTTGCTCGCCGTCATTGCGGCAAGCGGGCGCGGGGCAAATGGCGCCCACTCCTCGTCCGACACGAGCATCCTCCCGGTTCATGCCCGCGCGAGTTGGCGGCATTTAAGGAAAGGATACGGTCCAAAGCGATATTCGCTGCAGGGCGGTTGTCACTGACATTCACCACCTGAGCGTGAGGGGCGCTACTCGCGCGGCGTCGGATCCCCAAACGTTCCCGCCGGCCGCTGCCGCCGGGCGATCTGTCCCATCACCCAATCGGGCGCGACATCTGGCAGGTCGTGCTCATGGAAGAGCTTTCGTCTCACGGCCAGCACGGGCAACCACACCAATAACCGAACCCAGACCCAGGCAAAGAGCAACATCACCGAACTGATGACGACGTACCTGGTGATCGACGTTTGCTCGGTGTGCCGGTACCGCTCGCGGCCATTGTCGGCATAGGCCACCAGCGTCAACGATTCACCCACCGTGACCTCCGTGCTGCCCTCGGACAGGTAGGCCGGTTCGCCGTCGGGTAGTTCGACCGTAGGCCGCCAGGTGGAGTTGTGCCGCACCCCCAGGTGACCCAGTAACCCATCCTCGCGCTCGATGTAGTGCACATCGGTGACCTGCGCGATGATCGGCCCGTCCTCCCACGGCCACTGGATCCGTTCCGCGGGCAGCACCCCCAGGCCCTGGTAGGTGCCGGAGAACACGATGAGGCATGCGGCGATCGTGCGGCCGCCGACATTCCAGTACAGCGTTTGCGGTTTGGTCCCCGGTGCCTCGATGGTCTTGGCCATCGCCCGCCGCTCCGAACCCGGCAGCAGAACCTGGGTGATCAGGCGCAGCGCCTGGGCCACCGGGTAGGCGATGATCACCAGCGGCAGGGTGATCAGCGCCGGTGCCGCGTACCGGCGCTCCCGCATCGACAGGCCACTGCGCGTCAAAGACAGGCACCGGTCGAACAGCGAGGTCCAGTCCCGCACCGCGGTGTAGAAGGCGTCGATGAGCGGTCGTAGCCGCGCGGTGCCGTTGCGCAGATCCTTGCGCGCGGCCTCCACGATCCCCGCCGGGTTATCGGCGTAGGCGCTCGCCGGCGCCGCAACGATGAACCACCGCCAGCCACGAATGGCGGTGATCTGATCATCGGTGGCGATGACGCAGGTGGGCACCGGCATCGAGCGCTCCCGAGCGGCCTTCGCCACCGCCAGCAG
>JBMDWZ010000161.1:0-2240 GCA_048594865.1 Beutenbergiaceae bacterium
TGCTGGCGATCGGGACCGCGATGATCATCGGCTACAGCATCGGGTTCCACATCCTGATGGCCTATGAGGGCCAACCACACTCGCTGCTCACCGCCGTGTACTGGACCATCACCACGATGTCCACGCTCGGCTACGGCGACATCACCTTCGAATCCGACATCGGCCGGCTGTTCTCCCTGCTGGTCCTGGTGTCCGGCGCGGTGTTCCTGCTGGTGCTTGTCCCCTACTTCATCGTGCAATACGTCGTGACACCCTGGCTGGATATCCGCGACGCTGCACGCACCCCGCGCCGGGCGCCCGAAGACATGAAGGACCACCTGGTCCTGGTCGGCAACGACGCCATCGTGAACACCCTGATCGCCCGCGCTGAACGCTCCCGCGTTCCCTATGTTCTGGTGCTCGACGACACCGACGAAGCCACCACTTTGCATGACCAAGGGATCTCAATCGTCGTTGGCCCGCTGGACGCCCCCTCCACCTACCGCAACGCCGGCGTGGAACGCGCCCGGATGGTCATCACCACCCTCGCCGACACCACCAACACCAACATTGCCTTCACCGTGCAACAGGTCGCCCACGACGTCCCCGTCGCGGTCACCGCGAGCAAAGCAGCCTCGGTGGACGTCCTGGAACTGGCCGGCGCCGATCACATCCTGCAACTGGGCGCGATCCTGGGCGAAGAGATGGCCAACCGGGTGCTGGGCACCACCGGGCGCTCCCACCGCATCGGCTCGTTCGGTAACACCGTCATCGCCGAGGCCGCCGCCCGTGACACCGCTTTGGTGGGCATGACTCTGCGGGAGGCCAAGCAGTCGATGAACTGCAAGGTGCGCATCCTGGCGATCATGAAACGCGGCCGGCTGCGTCCGATGGAGCCGGGCCTCAAAGTCACCGAAGACACCATCTTGGTGATCGCGGGCGGAGCCGAGGAGCTCGCCAATTACGACGAACAGTTCGCTCGCTCGGCCTCGGGTGAAGCGCCGGTGCTCGTCCTCGGTGGCGGGCGGGTTGGCCGGGCCGCGGCCACCGAGTTCACCCGCACCGACACCCCCACCACGATCGTTGAGCACCTAGAGGGCCGGGCGCCGGACAAGTTCGAGGTGGTCATCGGCGACGCCGCAGACGTGGACGTGCTCAAGGACGCCGGACTCCAGGACGCCGCCGCGGTGCTCATCACCACCCACGATGATGACCTCAACGTCTATCTCACCCTGTCCTGCCGCCGGCTACGCCCGGACATCCAAGTGGTGGCCCGCGCCACCTCCGAGCGCAACGTGTCCACCCTGTACCGGGCCGGCGCGGACAGCGTGCTCTCCTACGCCACCATCGGCGCCACCGACCTGTGGAACGCCGCCGCCCTCAGCCACCGGGTGGTGATCGCCGAGGGCAACGAACTCTTCCTCGTGCCGCCCCCGGCGTCCCTGGCCCGACTGGCGGTCCGCAACGCCGGCGTGCACGAGCGCACCGGCTGCCACATCCTGGCCGTCACCGACGCCGAAGGCACCCTGCGCCCAGACGCCGAACAGGTCCCCGCCGGGTCGGGCCAGCTGTTGGTGCTCGGCAACCGGCACGCCGAAGAACGCTTCCGTGAGGTCTACCTCAAGCAGAAGCGTTAACCCCGGCGCACCAAAGAACACCGCCGGTGAATCTAGCTCCGCTGCGCCCGGTAGTACCCGATCAGCGCCTGGGTGGAAGCGTCCTGAGCACCCAGCACCTCATCGTCGCCGGTGATCGCCGGGGCCACGGCCTTGGCCAGCTCCTTGCCGAGCTCCACACCCCACTGGTCGAAGGAGTCGATGCCCCACACGATGCCCTGGGTGAAGGTGATGTGCTCATACAGGGCGATCAGTTGCCCCAACACGCTCGGGGTCAACGCCGGGGCCATGATCGACGTCGTCGGCCGGTTACCCGGAAACACCCGCGCCGGCACGATCCGCTCCGCGGTGCCCTCGGCCCGCACCTCATCGGCGGTCTTGCCGAACGCCAGCGCCTGGGTCTGCGCGAAGAAGTTCGCCAGGAATAGCGAGTGCACATCGACCTCGCCGTCCTTCCACGGGTCGGCAGGGTTAGCGAAGGCGATGAAGTCCGCCGGGATCAGCCGGGTGCCCTGATGGATCAGTTGGTAAAACGCGTGCTGCCCGTTGGTGCCCGGCTCGCCCCAGAACACCTCGCCGGTGTCGGTGCTGACCTCGGTGCCGTCCCACCGCACCCGCTTGCCGTTGGACTCCATGGTGAGCTGT
>JBMDWZ010000162.1:0-22250 GCA_048594865.1 Beutenbergiaceae bacterium
GCGAACACCAAGATCATCGGACGGCTCCCACGAGCCTCTGAGCACCTACGAATCAGCGAGAACGTCTGGGCCGCCTTGGAGGCATCGGCGCCGTTGACGGTGATCCGTGCTGCCCGAGGCTTCGGAAAGACGTCGGTCCTAGCGCACTGGTTGCGCCAGTACACCGGGTCCATCCAGACGGTCTATCTGACCCTAGACAGCGACTGCAACGAAGAGCACGTCTTCTGGGCTCGGGTCGGGCAAGCCATCAAACTCGCTGGCGTAGAGGTAACGAGCGATGACCGCAGCGACGTGGTCAACGCGCTGAGCGCCCACCCACGACCGCTGCGTCTAGTGCTGGACAACTTCCACGAGGCCGGCTTCGCCAACGGTGCGGACCAGATCGACGACGACCTCGTGGAGTTAGTTCGAGGGAACGAGCAGTTCTACCTCGTGGCTTCGATGCGCTGGGCCAAGGCCCTGGAGAGCGTCGGCACCCTGGCCGTGGATGCGAACGTCATCGAGGCTGACGATCTGCGCTTCACCGCCCAGGACGTGCAGCACCTGGCCTCGATTCAAGGCGTCGATCTGCCACTGGAGCAGGCTGAAGTGATCAATTCCGACTTCGGTGGCTGGCCAGCGGCGATCCGTGCGGGGCTGCGGAGCATCACATCAGAGGGTGAGGTCGATGAGAACTTCGTCGACGGGTATGTCGGTGCCGTCTTGCGCGAACCCGGCATCGGCGAAGCCAGCGACGTGGTCCTCGGCACCGCCATCCCCGAGGCGTTCGACGCCGAGCTGCTTCGCGCCCTGGCTGCCTCAGCGCAGGTAGCCTCGGCTCAAGGGGATGGCCACGCTCGGCGGTTCGGTGCGGGCATCCTCTCTGGAATACGCGGAACCGGTCTGGTCGTGGAGCGGCGCGTCGGCACCGACCTTCTCTATAGCTATCCGCACGCGATCAGGGCCTCCCTGCTGCGCGTGATGCGAGAGGTCTCACCGGAACTCGAAAGTCAGGTTCACCGGCTGCTGATGTCCGCTCCGGAGATGGGGCAACACCCTGGGGGCCGGCTGACCCACGCGATCCAGGCCGAGGAGTGGCCCACCGCCCTGTCATTGCTGGAGCGAAACTGGGAGCGACTGCTGATCGGCGATCCCGACTCCCTGATCACCGCTATCCGACGGATTCCCGCCGAGCAAGCGATGGCCGACCCCCGGATCCGGGTCGCCCAGGAACACCTACCCGAGCTCATCCGGCGGCTTCGACCGGGCGTGCCCTGGGAAGTCCGAGATGGGCTGTTGACCACCTCCGATCTGGTCTCCGAGGCAACCAGGGCCCAGGAACCGGTCGAGCAGGAATCGATCGTGTTGCTGCAGTGGGGATTAGCGGCCCTGCTCACCGGAAACTACGACGCTGCGATCTACGCTTTCAGCCACGCTCGCGACGAGGGACTTCGTCATCGCAGTGCCGCCGCACCCCTGGGCACCGCGTTACTCGCGCTGAGCCACGCGCTGGTGGGCGAGCCCGACTTAGCCCGCACCTGGCTGGATGATTACGCCCTCACCGAGTACCAAGAACTTGGCCGGCTCGCCGATCCCAGCGACGTCACCGCCGTCACGGTACGGATCGCCCGTGCCTTGGTGGCCGTGGATGCCGGAGACGCTGACGCCGTCGAACGTCTTGAAGATCTCACCGACCCTCGCCACCGTGCTGACTTGTGGGTTCTTGCCGAGTTCGTGCGGGCCCACTATGCGGCGTTCGCCGAGGACCCCGAGGAGGTGTTCCGGCAGGCGAACCGGATGCGCGCCGCGCTGCGGCACGTCGCTAAGAACACACTGTCCGAGGCCATCCTGAAGTGCACCTTGGTAGAGCTGCTGTTGGTGACCCACATGATCGGCGTCGCCGGTGAGATCGCCGCGGAGGTGCCCGAAGAATCCAACGCCTGGGCTGCGCGGGCCAAAGTGTTCTTGGCCCGCCACGAATTTGACGCTGCAATCGAGATGGCCCGCAAGGTGATCGATCAGCCCAGCGGCTGCCGTCGATCCCAAATGGAAGCCACGGTCGTGATGGCCAGCGCCTTGCACGCCATGGACCGGGCTGATGAAGCCTTGCCTGCTTTTCAAGGCGCCGTCCAGATTGCTAGGGCCACCGGCCAACGCAGGCCATTCCTGCTGATGCAGCGGTACGTTTTCGACCGTCTTGCCGAGCAAACCCCGCACGCCTCGGACCTGTGGCCACAGCCCAGCGGCGAAGCCCAAGAGCCGACGGCGGCGCGCGGCGGGGCGGAATTGCCCACCTTGACCATGCGCGAGGCGCAGATTCTGCGCGCGTTGGAACGCTACTCCGGGCCCGTGGGCATCGGCCGCGCCCTCAACCTGTCCTCCAACACCGTCAAGACCCACCTTCGCTCCATCTATCGCAAGCTCGGCGTCGCAAGTCGTAGCGAAGCGCTGGAGATCACCACGCGCGGCAGAATCGGAGCCGATCCCGATGCTCACGAGTAAGCCGATGCTCACGAGTAAGGCAGTGCGATGGTGAAGTGGAAGAGCCGCCCGGTGCTTCGTGCGGGGACCGGCCTGCCGCGGATCCCCTCGGGTGTCGTGGTACCGCAAGCTGTCCGCCGGGCGGTGGTCCAGGAGCCCTCTATCCTCGTGGTGCGCGCTCCCCGGGGAGCGGGAAAGACCAGCACCGTCTCCTCGGTGATCCGCGACCAGATGGCTCACGGCAGACGGGTGCGGTGGGTGACGCTCCCGAACGCGCCGCTGTCCCGCGACCAGTTCTGGGAGGTAAATTACGGGTCGCTGACCGGCGAGGGTTTAGCGCCCGAAATGAACCCGCTGGTCGAGGTCGCCTCGTTCCTCAGTGGGCTGGACCGCCCGATTACTTTGGTAGTCGACAACCTCATGCACGTGTCCGACCACCGGGTCGATGACGACCTGGTCGAACTGGCCAGTGAGTTCGAGTTGTTCCACGTGATCGTCATGACCAGGGGCGAACGCCACGTCGAGGCACTCACGGACGGCTTCTCCGATGGTCAAGTGCTGCGGATGCACGACCTGGCTCTAGATCCACTAGAGATTCAGTCGATGGCGCAGCAGACTGGTTGCCGCCTCTCGGAGGGCGAAGCCGAGCTGATGGTGGATTCACTCACCGGCTGGCCAGCGTTGGTGCGCGCGGTGTTGTCCTCCAGTTCCCGCTCCGAGGCGGGCCTGCTGATCCCAGACTGGGCGGCCGCTGAGCGCTACATCAGGGTTGCGCTCTCGGACGCCGAGATGTGGTCGATCGCTCCTGACCTGAAGATGCTGAGCACGCCCCGGGACTTCTCCATAGATGAAGGTGGGGCATTGGTGGGCCGGGACCGGGCCGCAGCGTTGGTCCCCCTGATGCTCGACCTCGGGTTCCTACGCCAGCGCACGGCCCAGGGCCGCACCCGGTTCTACTTCCTGGAGCGGCTGCGGGACGCGGTGCAAGGCATCTACCGGGCCGACGACCGGGCCGGGTACGTCCACGCTCATCGGCTGACGGCCACCTTCTGCCTCGCCGCCGGCCGTGCCCGCGAGGGCCTGGACCACGCCGTGGAAGGGGAGGACTGGGACGCCGTCTCCTCGCTCATCGAACGGTATTGGCTCGAGATGGTGCACGAGCACCCCGGTCAGGTCCGGCACGTGGTGGACGCGCTCCCAGACCAGACCATCGCGGACAGTGCCAGGCTGACCTTGATGCGGGATTTCCTGCTCGACCTGGACCGGTGGGAGCGCTGGGACGCCGCCTTCCGGGACGGTCGGCTGTCCCCAGACTTGTCCGATGAGACCTACCTCGAGCCGCTGTCCCTGGGGCAGCGACTGACGATTCAGTCGGCGATGGTGGAGCGGGAGAGTTGGCACGGCGGGGACCGACGGCGAGAGGCCGCAATCGAGTCCTGGTCACCTCAGATCAAGGAAGCGGTTCCGCAACTGTTGTTGCAGTGGAGCGTGTCCAAACTGCTTAACGGTGAGGTGGTGAGTGCTGCCGGGGCCTTCCGTGAGGCATACCGGTGGGCACGCGGGCAGTCGGATGCGGTCGCGATGGCGGAGGCAGCCAACGGCCTGGCGTTGTGTTTGGCTCTGCTTGGGCACATGCGTGCCGCGCGCGGCTGGGTCGAGGTGGGTTCCCGCTCGGGCGGCGAATGTGGGCCGGTGATGGCTGTGGTAGCCGCGCTCGTGGGCTCGATCCTGGGCCTGGATTCCGCACGCGACCTGGGCGGTAAGCCGGTGCCGGTCACCGAGGACTTCTTCGGGATCCCGGGCCTGGAGCAGATCGACCTCGGCGTGCGCGGCATCCTGGCCCTGCACCACGAGCCCTCCAGGGCACCGTTGCTCGCGGAGATCGAATCCGAATTGAGCGGGGCGTTCGCGCGTGGATCGCGCGTCAGTTTCGCCCATGCCGGCCTGCTCTGTACCGCCGTTGATCTGTGCATTGCCACGGGACAAACCGACAAGGCCCGCCAACTCCTAACCAGCGCGCCGGTGGGGGAGTCGTGGGTGAGGGTCTCCCTGGCGCGCATGGCGTTGTACGACGGCAGCAACCACCGGGTCCTGAAACTCAGCGCCGATTACGGCGATATCGCCACCACCAGCATCGGCCATGCGCTGCACCTATCGACCACGCGCGCCTGCGCGGCCTGGCGGTTGGGGATGATCGACGAAGCGCGCGATGCGCTGTTGCAGTCCATCGGGCTGGCCGAGCAATCCGGCACCCGGCGCGCGTTCCTGTTGGTGCCGCGGTCGGATTTGCTGGCCATGGCCGAGCAGTTCGGCGGCTCGTTCTCGAATACATTCATCAAGGATCTGGGCGCGGCCCCCGAGGTGTTCGGAGAACCGTTGGAGCCGGTGACTTTGACCAACCGTGAGTTTGAAGTGCTCCGCGCAGTTTCGACCGGCGCGCCGCTCAGCCAGGCTGCCAAGGCGCTGTTCGTTTCGGAGAACACGGTCAAAACCCAGGTGCGCAATATCTACCGGAAGCTGGGAGTCAACAGCCGGGACGCCGCCATCGAGAGGGCCAGGGGACTGGGGTTGCTGGGGTCTGGGGCACAGCCGGAACGGCCACCGGCGCAGCCGGGCGGCGACGCCACGGTCACTTTTCTCTGAGCCGGGTCGGGCGCGGTAGGGTGGAGTCAGTGCAAGAAGTGCGCGATCGCAGGCCGAATCAACCGGACGTATGCTCCGAGCGAATGTGAGCCACACCGCAGCAAGTGCCGTACACAGCGGTTCCATCTGCTAAGCGAATGGCGTACGATTGATCGCTGGGCGGTTTAACTGTGCTGTGGCGCGCCCGCGTCGCATCACGAACCGCCCGATCAGAACGAACACCAGTTGGGCACTGCAGTTAGCGGAGGACATGGCCAAGAAGGACGGCGTAATCGAGATCGAGGGCAGCGTTGTTGAAGCGCTCCCAAATGCGATGTTTCGGGTGGAGTTGACCAACGGCCACAAGGTTCTCGCACACATCTCGGGCAAAATGCGTCAGCACTACATCCGGATCCTTCCTGAGGACCGGGTTGTTGTTGAGCTGAGCCCGTATGACCTGTCCCGCGGCCGCATCGTCTACCGCTACAAGTAATTCGTCCCCACAATCTCGCCGCTGTGCGGTGGGTAGCCACGTCTAGCGCGGCCTGCCCACCGGTATGCGCGGCGGTGCAGAGGAAGCAACATGAAGGTAAAGCCGAGCGTTAAGAAGATCTGTGACAACTGCAAGGTCATCCGCCGTAACGGAGTAGTGCGGGTCATCTGCGACAACCAGCGTCACAAGCAGCGGCAGGGCTAAGGCCCACCGCGAACTACATCGCATTGCCAGCGCCCGCTACAGCGAGCGCAAACCCCCGGTTCGGAGGCCGGGGCCCGCAGCAGGCGGGAGGGCAGTGCGCAGGACCTCCGATGACTCACAGGAGTGAGAACACACATGGCACGACTAGTAGGCGCAGACCTCCCCCGCGACAAGCGGCTCGAGGTTGCGCTCACCTACATCTACGGCGTGGGCCGCACCCGCGCTACCGAGACGATTGCGGCCACTGGCCTGAGCCCAGATCTTCGCGTTCGGGATCTGACCGACTCCCAGTTGGTCGCCCTTCGTGACTACCTCGAAGGCAACTTCAAGCTTGAAGGTGACCTGCGTCGTGAGGTGTCTGCAGACATCCGCCGCAAGGTCGAGATTGGTTGTTACCAGGGCCTGCGCCACCGTCGCGGGCTGCCGGTACACGGTCAGCGCACCAAGACCAACGCCCGGACCCGTAAGGGCCCGAAGAAGACCGTGGCCGGTAAGAAGAAGGCCACTCGCTGAGTAGTCCGGTTAGACCGGACCGACGACCTCCAAGAGAAGAGAAATTTCGATGCCTCCCAAGACTCGCCAGGCCGCCGCTCGCAAGCCGCGCCGCAAGGAGAAGAAGAACGTCTCCGCGGGAAACGCCTACATCAAGTCAACATTCAACAACACCATCGTTTCGATCACCGACCCTTCCGGCGCTGTGATCTCCTGGGCCTCCTCGGGCCAGGTCGGCTACAAGGGGTCGCGTAAGTCCACCCCTTTCGCCGCCCAGCTTGCCGCTGAGGCCGCCGCTCGGCGTGCGCAGGAGCACGGCATGAAGAAGGTTGACGTGTTCGTCAAGGGTCCGGGCTCGGGCCGTGAGACCGCCATCCGTTCGCTGCAGGCCACCGGCCTGGAAGTTGGGTCCATCTCCGATGTCACCCCCCAAGCGCACAACGGTTGCCGTCCGCCCAAGCGCCGCCGCGTCTGATCACTGCTCTCTCGGGGCCGGCCTTGCCGGCCCCGAGCGCAGGTCGCGCACCCGTAAGACTTGTTTGACCCCCGGTCTGGACCGATAGATCGGGGTCGCCGTGACGTCATATAGCGGACGTTCACTGAAAGGAAACCCCAGTGCTCATCGCACAGCGCCCCTCCCTGTCTGAAGAAGTCGTTGACGAATACCGTTCACGGTTCGTCATCGAGCCCCTCGAGCCGGGCTTCGGATACACCCTCGGAAACTCCCTGCGCCGCACCCTGCTGTCCTCCATCCCTGGAGCAGCGGTCACCTCGATTCGTATCGACGGTGTGCTGCACGAGTTCTCCACCGTCAACGGTGTGAAGGAAGATGTCACCGAGATCATCCTGAACATCAAGGACATCGTTGTCTCCTCCGAGCACGACGAGCCCGTTGTGATGTACCTGCGTAAGCAGGGCCCGGGAAGCGTGACCGCTGCCGACATCACCCCGCCGTCGGGCGTGGAGATTCACAACCCCGACCTGCACCTGGCGACCATTAACGCCAAGGGCAAGCTCGAGATCGAACTGACTGTTGAGCGCGGCCGTGGATATGTCTCGGCCGTCCAGAACAAGCAGTACGACGCCGAGATCGGTCGCGTTCCGATCGACTCGATCTACTCCCCGGTGCTGAAGGTCACCTACAAGGTTGAGGCGACCCGTGTTGAACAGCGCACCGACTTTGACAAGCTGATCGTGGACGTGGAGACCAAGCACTCGATGGCCCCGCGGGACGCGCTGGCTTCGGCCGGTCGCACCCTGGTGGAGCTGTTCGGTCTGGCTCGTGAGCTGAACACCGAGGCTGAAGGTATCGAGATCGGCCCCTCGCCGACCGACGCCGCTCTCGCCGAGGACCTGGCCATGCCGATCGAGCAGCTGGACCTGACCATCCGGTCGTACAACTGCCTGAAGCGTGAAGGCATCCACTCCGTGGGCGAGCTCGTGGCCCGCAGTGAGGCTGACCTGCTGGACATCCGCAACTTCGGATCCAAGTCGATCACCGAAGTTAAGGAAAAGCTGGTTGGTCTGGGTCTTTCGCTCAAGGACAGCCCCGCCGACTTCGATCCTTCGCTGGTGTCCGGTTACGACGACGGCGACGACTTCGAGTACAACTAAAGCCGCTCGTACCAACTAGGAGAAACACATGCCCAAGCCCACTAAGGGATACCGCTTCGGTGGAAGTCCCGCCCACGAGCGGCTGATCCTGGCCAACCTGGCGCAAGCCTTGTTCGAGCACGGCAGCATTCGCACCACCGAGGCCAAGGCCAAGCGCCTTCGGCCCTTCGCTGAGCGGCTGATCACCAAGGCCAAGCGCGGCGACCTCGCGGCTCGCCGTCAGGTCCTCGCGGTGATCTCCCGCAAGGACGTGGTGCACGAGTTGTTCGCCACCATCGCCCCGACGTTCGCTGAACGGCCCGGCGGTTACACCCGGATCACCAAGGTCGGTCCGCGTAAGGGCGACAACGCCCCGATGGCCGTCATCGAACTCGTCACCGAGCCCTACAGCGCCAAGCAGGCGACCGTGAAGGAAGCCGAAGGCGCCACCAAGCGTGGTGCTAAGGAATCCGCAGCGGCTGCCGAGGCCGAAGAGGCCCAGGCCACCGAAGCTGCCGCGACCGACGAGTCTGCAGCCTCGGCGGAGTCCGCTGACTCGGCACCGCGCGCGGAGTCCGCTGAGTCGGCCCCGAGCGCGGACGCGGCCGATGAGGCCGCAGCCGAAGATGAGGACACCTCCAAGTCCTGATCTAGCGTCATGCGCAAAGGCCCGTTCCCGCCAAACGGCGGGGGCGGGCCTTTTGCATGCACCCGTTTGCGTGCACCCGTGCACCGGGCTCCGGATTTTCGACCTTTCGGGCGAGTTGTCGGCGCCAGCAGAAAAGTCTGCTCGGTCTGCATCCAAAGCGGCTGGGTCGAGGGAATAACTGTGTGAGTACCCAATGATGGGTGCCATCGACCAACGGAGATCCCCATGAAGAAACGTTTGGCTTTGTGTGGAGTTACGGGCTTGGCGGCCGTTGCGCTGCTTGCCACGCCCGCATCAGCGGACAGTCACGACTCCCCGGCACTACTCTCAGTGCTACACGGGGTGCCGGACATGACCGTCGATGTGTACGTCAACGGTGAGCTCACCCTTGACGATTTCGAGCCCGGTGACCTCGCGGGGCCGCTCGAACTCGACGCCGGTACCTATACGGTCGCGATTACGGCATCCGACGCCGAGGACGACAGTGATCCCGCTATCGGACCTGTCGATCTGGAGTTGGAGTCGGGAAGCAACTACACCGCCGCGGCGCACCTGGACGTCGATGGCACACCCACCGCGACACTCTTCACCAACGACACGTCCGAGACATCCGCAGGCGAAGGGCGGCTGACCGTGCGGCATGTGGCCGCGGCGCCGGCGGTGGACATCCTGGCCGGTGGTGAAGCCGTTGTTTCCGACCTGGCCAACCCGGATGAGTCATCTCTGGACTTGCCGGCTGGGACGGTCTCGGCCGCGGTAGCCGCCGCCGGTGAGACCGACCCTTTGATCGGTCCCGCAGACGTGAACGTCGCCGAGGGCGCGCTCACGATCGTGTATGCGTGGGGGAGCCTGGAGGACGACAACCTCGATCTCGCTGTCCAATCCATCGATGGCCTCCACTCCGCTCCGGGAGGGGTGCCGACCGGTTCACAGCCCGCACCGACCCAGGTACCCGTGCTTCCGCTCGTGGGACTCGGGGCGTTGGCGGTCACACTCGGTGTGTTTGGCCTACGGAAAAGGATTCAGTCGCACTGAATAGCGCCGGCTCACGCAGCGGTTGGCTCATCGTCGCCGGTCTCCTGGTACTCGGTGGCTGTGCCGTGCACGCGGCACAGCCACCGACGACGACCGACCAGGCGACTAGCGGAAGTCACCAGCCGCCGGGCCGGGTTGACCAGCCACCAGGCCAGACTGACCCCTTAGGCCAGACAAGGTCCGTGCACGCAGATGCCGACGACAACGCCGAGGCGTCCGGGGAGACAGAATTGCGCTGGAAGGCGCGCGATATCCCGATCACGGATGCCACGGACATCTCTGGTCTGGGCCCAGCCGCGCTCGGCGTCGAGCCGGTCGCCCTGCGCTATGCCGCGGGCGCCATCGATATGCCAGTGTTCTCCGTGGGCGTGGCAACGGACGGCCAGATGGAGATACCCCAGGATCCCTACAACGCCGGGTGGTACCAATATGGCCCGGGTGCCGGCAGCCCATCGGGGGCGATCCTCATCGCGGCGCATGTGGGCTCCGAGCAGGTCGCGCGCGGGCCCTTCTATATGTTGCAGAGCGCCGAGGTTGGTGACGTCATCGAAATCGACGACGCCGACGGGCAGATCTGGCGCTATGAGGTGACCTCGGTGGAAGTGGACCCCAAACCGAGTATCGAGTGGGCCGATTACTTTCGGCGCGATGGCCCCGCCCAACTCATTCTGATCACCTGCGGAGGCACATGGGACGCCCAGCGTGGGAGTTTCGACGACAACGTCATTGTCACCGCACAGGTGGCGTAGGGCCGTGGCGCGAGCATAATGCTCTTCAATGAAGCGATAACGGTGTCGGCGGCGTTGGAGGTGAAACGTGGCGATATCCAGCGACGCTGACCTCGGGCACCACTTCCCGCGCGGCGATAGTGCCGCGATGAAGGCGGTATACGAGCGTTGGTCACCATTGGTCTACACGGTGGCGCTGCGCTCGTTGGGCTCGGTGCCCGACGCCGAGGACGTCACCCAGCAGGTGTTTGTCGCAGCATGGCGGGCCCGTCGTGGATATCAGCCGAGTCGCGGACGATTGCACTCCTGGCTGCTGGGCATCGCCAGAAACAAGGTGGCAGATCTCTATGAAAGCCGGAACCGGGAGAGCCGGGTGCGTGACGCGGCGGTGCTGACCGCGAGCCTTAACTCCTCGGGAGACGAGACGGCCGCGCTGGTCGATCGCGTCGTCGTTGCCGATGTGATCAAGGGCCTTGGGGAACCGCAGAGCAGTATCATCCGTTTGGCCTTCTATTCCGACCTTACGCACACTCAGATCGCCGGGAGCCTCGACCTGCCACTGGGCACCGTAAAATCGCATATCCGTCGGAGCCTTGATCGAATCCGCCAGAGCCTGGAGGGCAACGATGACGCATCTTGATGCCGAAATCATGGCCCTGGTAGCGCTCGGGGAGCGGGCCGCGTCACAGCAGGAGCGGGCGCACGTGGAGTCCTGTGATCGGTGCGCCCGCGAGTTGGAATCGCTGCGAAATGCGGTTCGGGTGGGACGCCAGGCTGGCAGGGAGACTCTGGAACGTCCCGACGCCGTCGTCTGGGATCGAGTCCTTGCAGAAATATCCGATGAGGAAGACGAACCGGGTCCACGCGCCATCCCAGGCCGGGCGGCCTCGGACCAGGCCGCTCCTGTGACTCCCAGCCCGACGATCACGTGGCGCCGCATCCGGGTGTGGGCACTGGCTGCGATGTTCGCGCTCGGTGCGATCGCAGGGGTCCTGATCGACCGGTTGGTGGTGCAGCCCGATTCTGGCACCGACACCGTGGCGAGGGCCGAGTTGGATCCACTTCCCGAATTCCCAGAAGCGTCCGCCGGAACGGCTCGCCTACATCAAGACGGCGATGCGCTCATCCTCACCGTCGACCTCACCAGCGACGCTGCGGAGGGGTACCGGGAAGTCTGGCTCCTCAGCGACGACGCCCAGCAGTTGGTGAGCTTGGGCGTGCTCACCGGCGACTCGGGGGACTTCGAGGTCCCGCCGCACATCGACCTGGATGTGTTCACCCTCGTAGACGTCTCCGATGAGGCGTATGACGGGGACCCGTCCCACAGCGGGGTGAGCATCGTCCGCGGTGAGCTGACGTCCTAGAGCGCAGACCCGACTCCGATGGCATCCTGGTGTCGTGCAGCCTTCGGTCCTCTTCGTTCATGGCATCCGCAGCTCGGCGAGCATGTGGCGCTCGCAATTAGAGCACCTAAGTTCCCGGGGAGTACACGCCACCGCGATCGATCTACCCGCCCACGGCGCGCGTCGCGGCGAGGAGTTCACCCTCGACAACTGCAGCGCCGCCATCGAGGAAGGCTGGAACGACCTTCCCCAGGGCCCGCGCATCCTGGTGGGGCTATCCCTCGGCGGCTACCTGGGCCTGCATTGGGCGGCCCGGACCACCAGCCACATCGACGCGATCCTGGCCGCGAGCTGTTGCACGCGGCCCCGCGGAGCGCCGTTAGCCGGGTATCGCAACATTGCAGCGGCGATCGAGCGGCTGCCCGATCAGGGCGGCTGGCTGAACGAGAAGATCACGCGCGCCGCCCTCAGCCCGCAGGCGGCGCAGGACGCGCTAGCCGGGGGAGTGGCGCTGGGCGTGATGGCACCGGCGCTGCGCGCCATCGCGGGCGTCAGCCCAATCGCCGACCTAGAAGCCATCAGCGCACCGGTGTGGCTGGTCAACGGCATGTGGGATCACTTCCGGGTGGAGCAGCGGCGCTACTGGCGCGCGGTGAACTCCGGTCGCCTGATCGTGGTGCCACGCGCAGGCCACCTGGTCTCCCTAGATCAACCGGGCGTCTTCAACGACGTCCTCACCGTTCTGATCGAGCAGGTGCGAAACTCAGTCGCCAGCGACTCTCGGTAGCGACCACACCCGTACCCCACCCAGGATTCCGGCGCTATTGGGGACCACGACGACGTCGTCACCCAAGTCGGTGAGTATCTGCGGTGCGATTCGGCGCGAGTTGCCGCCACCCACATACAGCCGGTCCCACAGGAACGCCGGCCGCAACGCGTCCACCACGCGGCGGACCCGCCGTGACCACATCGCATCTCCCAGGCGGATCCGCTCGTGCTCACCGATGTAGCCGTCGTAGGTCAGGCCCCAGCGCACGGGGCTTCGAGACATCTCGATATGCGGGGCGAGCCGACCGGCGTCGAACATTGCACTACCCAGCCCGGTGCCGAAGGTGAGGATGAGTTCCAACCCGGCACCGGTGATTGCCCCGGCCCCGTGCACCTCGGCGTCGTTGAGGACCATTACCGGTTGGTCCAGGCGGTCGCGCAGCGCACCGCGCATGTCGAACCCGGCCCATTCCTGCTCCAGGTACGGCAGCACCTTGGTGCGCGGCCCGGATTTGGTGATGTAGTGCGGGGTGTGGATGACCACGCCGTGGCGGATCATTCCCGGCATTCCGACGGTGACGCGAGTGGTCGCCGGGAGTTGCTCGGCGAGGTCGGTGATCACCTCGATGAGTCGCTGGGGCGGCAAAGGATAGGGCGTGGGGGTGCGGACCGGTTTGGCGTACATCGTGCCGGCGGCATCGAGCACCGATGCTTTGATCCCGCCACCGCCGCAGTCAACGGACAGGGTTACCTCGTCTGACACCACGCACCGATGGTACTGCGCGCGGCGCTGGTGGCCTGGGTAGGGGCAAGGTGTGGTGGACTTGGACCGTGCCCACAGAGATTCCCCCGGAGCCAGCCAGCGAGCAGGCTGGAGCAACACTGCGGATTCGCATCGACCTTGCCTATGACGGCACCGACTTTTCGGGGTGGGCCACCCAGCCAAACCTGCGCACCGTGCAGGGCGAACTCAGCGCGGCCTTGGCGACCATTCTTCGCACCGAGCCCCCACAGGTGGTGGTGGGCGGGCGGACCGACGCCGGTGTGCATGCGCGCGGCTCGGTCGCCCATTGCGACGTCGATGCCGCGGCCTGGTCGGCGCTGCCCGGCCGGTCAGATCGGACGCCGGCGCAGGCGGCGGTCACCCGGCTGCGCGGAGTGCTACCGGGCGACATTGTGGTGCGCAGCGCCCGGGAGATCACGTCGGACTTCGATGCCAGGTTCGGTGCGCTGCGGCGCCGGTACTCCTACCGGCTCTGCGACATCCCCGAGCACCTGGACCCATTGCGCCGCCGAGACACCGTCATCGCCCCCGGGCCCCTCGATGAAGAGCTGATGAACGCCGCGGCCGCCAAATTGGTGGGCCTGCACGACTTCGCTGCCTTCTGCAAACCCCGAGAGGGTGCCACCACGATCAGGACCCTGGAAGTCTTCGAGGTGCAGCGCACCGAACCGGGGATCGTCACCGCAACGATCGTGGCCGACGCCTTTTGCCACTCCATGGTGAGATCCCTGATCGGGGCGATCCTCGCCGTCGGGCTCGGGCGTCACGAACCGCAGTGGATCTCTGCGGTGCTTCAGGCCCGCGAGCGTGACCCGCGGGTCACGGTGATGCCCGCGCACGGGTTGTGCCTAGAGGAGATCGTCTACCCGCCGGACGCCGAACTCGCCGACAGGGCGTCCCAAGCCCGCAGCGTCCGCACCCTGCCACCGTCCTCTTCCCCCTCCCCGTCCCGCTGACTTCGTCAAACCTCCGCCGAGCGAGTCAACCGCGTTGACTGCCTCGGCAGGGAGTTGACTCGCTCGGCGGGCGTTTGACGAAGTGGATGAGGGCCCGGAGGGCGGGACTTGAGCCTCGCCGGGCCTCAGGCCTGCCAACCCTGGGCTCGCCGGGCCTCAGTCCTCCCAGACCTCGGGCTCTTCGGCCTGCGCACGCTCATTGAGAGACTCGGCGGTCACCTGATCCGCCACTGTTTCCTCGGCCAGCGGCCCGGACTCCTCGGGTGGTGCGATGGACTCATCGAGCCGGTCGCGCCCACCGGTATCTTCCAGCGTGTCCTGCGCGGGTAACTGGTCGACGGTGCCTAGTGAGCCGACGTCTGGCTCAGCCTCACCCTGCACGTCCTCGGCCTGCCCATCGACGGACTCCTCGGGGTCGGTGGCGGTGGTGTCGGCGTCCTGGGGGATGTCGGTGGGGTCGTCCGCGGCGCTCAACTCCACGGGTCCAGGCTCATCCGGTGTGATGTCTTCTGGGGAGATGCTGTTCATCCCTCCACACTCGCACGGCCGTGCCGGCGCCGCATGCCCAACCCCTCCCGCCGACTTCGTCAACCCTCCGCCGAGGTAGTCACGTTAGTTGACGACGTCGGCGGAGAGTTGACTCGCTCGGCGGCCGTTTGCCGCAGGTAGCCGAAAAACGCTTGGCCCGCCGTCAGCGCCCCAGCCATTCTGGGAGGCATGGCACACCTCGACCTCGCCGGCATCAGTTACGTCCTACCCGACGGACGCCCGCTCCTGGACCGGGTCGACCTGCGCGCCGGCGAAGGGCAACGCGTGGCGCTGATCGGCCCCAACGGATCGGGCAAGACCACGCTGCTGCGGATCGCCACTAAGGAACTGACCCCAGCGGCCGGCGCCATCACCATCGATGGCGAAGTAGGCGTGATGGCGCAGTGGATCGGTCGCAGCTCGGCGCACGCGGAGAGAACGGTGGCCGACCTGCTGATCGACCACGCTCCGGATACGCAGCGGCGGGTGGCCAGAGCCGTGCGCAGTGCCGAGGAAGCGATCATGGAGCGCGACGATGAGCCCGCCCAGTTGGCCTACGCCCAAGCCCTCGCGGATTGGGCTGACGTCGGCGGCTACCAACTCGAAGCCCAATGGGACGAAATCTGCTCCCAGGTGTTGGCCCAGACCTTCGATCGCTCGCAATACCGCCCGATCAGCGAGCTCTCCGGTGGTGAGGTCAAACGGGTGGTGTTGCATGCGCTGCTCTCCTCCAGCGCGCAGATCCTGGTTCTGGACGAACCGGACAATGCTTTGGACGTGCCCGCGAAACGCTGGCTGGAAGCTCAACTGATCGCCACCGACAAGGCCGTGCTGTTCATCAGCCACGACCGGGAACTGCTCAACGCCGTCGCCACCCATATCGTCACCCTCGAACCCGGGGGAGCGGGGTCCACCTCCTGGGTGCACGGCGGCGGATTCGGCGGGTACGCCCAAGCCCGCGAAGACCGGATGAGCCGACTGGCGGAACTGCGCCGCCGGTGGGATGAGCAGCACGCCCAACTCAAGGCGCTGGTGGCGATGTACAAGCAGAAGGCGTCTTACAACTCCGACATGGCCTCGCGGTTGCAGGCCGCCCGGTCCCGATTGGCGGCATTCGAGAAAGCTGGCCCACCGCAGGAGGTCACCCGCGACCAGCAGGTCACCATGCGGCTGCGCGGAGGCCGAACCGCCAAACGGGCGGTGGTCATGCAGGACCTCAGCCTCACCGGATTGACCAAACCGGCCGACGTCGAAATCTGGTTCGGTGAGCGGGTCGCCATCCTGGGGGCTAATGGCACGGGTAAGTCGCACCTGTTGCGACTCCTCGCCGGCGGCGGTACCGACCCCGAGGTCGGCAATGGGCCGGTGACCGATGCCGTCCCCGAGCCGGTGGCGCACACCGGCGTTGCGCGCCTGGGCTCACGGGTGCGGCCGGGGTGGTTCGCTCAGCATGACCTGCCACCGGCGCTGGCCGGCCGAACGCTCTTGGAGATCCTGCACCGTGGTGATGGCACCCGCTCGGGTATCCCTCGTGATGAGGCGGGCCGGGTCCTGGACCGCTACGAGTTGGCTGATAGCGCCGAGCAGCAGGTCCAGACCCTTTCCGGTGGGCAGATGGCCCGGCTGCAGATTCTGCTGCTTGAGCTCTCGGGGGCGACGCTGCTGCTGCTCGATGAACCGACCGACAACCTGGACCTGCACTCGGCCCAGGCCTTGGAACGCGGCCTGGAGCAGTTCACCGGCACGGTGTTGGCGATCACTCACGATCGCTGGTTCACCCGGACCTTCGACCGCTACCTACATGTGGGCGCCGATGGCCGCATCACCGAAACCGATGAACCCCGTTGGGACGACGACGGCACCTCCCGGCGTCGTTAACCCACCGGCTCGGAGCCCGCCGAGTGCTTGACCAACCCGATCAGGTTGGTTCCAACAGGGAGTCAGCGGACGGCGCAAGGCGTCCTCGGGCAGTCCTGCTACGTTCGGCGGAGAAGCCGTGTGTACCTGCGCGAGTGGCCTTTGAGGCCATCGGACACTCGGGTGGAGGTCAGAAAGTGAGCAATATCGCCTCGGCATCACTTTGACCCCAGGGCGATTCGGACAGTAAAGTGGCGTGTTGTTGTGCGTCCGTGCTGCCGGTCGATGCTCCCACTCATCGCCGACGCGCGCGATCGACGCGAAACGCAAACACTGACAGATACAGACCGCCGGCTTGCTGGCATGCCCTGGAGATTGTGCGGGGCTCGTCCGACAAGCCGGATCGCGGACTGTGACACGACCGCAACATCGAGATTCAGAACGAAGGCCTATACACCGTGCGTACCTACACCCCCAAGGCAGGCGAGACCCAGCACGCCTGGTACGTCATTGACGCTACCGACGTTGTCCTCGGACGCCTAGCCACCCACGCCGCTTCCTTGCTGCGTGGCAAGCACAAGCCCACCTTTGCTCCGCACGTGGACGGTGGTGACTTCGTCATCATCATCAACGCTGACAAGGTCGCGCTGACCGGCTCCAAGCGCGAGAAGAAGCAGGCGTACCGCCACTCCGGTTACCCGGGCGGGCTGAAGGCAACCTCTTATGCCGAGCTGCTTGAGAAGAACCCTGAGCGCGCGGTGGAGAAGGCGATCCGCGGCATGATTCCTAAGACCAGCCTGGGCCGCGACCAGTTCCGCAAGCTCAAGGTCTACCGTGGCGCCGAGCACCCGCACGCCGCCCAGAAGCCCGAAACCTTCGAGATTACCCAGGTGGCGCAGTAACGCCCCCGGCGTCGCGCCAAACCTAAGGAGAACCAGTGACCGAGAACACCGCAGTGGACGTCGAAGACGCCCCGACGCAGTACACCTCCGAGTCCGACGCGCCTACCGGGCAGGGCACCTCACGCACTGCCCCGGGCGCCGCACTCGGCCGCCGCAAGGAAGCCGTTGCCCGCGTGCGCCTCGTGCCCGGCAGCGGATCGTGGACGATCAACGACCGCAACCTTGAGGACTACTTCCCCAACAAGCTGCACCAGCAGCTGATCAACGGCCCGTTTGAGGTGCTGGACATCGAAGGTCGCTTCGACGTCATCGCTCGCATCGACGGCGGCGGCCCTTCCGGCCAGGCCGGTGCGCTTCGCCTGGCGATCGCCCGTGCGCTGAACGAGATCGACACCGAGGCGAACCGCCCGACCCTGAAGAAGGCCGGCTACCTCACTCGTGACGCCCGCGCCACCGAGCGCAAGAAGGCTGGTCTGAAGAAGGCCCGTAAGGCACCGCAGTACTCCAAGCGCTGATCACTCCGATCAGCCCATCAGGCGCTGGCTTCGTGACCTGGCTCCTGCAGGTCGCTACCCCCGGGTAGCGATCCGCAGGTCGCTAGGCTCGAGGTCAGCGCTTTTTGTAGATGTGTGGCAATGAAGGGGCAATGATGGCTCGACTGTTCGGGACCGACGGCGTACGCGGCCTTGCCAATGGCAAGGTCACCGCGGAATTGGCGCTGCAACTCGGCGCCGCGGCCGCCCGGGTGCTCACCGCACACGGCGACTTCAGCGGCAGCCGGCCGCGAGCGATCGTCGGCCGTGACCCGCGGGTCTCGGGCCAGTTCCTGGCCGCAGCCACGGTCGCGGGCCTGGCTGGTGCGGGCGTGGACACCGAGGACCTTGGCGTCCTGCCCACCCCGGCAGTGGCCTATCTGGCCAGCGCCCAGGACGCCGACCTGGCGGTGATGATCTCCGCTTCGCACAACCCGATGGCCGACAATGGCATCAAGTTCTTCGCCCGCGGCGGCCGCAAGCTCGACGATGCCCTGGAAGATGAGATCGAGCAGGCGTTAGGGCAGGCGGCACAGTTGCCCACCGGCGGTGACGTCGGGCGGATCACCCTGAACCGGGGCACCGGTGGCGACTCCTACGTCCGCCACCTCCTGGACAGCGCGCCGCAATCGCTCAAGGGGCTCCGCATTGCCGTGGACTGCGCGAACGGCGCCGCGAGCGCGGTCGGCCCCGATGCGCTGCGTGCGGCGGGTGCCGACGTGGTGGTCATCAACGCCTCGCCCGACGGCATGAACATCAACGAAAAGTGCGGCTCCACCCACCCCGAACAACTGCAGGCCGTCACCGTGGCCTCCGGTGCGGACCTGGGGGTGGCCTTCGACGGCGACGCCGATCGGTGCGTGGCCGTGGACCACACCGGCGCGTTGGTCAACGGCGACCAGATCATGGGAATCCTGGCCGACGCTATGAAGGAATCGGGAACCCTGGCCGAGGACACCCTGGTGGTCACCGTGATGAGTAACCTCGGGCTGCTGCTGGCCATGAAGGACCGCGGCATCAAAACTGTACAAACTCAAGTGGGCGATCGGTACGTCCTGGAGCAGATGCGTGAGGGCGGCTTCAGCCTCGGTGGGGAGCAGTCCGGTCACCTCATTCTGGCCGACCATGCGACCACCGGTGACGGCGTGCTGGCGGCACTACACCTGGCCGCCCGGGTCGCCGGCACCGGGGAGTCGCTAGCGATCCTGGCCAAGACGGTCCCGCAACTCCCGCAGATTCTGGTGAACGTGTCCGGGGTCGACAAAGCCAGGGTGAACGACGAAGCCGTCAGCGCGGCCGTCGATGCCGCTCGGGAGCGCCTGGGCGATACCGGTCGGGTGCTGCTGCGTCCCTCGGGAACCGAACCCCTGGTCCGGGTGATGGTCGAGGCTGCCGCCCAGGAGCAGGCGGAGTCCGAGGCGAAGCAACTCGCTGATGTCGTCAAGGAACGGCTCTCACTGCAGTGACGACCCCGCGTGGGTCAGCCTGCCGCGCAGCGCGCGGGAGGCGAATTCGCCGTGGATGTCCACACTCTGACTCAGGGTCACATTTCAGGGTGAACCCCCGAGACATCGGCACCTGCTTGGCTTACGCTCCAAGACATGATCAATACATCGGCTCGGGGCAGTGCCCGTGACTGAGTTCATCATGGAGGCGGCCGGTTCACCGTGGGCGCTGGTAGTACTACTTGCGTTCTGCGCCATAGACGGCTTCTTCCCGCCGGTACCCAGTGAATCGCTAGTGATCGCGATGGCCAGCCTCACCATGCAGGGGGAGGGGCAGAGCCTGTGGTGGATCATCCCGATCGCGGCGGTCGGTGCCTTCACGGGTGACGTTATCGCCTACCTCATCGGCTCCAAGATCCCGGTGCACAAGATGCGGATCTTCCGCGGCAAACGGGGCCAGCGGACCCTAGCCTGGGCGGAAAAGGCGATCCACCAGCGCGGCGGTGCGTTTATCTTGGCCGCCAGGTACATCCCGGTGGGCCGGGTCGCGGTGAACATGAGCGCCGGCGCCCTGGGCTTCGGGCTGCGCCGGTTTGCCGGATACGCCTCCATCGCCTCGGTGATGTGGTCGGGGTACTCGGTGCTGCTCGGGGTTAGCGCCGGCGCGTTGCTGCACGGCCGCCCGCTGCTGGGCATCGCGGTGGGCGTGGTGCTCGGCGTCGCCCTGGGTACCCTGATCGACCTGGTGATGCGCAAGTTCTTCCCGCCGCCCAACCCCGAACCACCGCTGGTCCCCACACTGGAGCCACTGAAGCCCGGAAACTGACGGCGCGTTAACGCCCGGAGGGCGGAATCTGCACCGCGATCCGCTCGAACCGGTACGGGTCGGCGCCGGTCCAGGACTCCTCATCGAACACCCGCGCAATCGGAGCGTTGGAGGTGTACTGCGGCCACCCGGGGTCCCCGGCGGTGATGAAAGCGCAGATCGCCTCGTGCATCTGATGCGCCAACCGCTGCGGCGGGTCATCGCCGAGCAGCCGGGGCACCCGCTCGGCTCCCAAGGCGTCCCACGCGAACGGCAGGTCGGCGCAATGCAGCGCACGTCCCGAGACCGGTGAACACCACCTGAAGTCCCACGCCCAGGTGCCGGCGCTACTACCGGACCGGGCGCCCGCGATCCGGGCCACGGGGTGGCGGAACACCCGATCGGTGACCGCCTGCCCGATGAGCTCGGCACCACCCAGCCACGGGAAGGCCGCGGGGTAGGCGCGTGCCCGCACGGCCGGCACCCCAAGGCGCACCAAAATTCGGCGGGCCACGCTCGGCCCTAGCGGCGGCAACAGCCGGGACAGGTGGTTGAACTCGTGCGAGGTGGCGCCCATCATCAGCGGTCGGTTGGCCCCCGGCCCGCTAGCGATCGCGGTGACCACGTCCGCGGGCACCGGATCGGCTCCGAGCACCGGCCCGAACCGGGTCACCGAACCTCGCTCGCTCAGCACCGAGTTCAGATCGCGAATGCCAGCCAGCAAGGATCCCGGGTCCAGCGACCGCTCAGCGGCGGCGGTGTCCGGGCGGCTCACCGTGTCCCATCCCGCGGGAGAGTTCGCTACCCCCAGGGATGCCGCCAAGGACGCACTGATCGCCGTTGCTGCCGACGCGGAGATGTCCGGCAGTGGCGCGGAGTGGCTGATCGCCTGGTGAAACAGGCCCACTGTTTCCTTCGATCCCAGCAGCGCCAGTACCGAACCGGCGCCGGCGCTTTGCCCACCGACGGTCACCCGATCGGGATCACCACCGAAGGCCGTGATGTTGTTCGCCACCCACCGCAGCGCCGCGATCTGATCGAGCAGCCCCCGGTTCTCGGGGGCGCCCGGAATGGCAGCAAATCCCTCCACGCCGAGCCGGTAGGAGATCGCGACGGTAACGATCCCGCGCCGGGCAAACGGCGTGCCATCGGCCCACGGGCTGCCGGCGGCGCCGCCCACGTAACTGCCGCCATGGATCCACACGTACACCGGCAACTTCGCTTGCGGATCCAGGCTGGGACTGAAGACATTGAGGTTGAGGCGCTCATCGCCGTCGACCGCGTGCTCGGGAATCGAATAGGTGTCCCCGACCGGCCCCAGTGAGGGTGTCGGCCCGTCGGTCAGCGCTGGCCGGGCACCCTGCCACCCCGGGTGCGGCGCCGGCGCGGCAAACCGCAACTCACCCACCGGTGCGGCGGCGTAGGGGATTCCCCGAAACGTGTGTACCCCATCATGCTCGACGCCGGTCACGTCACCGTATGTGGTGGGTACTGGGGTGGGCATCTTTAGATCTTCCGCAGCCTGATCCTGGAGATCCGGTGCTCGGAGTCCTTGTGCATCACCAGCGTGGCGCGTCCGCGGGTGGGCAGCACGTTCTCAAGGAGGTTCGGTTCGTTGATCCGAGACCAAATGTCCAGGGCCTGCGCCTGCGCCTGGGCGTCGTCCAGGTCCGCATACCGGCGGAAGTAGGAGTTGGGCTGGGCGAAGGCCGTGCGCCGCAACCGGCCGAACCGCTCGGCGTACCACTGGCGGATATCGGCGGTATCGGCGTCGATATAGATGGAGAAGTCAAAGAAGTCGCTGACCGCCAACGAGGATTCCCCGTCAGCGCTCACCCGCGCCGGTGCGAGCACGTTCAGCCCCTCGACGATCAGCACGTCCGGCCTGATCACCGTGGCCTTCGCGCCGGTCACGATGTCGTAGGTCATGTGGTCATAGATCGGCGCCGACACCGATTCCGCGCCTCCCTTGACCTGCACCAAGAAGTCCACCAGTGCGCGGCGATCGTAGGACTCGGGGAACCCTTTGCGCTGCATCAGGCCGCGGCGCTCC
>JBMDWZ010000163.1:0-5320 GCA_048594865.1 Beutenbergiaceae bacterium
ACGCAGCGCCTTGCGCACCGTGTTCTTCGAGATCCCCATCGACCTGGCGATCACCTTGATCGGCACTCCATCCGCGCGGTGCAACCGCCGGATCTCCGCCCAGTCTTCCACTGCCAACACTCCGCATCTCCTGCCTCGAGGGACTGCTGCACGGATAGGTGACATCTGATCTGTGGTGCCGAGAGGTGCCGCTGGAAGGATGTGCCCTGTGCCGAAGCCCTACCCCCGAGAGTTCCGCGACGACGTCGTGCGTGTCGCGAGGAGCCGTGAACCGGGTGTCCACCTGAAGCAGATCGCTGCCGACTTCGGCATCAGCGAGTCGTGCCTGACGAACTGGCTCGCGAAGGCCGATGTCGAGGACGGCGCCAAGCCCGGGACCACCGCCGCGCAGTCGGCGACCGAACGGGAGCTGCGCAAGCGAGTGCGCCTGTTAGAGCAGGAGAACGAGGTTCTGCGCCACGCGGCCGCCTACCTCTCGCAGGCGAACCTGCCGGGAAAATGATGTACCCGCTCGTCCGCGAGCTGGCCACCAAGGACGCCCCTATCCGGGTGCCCGTGGCGGTGACGTGCCGGGTGCTGAAGATCGCTCGCCAGCCCTACTACCGCTGGCTCGCCGCGCCGGTCACTGCGGCCGAGCTCGAGGAGGCCTACCGCGCCAACGCCCTGTTCGACGCCCACCAGGATGACCCCGAATTCGGCTACCGGTTCCTCCTCGACGAAGCAGCCGAGGCGGGCGTGGCGATGACCCAGCGGACCGCGTGGCGGATCTGCTCCGACAACGGCTGGTGGTCGGCGTTCGGCAAGCCCAAGCGCGGCAAGGCGAAGAGGCCGGGTCCGCCGGTCCACGACGACCTGTGCGCGGTCGTCGACGAGCACGGCGTCACCCGTCACGAGTTCACCGCGACGGCGCCGAACGAGCTGTGGCTGACCGACATCACCGAGCACAAGACGGGTGAGGGCAAGCTCTACCTCTGCGCGATCAAGGACACCCACTCCAACCGTATCGTCGGCTACTCGATCGACTCGCGGATGAAGTCCCGGCTGGCCGTCTCAGCGCTCAACAACGCCGTCGCACGCCGCGCGGCCGAGGGTCGCAATGTGGCTGGCTGCGTCGTGCACAGCGACCGAGGCAGTCAGTTCCGCAGCAGGAAATTCGTCCACGCGCTCAACCGCCACGACCTGGTGGGCTCCATGGGCCGCGTCGGCGCTGCGGGCGACAACGCCGCCATGGAGAGCTTCTTCGCACTGCTGCAGAACAACGTCCTCGACCGCCGCACCTGGGCCACCCGCGAAGAGCTCCGGATCGCGATCGTGAGGTGGATCGAACGGACCTACCACCGACGCCGCAGGCAAGCCGCTCTCGGGCGATTGACCCCCATCGAGTACGAGACCATCATGACCACCCACGACCCCACGCCAGCCACTCAGGCTGCGTGACCCAACCTGTCACCTGATCGTGCAGCAGTCCCGTGGGATGTTCGACGACGGCGAGTTGTCACGCGTCGAGCACAAGGAAGAGTGGGCGCCACTGCAGTGGGCTTGCTCCGGACAGGGGGCCCCGAGCACGTAGCTGGATCAGACATCCGTAGGACCTGGCGGCAGTCCGGTCTGATCATTGTCCCTCAGAGGCGGTCGCGCCCGCCACGTCACCACTTGCAGGGAAGGCCAAGCAGAAATTGTACGGCTGAGGTAGCAGCGGATCGTGGTCGTTGCACGTCTGTATGGATGAGGACTGAACCGTGGAGGTTGCGTGAGTTTCGAGGAGTTCGTTGAGCGGCGGGGGCAACATCTTCTGCGGCTGGCATATGTTCTGTGTAAGGACGCAGGACACGCTGAGGACATCGTGCAGACGACTCTACTCAAGGCCTTTCGCTCATGGCGGACGGTTATGAGGTCCGACGATCCAGATGCCTATGTTCGCCGAATCTTGGTGAACGCACACCTCGATTGGGTCCGACGACGGTCGAACAACGAGCAGCCAACTAATCTCTTCGGGCTAGAAGAGCCAGTAGAAAACGATTTTTCTGAGAGCATCGCCAATCGAGACGCAGTCCGACGGCACCTGTCCAGCATTGCCCCTCGTGCCCGAACGGTACTGGTCCTGCGGTACTACGAGGAACTCGGTGATGATGAGATTGCTGACCTTATGAACATCAATGTCGCTACCGTTCGAGCGACGCACTCGCGGGCGATAAACGCCATGCGAAGCGCCCCTCCATCCTTTAGCAGCTAGGAGAGATAATGACTAATGACAACATTGAGGCCGGTGTCAAATCTATCTTCGTGGACGAGGCGCTAGAGGCGCCCAGCGATACACGGCTCGCTATAGAGGTTCGCTCGAAGGTCGAAAAGACCAGAAAGAGACGTGTCGCGCTAGCGACTCTAGGGGTGGCGACAGTAACAAGCTGTTTAGTTCTTCTCGCTTCAAGGGGGGCGATACCGACCACCCAGCCATCAGCGACGGACTTGCAGCCCTCTCGTCCGGATGGCGACGGAGTTCATGATTCCAAGACAATTGAGCCATCGGGCCCGCTGCCCCACTCTGGGTCAGCATCGTGCGTCGAGCCATACTCGATGGACACCCTTGCTGCACGGCACATTTCGTTTGATGGGACCATCCAGAACATCTCTCCCACAGAAAGTCGAGGAGGCGGGAAACAGGCTAGCGACTATGCCGAAGTGGCTTTCGCTGTGAACCGGATGTTCAGAGGGCCGAGGCGTGAACAGATCGTTGTTCTCCTACCGAAACCAGACAGCAATGGCCCGTCTCTGCCTCAAGCTCCGCCTCCGTATGAGGTCGGCATGCGTTTGCTGGTGAGCGGCGAGCGCCTCTCGGTTAAGGAGGCATCGAATCCGTATGTCGCGTGGGGTTGCGGGTTCACGCGGTACTGGGACAGCACAACCGCCGACCATTGGGACCAGGCCGGGAGACGTGTTGGCTAGCGATCGGGGGACATCCTTCTCGAGGACTGGCGGGGCGGCAGCTGGCACGGGCGCTGATCGCGCCAGCTGCCACAAGTCAGAGCGTCGACTCAACGTCCTTGATCTGAACACTCGCTGGAAGCTCGGGGCTGAGGTCATCTACACGTGTAAACGTAGTGTCGGCCCCAACACCGCGACGTCCTCCTCGGGATTCTTCCTGGAAGATCCCCGCCTTGTAGCCCACAATCGTGTAGGTCTCGGGAGACTTCTCGCCCTGCGGCGTCAGGTAGAGAAGATACGTCGAGCCGATGGCGAGCTTGTCTGAGTAGATCTCTCCGGCATCGTTGAAGCCGGCCTCCAAGGACAACTCGACTGTGGACCCTGCGGCACCTTTAAGAACTTCGCGTACGTGAAAGTCCGCAATTCCAAATGGCGTAGTGCGGTCGCCGTAGTATGGATTCATGCGGTTCACTGCGGACGGCTCGCCGACAACAATCAGTGTTGAGTTGGCTTCAAGCTGGTCAAGTGATTCGTACTCTAGAACGCGGGTCACATGGGGCTCCTCGGCGGGATGCGTAGTCACCGAGGATGTCGCTCTTGAAGCGGGTGAATGGTCCGCCCCCGGGTCGTTGTCGATGCTGCAGGATGCAACCAGCGTCGACGCCACAACTACAAGGGAAGCTACCGCCGGAACCCGCACTCTCGAGGTTGCACGCATTTGGAACTCGATCTTCGACTCAGTAAAGCGCATTAATTCCGCTCCTATCGTCAGAGGTTGGCTTGAAGACCGCACAGTTTCCATTGAATCGCGTATCGTACGGATACATGAGTGCCGCAACGCGAAGACCATTTCCGTTGCAACTGTGTGAGTTTGTTTCGTGATGAAGGCCGAGGGCATGTCCAAATTCATGTGCAGCCACGCCTCGCCGTTTCGGTCCACTTCCCGAGTGGAAGAAGCTATTTACACTGATGACCCCGGTCTGATTCACCCAGTGTCCGTTCGCCTTGCAGGCAACGCCTACATTCGCATTTCCTTGTCGATGCCACGCCCCGCTCCATCCAGTATTTCCAAGATTTCTACTCCGAACCGTAAAATTCCTCTGGCTTGCAGTATCGACCTTTATCAGGTTGATCGGCGTCACTGAATTCCAGTCGGAAGCTGCTCCCTGGAAGTTTGTGGCTGGATTTACATTACTGTTGACAAAGTAGCGAATGTTGGTAGAACCCCATGTGCAACCTAGGGGCGTCCATGCGGACGCCGGCGATTGAATCGAGACTAACGAGATGGATGCGAGCAATGTGAGCACGAGCATCGATCCGATGCGTACGCCAATCTGCATGAGACTCCTTCGCTATGAGTAGATACAGAGTCACTTCTGTATTCCGCGGCGCGGTCGGGACAGTATGCCCACGAGTGCGATCGCAGAGAATGACAAGCCCTGACCATTGACTTCAGGGCGAGAAGCGCTTTGCACCTATGGGCGTGGGTTCCGCCGACTATCATGGACTACGCGTCTCGTCCACCCCCGTCCCACTGCCGGACAAAACCTCCACGAGCCCGTCCGATATGTGGCGCATGGCGGATGAATTCTTTCGTAGATGGGAGAATAGGCCGGGGTGCGACGAGGAGATCTCGCCCGACCCGATCATCGCCCGAGAGAGGGTGATGCATCCGGATGGGTGCGCAAACTCTCCCGCCATGGCGTTAGTTCGCAGTGGGGATCTAGACCAGATGGCTTGTCTCCTTAAACTGAGCTCCTCACGGGTCAGAACGGATGGGCGATTCGTAGACCAAGGCACGAGATGTATGCCGCTCATCGGTCGCGTTGGTCGGGCCGGGCGCGGTGAGAATGGTTGAAGTGTTCCCGTGTCCCTCGGAGCCGGTGCGTAGAGTTCAGGGACTGGCTCCAGAGGTCCTGACTGAAGAAACCGTCGACGAGATGATCGTCCTGGTGATTTCGAGGAACCACGGAAGTCCCTGCTTCAGAGTCCGGGCGGTTGGCGGGGTCCGAGACCTTCCGGTTCAAAGGTGTCCTGATGGTCCTGACCCGCCGCGGTGATGTCTGGCTACGCACCGCACTGGTCGAGTGCGCATGGGCCGCGGCTCGCACCCACGACACCTACCTCAACGCCCGGTTCTGGCGCATCGCTCGCCGTCGCGGGGAGAAACGCGCGGCCATCGCGGTCGGCCACACCATCTTGACCATCGCCTGGCACCTGATGACCCGCAACGAGCCCTACCACGACCTCGGCGGAGACTACTTCGCCCAACGCCAAGACACCCGTGCCCGCGTCGACTACCACCTACGACAACTACACAAGCTCGGAGTCGAAGTCCGACCCACCGAAGCCGCCTAACCACCGGTCATTTTGAACCGCCCCGGGGTTTCCGGACACT
>JBMDWZ010000164.1:0-12842 GCA_048594865.1 Beutenbergiaceae bacterium
GGCACCCTGACGGGCTCCGAGCTGGTTGGCGTAGGAGAAGGAGTCTTCCAGGAGCTTCATCACCGGGATGACGCCGGAGGACTGGTTCTCGATCTTCTTGATCGGTGCGCCGTGCTCACGAATGTTGGACAGCAGCAGCGCCACGCCACCGCCGCGCTTGGACAACTGCAACGCGGAGTTGATCGCCCGGGCGATGGACTCCATGTTGTCTTCGATGCGCAGCAGGAAGCAGGACACCGGCTCACCGCGCTGCTTCTTGCCCGAGTTCAGGAAGGTGGGGGTGGCGGGCTGGAACCGGCCGGAGATGATCTCATCGACCATCGAGCGAGCGAACGTTTCATCGCCCTCGGCCAGGGTCAGGGCGACCATCACCACACGGTCTTCGTAACGCTCGAGGTACCGCTTACCGTCGAAGGTCTTCAGGGTGTAGGAGGTGTAGTACTTGAAAGCGCCCAGGAAGGTCTGGAAGCGGAACTTCTTGGAGTAGGCGTAGTTGAACAGCTCCTCGACGAACTCGAAGCTGTACTGATCCAGCACCTCGGTCTCGTAGTACCCGTTCTCGATGAGGTAGTCGATCTTCTCGCGCAGGTTGTGGAAGAACACGGTGTTCTGGTTCACGTGCTGCAAGAAGTACTGGCGGGCCGCCTCGCGGTCCTTTTCGAACTGAATCTCCCCGTTGGGGCCATACAGATTCAGCATCGCGTTCAGTGCGTGGTAATCCATGGCCGGCGACTCGTCGATAGCGACGTCGCTCTGCGTCAGTGTTGCTGCCAAAACTGTCCCAATCCCTCACGGACGCGGTGGACGTCCTCAGTTGTTCCTAGTAGTTCGAAGTTGTACAAGTAGGGCACCTCGCACTTGCTGGCGATGATCTTTCCCGCCAGGCAATATGCAGAGCCAAAGTTGGTGTTGCCCGAGGCGATCACGCCGCGGATGTGGGAGCGGTTGCGCTCATCGTTGAGGAACCGGATCACTTGCTTGGGAACTGCGCCCTTACCGTTTCCACTGCCGTAGGTGGGGGTAAACAACACGTACGGCTCGTCAACCTGCAAGGGGTCCTCACCACTGCGAACCGGAATTCGCCGGGCGTCGATCTGAAGCCGGTCTACAAAGCGGCGCGTGTTCTCCGATACGGAGGAGAAGTACACGATGGCGCTCATCGACCTGCGAACCCTTCGGTGTGATGTGTGCGCTGCCGATGGGCAGCGGTACTGCGTGTCGGCCCGTGTCACGCCCTGGCGACCGTGGGCCGTTTTACTGCTGGTGCACTCAAGACCGCCCGTTAACTGGTGCTAACGAGCGGTCTTGGCTATCGATGGCGACTCAGGCGATCGCTGCCGTGGCGCCAACCCCGGCGACGAGTCCCTTGATCTTGTCTGGCCGGAATCCGGACCAGTGATCCCCGCCGGCGAACACCACGGGCGCCTGTTGGTAACCGAGAGCCTTCACGGACTCCAGTGCCTCGGCGTCGGTGCTGATGTCGACGATCGTGTACTCCAGGCCGTGCTTGTTCAATGCCCGGTACGTGGCATCGCACTGCACGCACGCCGGCTTGCTGAAGACGGTAATGCTCATCAGGTTCGTGCCCTTCTTTGGCTGGTGACCTCGTAGTGGCTGGACCGGTGATTCTGCCACAGAATCCTGCGCTTGTAACTACATCGGTGTTGTTCTCTTTAACACTACACCTAGTGGTCCGGAACATACGTGAACCCAAGGTGTTGTGTCTGCATGCGTGGCGCGTCGGATGATCCGGCGTGTCATCCACACCTTTTACCCACCCTCCTGTGGATGACCCGGCGATAGCTGTGGACCACCTGTGAGTGGGGCTGTGGAGATCGCGAAATCCGCACCAAACCGGACTCAATCTCCACAGCACCGGTGGCAGTCCGAGTTCCAATAGCGGATCAAAATCCACGGCCGGGCGCACAACCTGTGCGCCCTGTCCACAGGTTGTTTTCGACACGCCGGGCCTCGACTGAGATGGCATATCCATAGAGTCTCACCGCCCACTGACATTGGACATCGGTGACGCAAACGGCGGTCACCGAGGCGCCGTCGTCGTCGGCACCGAGGATTGGACGGGGAGTTCTGACCTCGCGCGATAGTGAAACTTGGTGCAGTCTTGACGCCATGAATACGAAACGCATCGCGCTGGGCGCAGCCACGCTGCTCGCCGCAGGGATCGCGATCACAGGATGCACAACGACCAGCTACACCTGTAACAACGACGAATGCACCGTCACACTCAACGGGTCGGGGGCCTCAACGGATGTCGGCAGTTCCGGCTACACCGTGGAGCTCGAAGGCGCCGACGGCGACACAGCGAACTTCAGCATCGACGGCAACACCGCCACCTGCTCCGAAGGTGACACCGTTGACGTCGGCGGTTACTCCGCCACCTGCACCACCGTGGGAGACGACGAACTCGTCGTCGAAATCGCCTAAGCACCGCCCGCAACCGCAGGCTTGTCCCCGGACCGCCATGGAGGTTGTCGGCACCGCGAAGGTGACCTAATTGCACCCAACGTTGGTTTTGCTCGCAACTAGGTCACCCTGGAACGTTTCAGCCCTAGTCGGTTGGTGCTCTGGCGGCCGCGCTCACCCGCGCAGGCGCAGGTTCAGTCGTGTCGGCGAGGGCAGCAAGGTCGCGTTCGGGTGCACGCCCGGCCCGCACGCCGCAGTCCCGAGCCCGTGGTTCGCGGCGTCAAAGTGCAGCCACAGCTTCCCATCCGGTGTGAGCTCATGCGGGTGCGCAGCATCGGCTAGCGCGTGATCGGACCACGGCCGCGCGCTCATGATGAACCCGTCGGTGGCTGCGCCGGCCACGCTGATCTCACCGGCCTGCACCCCCAGTTCGCCGCCGGCTAGCGCGAAGCGCGCAGTATCAACGCCGCGCCGTGCCCCGTTCTCCTGGGGGTGGGTGTAGGTGGTCTGCAGCTCGTTCACGGTGTGGCTGTAGGAGCCCGCGAGCACGGCCTTGTCCGAGTCGGGGTATGACTCCCCCGGGCCCTGGCCGAACCAGTCCACGGCCACCTCACCGGCGTCGGCCTGATCCAGCACCAGCAACCAGCCGACTCGGGGCACCGAACCGGGCCAGCGGCCTTGCGGCTGGAGGTCCAGAGTGAGGTCCACGCCGCCTTCGATCGCGCGCCAGGTGTAGCGCACCTCGAAGCCGCAGTCGCTGGCCGCGCCGGCCAGGCGCCCGGTGACCACTAGCGCCTGCCCGTCCTCGGTGGAGGTCACCGACGCCGTATCGAGCCGTTCGTGGAGCCTCGCCAGACCAGCGCGCGCCCACTGTGCGGCCTCGCCGCGGGTCGGGCTTCCGGGCACCAGGTCGTTGTCGGTGGGTGCCCGCCAAAGGTCCGCGCGGGACAGTGCCACGTTGGTGCCGGCGATGCTCAGCAAGCGTCCCGCGCTATCGAACCGAGCCGGGCCGACGGCGTAACCGTCGGTGCTCGTAATGACCTCACCAGCCGTTGGCGCCGAGTCGGCGGGGTGATGGTCCTGCGCCACCTCACCGTCCGCGCTTTCATCATCGACGATGACGAGCGGCACCTGCCCGGCCCCCAGTTCGGCTGGCTCGTGATCGGCTTCGGCAGCGGTGTTGATCGCCCGGACGGTCCACCACAGTGGCCCGGCGTCGCTGCTGAAGCTGACTTCCTGCACCACATCTGCCAACTCGACCGTGTCGGTTTCGCCCGGCTGCAGCAGGCCGACCAACTCGTTCAGGTCACCGCTGAGCAGGATCTCTTCACCGGCGGTGAGTTCCCACTCCAGGGACACGTGCTGGGTGGAGCGAAAGGCGTACCGGTTGGTGATGTTCAGGGTGTGCTCATCGACCTGTTCGATCCGGATCGGGGCATAGACCGCTGCCATTTCTGCCATTCCCGGCGAGGGGGTGCGGTCGGGCAGCAGCAGGCCATCGGCGATGAAGGTGCCGTCGTGCAGCTCCTCATCGAAGTCCCCGCCGTAGCCGTAGAACTCTTCGCCATCTGGCGTGGCTGTGAGGATGCCGTGGTCGATCCATTCCCAGACGAACCCGCCCATGAGGTTGGGGTAGAGCTGGAACAGCTCGTCGTAGTCGCTGAACAGCCCGGGCCCGTTACCCATGGCGTGCACGTACTCGCACTGCATGAACGGCAGGTTGCGGCGCCGCGCGGCAGCGGCGCCGTCAACGAGGGTGTCGCCTTGCAACCGCTGCAACGGCAGGTCTTCCCCGCGCCCGATCTGCTCCACCTCGGCCACCGAGGCGTACATCCGGGAGTACACGTCCACGTCCTCGCACAGCCAGTCGCCCTCGTAGTGCACGGGCCGGGAGTCATCGAGCTCGCGGATGGCATCGGCCATCGCCTTGAGGTTGCGCCCGGTTCCGGCCTCGTTGCCCAGGGACCACATGATGATGCTGGGGTGGTGGGCATCGCGGCGCACCATCCGCTGCACCCGATCCACGAGCACCTGCGTCCACTGCGGATCATCTGTGGGGTTGCCGCGCCACCCGGAGGGCTCAAAGCCGTGGGTTTCCAGGTCGTTTTCGTCGATGACGTACAGCCCGTATTCGTCGCACAGGTCCAGGAAGTGCGGGTGTGGCGGGTAGTGGGCGGTGCGCACCGCGTTCACGTGGTGGGTCTTGGCCAGCAGCACGTCCTGCAGCATCGTTTCGCGGCTGATGCTGCGGCCCCGCCGGGGTTCGAACTCGTGGCGGTTGACGCCGTAGAGCTTCACCGCAGCGCCGTTGACCATGAACACGCCGTCGACGATCTCAATCGTCCGAAACCCCACGGGCACGGTGAGGGTCTCGGACTCGGTGCGCACCGTCATTTCGTAGAGCTTGGGGACCTCGGCACTCCAAGGTTCGACGGCGATCCGCGCTTCCTCACCGGCCGGCACCTGAACACCCAGTTCGGGGATCGCGACGGTGGCCTCAGCGCCGGATTCCACCTGAACCACCAGGGTGCCCTCACCGGTGGTGTGGTCATACTCGGCGCTCACGTCGATGTGCTCGATGCCGCCATCGGGGCGGTGCTGCAGGTGCACGTCCCGGTAAATCCCGGACAGCCACCACTGGTCTTGGTCTTCCACGTAGGTGAACGCCGACCACTGCGTTACCCGCACTGCCAGCAAGTTTTCCCCGGCCGTCACAGCATCGGTGATGTCCACTTCGGTGGGCAGCCGGGAGCCGTGGGAGGTGGCCAGCACGGTGCCGTTAATCGCCACCTGGAACCAAGAGTCCACGCCCTCGAAGCGCAGCACGATCCGGCCGGAGTCCAACCAAGCGCCCGGGATGTCCAGCACCCGGCGGTACTCCCCGGTGGGGTTCTCGCGGGGCACGTTCGGCGGGTCCAGTGGGATCGGGAACAGCACGTTGGTGTAGGCGGGCGTGCCGTAGGGGAACTCCCCCACCTCGCCTGCCAATTGCCAGTGCCCCGGAACCTGCACGCCGTCCCAGGATGCGCCGTCGTCGTCTGGGCTGACGCCTGTGGTGGCCTCATCGAAGAGGCGGAACTGCCAGGTTCCGCCGAGGTCAAGCTGCTCGGCGCTCGATTGCTCGGTGCGTATACGGCCGCGGCGAACGCCGGTGGGAACGGTGATCTGGGTGTGCGTGGGGTGCTCAGACATGGGGCCTCGTCCTTTGTGGTCGGATCTGTTCTCACCGTAGCCGCGTGCGTGGCTGGCACGAACCGGCCGCCGCGTCATCGGGTGCTCAAGCGGGGATTACGACGGCGAATCTCACCTCACCATTCGGCGAGGCTGCCGTCGGTTCGGTTCCAGGTGGGGGTGCGCCACGTGTGTTCGCGGGCGTCGACCTCACGCACCGCGGCCTCATCGATCTGTACGCCCAGGCCGGGGCCGGTGAGGCGGTGGATGTAGCCGTCGGTGAAGTCGAACACCGAGGTGTCCAGCACGTAGTCCAGCAGTTCGTTGGTGCCGGTGTTGTAGTGGATTCCGATCGACTGCTCCTGGATGAGGGCGTTGGAGCTGGTGAAGTCGACCTGAAGGCTGGCCGCGAGCGCCAGCGGGCCCAGGGGGCAGTGCGGGGCGATGGCGGCGTCGTAGGTTTCGGCGAGAGCCGCGATCCGGCGCACTTCGGAGATCCCGCCGGCGTGCGCCAGGTCTGGTTGCACCACGGCAACCCCGGCGTCCAGGGCCACCTTCATTTCCGCGCGGGAGTACAGCCGCTCTCCGGTGGCGATCGGGATCGAGGTGCTCGCCACGAGTCCGGCCAGATGGTTGGTGTGCTCCGGGGTGACCGGCTCCTCCACGAACAGCGGGTGGAACTCTTCCAGGGCCGCGACCAGCCGCCGGGCGTAAGGAAGTGAGACCCGGCCGTGGAAGTCCAGGGCGAAGTCGCCGTCGTCCCCCAAGGCTTCCCGGGCGGCCGCGGCGCGGTCGATCACGCCCTTGGTATCCGCCGCCGAACCGAGGTGGTTCAGGGCGCCCGACGCGTTCATCTTCACCGCCGTGAGGCCCGCGGCTTTGACCGCGGCGATCGATTCGCGCACGCCGGAGGGGTCATCGCCGCCGACCCAGCCGTACACGCGAATCTTGTCCCGCACGGCGCCGCCGAGCAGATCGTGCACCGGTACGCCGAGCTCCTTGCCGCGGATGTCCCACAGCGCCTGGTCGATGCCGGAGATCGCCGAGGACAGCACCGGGCCGCCGCGATAGAAGCCGGCCCGGGTCATCTTGTGCCAGAGCTGTTCGATGCGGGTGTGGTCGGCACCCAGCAGCACGTCTTGTAGGGCGTGCACCGCGGCGCGGGTGGACTCGGTGTGCCCCTCCAGGCTGGATTCACCCCAGCCGACGACCCCGTCGGAGGTCTCGATGCGGACGAAGAGCCACCGCGGCAAGACGGCGAAGGTTTCCACTCGGCTGATGGTCATGAGATCTCCATCGATCTGGGGTGTGCCTGGCAGGGTCCCATTACACCGCAGTCACCGGGCCGGGTGCGTGGGGCGTCCAGGTGCTGAACTCACGTGCGCTGGTGGTGGGATCGTGGTGCGCTAGTCCTCGAGGTTGTGGGCCATCCCGGCGTACTTCACCCCGGCGTGGGCGCGCAGCGCGGCGTCGATCGCGTTGATGCGCTCCATTGAGCTGGCGTAGGGGCCGGTCGGTGGCACCCGAACGGCGTGGGTGTAGGGCGGGTTATCGCGGGAGGTGTGCGGCCCGATCTGGAGGTCTGCGACTTCCAGCCGATCCAGCCGGGGCCTGGGATCGAACCCTGGGAACACCGGGGCAAGGCGGATCTTCATCCGATAGCGGCGCTTACGCATGGGGGCGTGGGACTGCTTGCTCTGCTGGGAGTGCGCGCGCACGTGAACGAAGAAGTCCACGCGGGCAACCTCTGCCCAGGCGAAGGAGATCCGGTTGTTCGCCACCTGCACGGTGATTCCGTGATCGTCGATGACCATGCCCGCGCCGCGGATGCCCTGGATTCCCACGAACACCCCCACCACGCCCAGCACCCCGAAGAGCAGGGCCAGGGCCCCGAGCACAACGAAGCCGAGGATGTGGCCCTCTTCGATAGCCACGGCGACGCAGCCTGCCGCCACCGCTATCGACAGCAGCGATCCGACAAGCCCGCCCGCGGCCATCCGGCGCCAACTCTCCACGTACGGCTGGCGGGCCTGAGCCCAGAGTGAAAGGTCCTGCGCGCTCACCGTTGCGGGCCCACCGCATCCCGTGGCTCGGCAGGGTCTGGTTGGGCCGATTGGGCTGGCTGGTTTGGTTGGGTCTGCTGTAGGGCCGCGGTTCTCTCGGCTCGCAGGATCCACCACATCAGCCCCACCGCCAACAAAATCGCGGGGGTGCCGAACGGGAACAGCGAGAAGATCGTGAACCCAGCGAACTCTTTGAGTGCGTCGCCTGCCTGAGCGGCGCCGGTAGCAGGCTCGAAGAACGCATGGGGCATCGCGAAGAACCGCACCGCGTGCGCCACGATGACGTACACCACCGTCACCCGCCACAGAATCGACCACAGCAGGCGGTACCCGCGCTGAGCCGGCTTCGGTGCTCCTCGGGTGAACGCGCCAACGAATGCGGCGAGCAGGCTGATCCCGATCCACAACGGCGAGGCGAGCGAGGGCAGATACGTGAATCCCGCGGCACTGCCGGCGGAGTTCACCCCCACCAGTGGCTGCATCAGGGTGGGTAATGCCAGCAGCACTAACGCCCCGACGAGGGCGGCAAGGAGCCGCCGGGAACGAACACCGCGCGAATCGAGTGCTGACATAGTGCAACAAACCTATGGCCAATGTTCGCTGCGCGCCGCTCGGTAACACCCTGCGGCACTGGGCAGATCTGCCCAGTGTTCTGCGACCGCGACACCCTGCGCGCTAGGACGGCGGCATCGGAGCGAAGCTCGGCGGGAACAGTTCATCGGCACTTCGCCCGCGATCATCGCGGCCTGGATAGGCCTGCCGCATCGCCTCGAACAACGCCTGAGCAGCCCGGCCCAACTCGACCACATCGGTTCCGTGGACTACGCCGTCGGACATCACCGTTCTCCCGGCAACGACGGTACGCACCACGTCCCGGCCGGAGCCGTTGACGATCATGGTGCGGATCGGGTCATCGACCACGCCCATGGCGAAATCGGTTAGGTCCACCACGATCAGGTCCGCCTGGGCGCCGGGCGCGAGCCGGCCAAGATCGGGCCGCCCCAGCGCATCGGCGCCGTCGCTGGTGCCGGCTCGGATGTAGCTCTCCACCCGGCCCCCGCTGAGTTTGCCTTCCATAATCTTCGCCAGCTGCACGCCCACGTCGATGCCGCGAATGAGGTCCGGTGGGAAGGAGTCGGTGCCGAGCACCATCGGCAACCCCGCATCACGGTAGGCCTCGAAGGTGCTCAGCGCGCTGCCGTAGCGGGCCGAAGTCAGCGGGCAGTGGATGATCGGCACCTGGTGGTGCACCAGCCGGGACACATCCGGCCCCTGCACCACGCTGGGGTCGCGCAGGTCGCCCAGCGTCATCCCGTGTGGAATGAGCAGGTCGGCGTCCAGCAGGCCGGTGTGCTCCAGGGAGTCCAGCACGCCCATCGAGTAGCGCTCGCGCAGTAGCGGCTCCTCGCGCGGGGACTGCAAACAGTGCAGCCGCACCGGCACGTCTCGCTCCCGCGCGACGGACGCGGTACGGGCCATCACGTCTTGGGTGATCGTCTCGATCCGGCACGGCAGCAGCGCACCGGAGATCAGCTCGCTGCCCAGGCTTTGGACGTGGTCGAGGAACTCGATCGCGCCATCGAGGCCCTCTTCACCGCGCTTTTCGTCCCAGTACAGGCCCGGGGAGCCGGCGTCGAAGACGTTGACCGCCGAGCGGTAGGACGGCCCGAGGTATCCGCGCAGGCCGATCCGCTGGGTGATCTGCGCAACGTCGCGGAAGTCCTCGTAGCTCTCGGCCCACTGCGAATGCACCTCCGAGGCGATCGGCATGAAGGTGGTGACACCGTGGCGGGCCAACTGGGCGATCGCGAACTCCCGCACCAACGCCCGCTGCGCTTGGGTGAAGGTGTGCCGGGGGTTCTTGGCGTAGGCCGTGGACCAGTTGTAGGACCCGCTGACGTCCCGGTCCTGCCAGGAGTCCAGCAGGCAATGATCGATGTCCGTCAGGGCGTCGAGGTCGATGAATCCGGGCATCACCAACCCACCGGAGGCATCGATCTCAACATCGGCAACACCGTCCCAGCGATCCCCCACGAACAGGATCGTGGTGCCGCGGTAAACCACTTCGGCATCGGTGAGCAGGGCATGGTCGGTGCCGTTCCAGGCCAGCACATGGCCGGCGGTGATGCGGGTGGTCTGCTCGGGGGCTGTGTGAGTCATGGTCCACCCAACCTAAACCGGTGTGCCCAGCCCGTCTGCGCCGACCGGCCGGCTAACTCCGCTGACCGGCCAACCACGCATGGATTTAACCAACGGCGGGGCATAGGGCCCGGCGTTCACCGCCGGGGTGCCGGCATCCAGCAGCGCTTGCGCGGTGGTGACCCCAGCGCTCACGGCATCGACCACCGGGACGCCGAGTTCCTGGGCCAAGCGGTGGCGCACCGAGGTGAAGCCGGCACATCCGAGGATGAGGACGTCGGCGCCGGCATCCAGGGCACGGCGCCCGGCGGCAGCGAAATCGGCGACCGTGCGGTCGAGGTTTTCGGTGACCTCCAGCACGCCCAGGTCGGTCGCTTCGATGGCGGCGCACCGGGCGGCAAGACCTGCGGTGAGCAGGCTGTCATGGATCTGCCCGCGCACCCGGGACAGGGTGGTGACCACGCCGTACCGGTGTCCCAGCAGCATCGCCTGCATCGCGGCGGCCTCGGTGATGTCCACCACCGGGATGTCCAGGAGTTCCCGGGCGCCCTCACGCCCGTGTTCCCCGAAGCCGGCCATCACCACGGCGTCGAACGATTCGGTGGTGGTGGTGAGCAGGTCCAGCACCGCGGCGGCGGTGATGAAACTGTCATAGAAACCCTCGGCAGATTCCGGGCCCCAGGCCGGTTGCAGGGGCACGATCGTGGTTCCCGCAGCAGCGACCTCGCGGGCACCATCGGCGATCTCCTTGGTCATCTGCGACGAGGTGTTGCAGTTGACGACGGCGATCCGGCGTGAGTTAGGCAAAGACACGTCGCACCTGCCCCCATCCGGGCGTGCCCAGGTGTTCACTCAGGCCCGCGCGCTGCACGTGCTCGGCGGCGATCCGTTCGGCTTCGGCCAGGATCTCCGCCCGCTGCACGCGCACCGGCTGGCGATCTTCAAGCACCGTTTCCCCGGCCACCAGCACGGTGTGCACATCGCGCCCGGTGGCTTGTTGGATCACCCGGTGAACGGGCATCCACCACGGGCGAAGGTGCGGGGCGTCAAGGTCCAGCAACACGACGTCGGCCCGCTTGCCCGCTTCGAGGGAACCGATGTCCTCTTGCATGCCCATGACGGTGGCGGCGTCGATGGTGATCGCCTCCAGAAGTTTGCCCGGCGGCAAAATGTAGGGATCGGACCGGCGCACGATGTGGGCGTCCCGGGCCGAGCGGGCGGCCAGCAGCAGGTCATAGGGGCGCTGGGGTGCGCTGCCGTCGGTGGTGATCGCCACCGGGATACCCGCGGTCATCATTGCCGGGACGTCGGCGGTGCCGCCGGGGGCGTGGGAGAAGTTGGTCTGAGTCTGCGCCAGTTGCGCGATCTCCGCCGGGTCCAACCCGTGGCCGTGCTGCAGGTGCACGTTGGGGCCCAGGATCGCGGTGTCCGGATCTTGCATCGCTAGGCGCACGTGCCCGGCGAAGCAGTCGGAGTGAATCCTGGTGCCGGTGCGGGCCGCCAGCTCCAGCACGGCGGCGCCATGCTCACGGTCACCCTCGGTGAGGCTCACGGCCTGGTGCGGGGTGGAAGGCCCGGAGGGGTAGAGCGAGGGCAGGATCGTGAACGGGGTGACGAACACCCGCGTGAGCCCGTCGCGGGTGCCGTCGAGTTCGGAAATGACCTGCCCGGTCACCTCGATCATGTCGCTCAGGGAGCTGGTGAAGTCCTGCCAGTGCCCATCGACTTCGCGGGTGGTGGGGTGCGGCAGTGGCTCGCCGGAGGGGCCGAGGCCGATGACGTCGGCCACCCCCACCTCGGCGTAGGCCTTGGCGTGCGCGCGGGCGAAGTCCGGAGAGTCGGCGCGGGGACGTGAGCCCATCACGCTCATGGAGGTGGTGACGCCGTTACCCAGCCGGTCCATCGCCGCGACCAACCCATCGACGTACCAGTACTCGGTGGTGGTGGCGCCGAAGTAGAACGGGGTGACCACGTTCATCCAGATGTCGGGGCGGTCCACCCCGAGGGTTTTGATGAGGCTGTGCCCGGCATGCCCGTGCGCGTCGATCAACCCGGGAAGCACCGCGAAGTTCTCACCGCCGATGCGTTCGGTGATGTCGTAGTCGGCTTCGAGTTGGTCCCACTGCCCAACGGCGACGATCTTCTCGCCGTCGATCACCACTGCCCCTGAGTCCAGGACTCGGCGGTCGGGGTCCATGGTGATCACCGTGCGTCCGTGCACGAGCTTCATCTAGTGCTCCTTGAAGAAAGGTCAGGTGGGCCGGGCAAACGTCGGCGTGGCCAAGTCTGCCCGGCCCACCTGGTTGGGAGGGTTTGCGGTTACTCGGTGAAGTGGGTGTCCACCAGGGCGAACAATCCATCCACCCGCGGGGTCCAGTCCAGATCCGGGTTGACGGCGTAGATGGTCTCCGGTGCGTACAGCGGGATCAACCAGCCCTGTTCGATGTTCAACTCGGCCAGTTCACCGAACACATCGATCCGCTCCTGGTCACCCACGGTGCGCTGCTCGGCCACCAGATCGGGGGCCGCACCATCGGCGGTGTAGTCGTTGGCGCCACCGGCGAACATGTTCGTCACGGGCATGTCACCATCCATGGTGGACGGTGCCCAGGTGTTGAGGAACAGCCCGCGCATGTCTTCGGTGCCATACACCCGGCCGGAGAAGCTGGCCTGGTCCATCCCGGACATGCTCACTTCGATACCGACGTCGGTGAGGAACCCTTGGATCGCCTGAGCGACCTCGGTCGACAGCGGGATACGACCATCGGAGGCGTATTCGAAAACGATCGTTTCGCCGTCGTACCCGGCTTCTTCGAGCAGGTCTCGGGCCAGGTCTGGGTTGAACTCGGCAACGCCAACCGAGTCATCGAACCCGGTCACGCTGGGGGCCACAGCCTGGCTGATCGGTTCCCCGGCACCGGCGAGCACACTGTCGGTGATCGCTTCGCGGTCGATGGCGTGCACGATGGCGCGGCGCACGCGCTCATCGGCCAGTGCGCCGGCCTCGCTGTTGACGCCCAGGAAGGTGACGCCGTTGGAGACCCG
>JBMDWZ010000165.1:0-6644 GCA_048594865.1 Beutenbergiaceae bacterium
TGGTCGCACGGTCACCGGCTTCCGCGCCGACCCGCAGCTCGCTGCTGGCGCCACCGACATCTCCGGCTTCGGCGGCTGGCGCTCCTACCTCGAACACGCTGCGAAGGAGATGGTTTGATACCCAACGGCGCTCACCCCACCACCCTCGAAAACACCCAGGCCAACCAGGCAGGTGGCCCAACTCCGCCGCTGCTGCAGGTGGATCACCTGAGTAAGGCCTTCGGTCCGGTCCAAGCAAATCTGGACGTCTCCTTCAGCGTGCGCCCCAGTCAGGTGCACGCGCTCTTGGGAGAGAACGGCGCCGGAAAGTCCACCCTGGTCAAGTCGCTCTATGGAGTTCACCAACCCGACTCTGGCCAGATCCTCATCAACGGCTCTCCGGTGTCCATCGCCTCCCCACAGGCCGCCCGCAATCTGGGAATCGGACTGGTCTTTCAAGACATGCGGCTCATCCCCGCTCTGACCGTGTGGGAAAACATTGCCCTCTACCTGCAAGACACCAATGCCGTGCTACGGCCCCGCGCGATCCGCAAACAGATCACCCAATCCAGTGCCCGCTGGGGTCTTTCGATCAAGCCCGATGCGCGTATCGATGACTTGTCGATCGGCGAGTGGCAGCGAGTGGAACTTCTCAAGGTGCTCATGGGAGGCGCCGACCTGTTGATCTTGGACGAGCCGACGTCGGTGCTCACCCCGGTGGAGGTCGATGCCCTTTTCGAGGTGGTTGATCACCTGCGTAGTGACGGCGTGGCCGTCATCATCATCACGCACAAGTTGCGCGAGGTCCGCCGGATCGCAGACGCCGTCACCGTTCTACGCGGCGGCGAGGTGGTGTTGGCCGATCGCAGTGCCGCAGAGTTCAGCGACGACGAACTGATCCAGGCAATGGTGGGACGTAGCGTCGCTGCGCTCAGCAACTCCACCGCCGCTGCCTCCCCACTCGACGCAGACATCCAGTCTCCGGCCGCGATCGAGCTGCGCGGCGTCTGCGCCGAGCGCGCCGATGGCACCACCGCATTGGCTGACGTGCACGTGCACGTGCATGGCGGAGAAATACTGGGCATCGCTGGCGTTGCCGGTAACGGCCAAGACGAGTTGGTGGATGTGCTCACCGGAGCCAAGACCGTTGACGCTGGGCAACTCCTGGTTGCGGGCCGAAGCGAAGAGTTCGGGCGCCCACGGGCAATGCGTCGACATGGGGTCGTGTGCGTGGTTCCCAACCCGGTACAACAGTTCGTAGTGCCAGGTCTGAGTATCGCCGAGCACACAGAGCTGTGGGACCTGGCCGCGGGCAAGCGACCCGGCGGCCGAGGCACGGCGAGCGCCGCGCAGTCCTTCGCCGACCGCGCCGATCGAGTGGGTCTGCCCGTGGCCCAGCCAGACCGGATCCTGGGCGATCTCTCTGGCGGGAATATTCAGCGGGTCTTGCTCACGCTGGCCTTTTCCAGTGAGCCGGATGTGCTCGTGCTCGCCTACCCCACCCGCGGGCTGGACGTGGCCACGGCCCAGCACACTCGCGAAGCGATTCTCGCGGCTCGCGATCGTGGTGCCGCGGTGGTGGTGGTCTCCGAGGATCTCGATGAGCTCGCGGATCTGTCCGATCGGGTCGCGGTGCTCGCCGATGGCCGGATCGCCGGAGAGCTACCCCGAGCCACTGCGACCCGCACCAATATCGGCCAACTCATGACCAATGGCGAGGCGGTCACAGGCAGCCCGACTTCAACGCAAGGCGCGACTGCAACCCCCGCCAAGGCTGCAACCCCCGCCGCGGAATCAACGACCACCGGAGCCTCGTCATGACTAGCGCACCCCCAACCAGCGCGCCGAACGATGCCGCACCGGCACCCGCTGAGGTTCCCGGCGCCGGGCGCACCTCCGGGGCCTCACGGCGCACGGAACTGCGGGCGATCGCGATCGCCGTGCCCGCCGCAGTGCTGCTGTTCATCATCTTCGCTTGGACTCAGGGCGCCACCCCGGGTGACCTGTGGCTGACTCTGACCCAAGGCGTGTTCGGCAATTCCACCTTCATTCAGCAGACTCTGGTGCGTTCAGTCCCGCTGGTGTTGGCGGCACTGGCCGTGGTCATCCCTGCACGGGCGGGGCTGGTGAACGTGGGCGGCGAAGGCCAACTCGTGTTCGGCGCCGTTGCTGCCACCGGCATCGGCGTTGCCGTTGGCGGGTTGGTTCCCGGACCGCTGGTGTGGGCGGCATGCATCCTTGCCGGAGCCGTGGCCGGCGGGTTGTGGGCAGCGATGTGCGGGGCACTTCGGGTGTGGTTCAAAGCTCCCGAACCGGTCACCACTGTGCTGGCGAACTTCATCGCAATCTCGGTGATGTTGTACCTGCTGTACCAACCGTGGCGCGACCCGCAGGGGACCGGCCAGCCTCAAAGCCGGCCCCTGGACTCCACCGCACTGTTGCCGATGATCCCCGGGAGCCGGGTGAGCGTGGCGATCTTCGCCGTCGTCATGCTGGTGGTCCTCACCTGGTGGCTGCTGAGCCGCACAACGTGGGGCTTTCTTCTGCGGGTCACCGGAGGTAACCCCGAAGCTGCCCGTCGTTCGGGACTTCCTGCCGGGCGGCTCTCGATCGGGGCGATCGCGGCCGGTGGCGCACTAGCCGGAATCGGCGGGGCACTGAACCTCATCGGCCTGGAGGGCCAACTGAGGCCCGACATCACCGGAGGTCTGGGCTTCGTTGCCTTCTTAGCCGCGTTCCTGGCTCGCGGCAGCGTCCTCAAGGCAACCGTGCTCGCGGTGCTATTCGCCGCAATAGTCGCAGCCGGTAACCCGCTACAACTGCGCGCGGGCCTGGACGGCAGCGCCGTGTACGTACTCCTGGGTTGCCTGTGCCTGGCGATGGCAGTGATCTCTCACCGGAGGAAAGCGTGATTGAACTAATCCTCGCTGGCGGCATCGCCGTCGGCACAGCCTTGCTCTTCCCTTCCCTGGGCGAGCTGATCAACCAGCGCGCCGGAGTCACCAACCTGGGCACCGAGGGCGGCATGCTCGGCGGGGCCCTGGCAGGGGTGATCGTCGGCATCAGCACCGGATCGCCGTGGTTGGCGTTAATCGCCGGCGCAGCCACTGGAGTGGTGGTCGCGGCGCTCTTCGCCTGGGCAGTAGTGACTCGTGGTGCCAACCAGCTCGCCAGTGGGCTGATCGTGTGGTTCCTGCTGCTCGGCCTGACCTCAGTGATCGGGCGCGACTACGTAGGCCAAGGGGTGCGTTCGCTGAGCACCATGCCGATCCCGGTGCTCTCAGACATCCCGTTCCTTGGCCCGATCCTGTTCATCCACGATCCGCTGGTGTATGCCGGGTTCGTCGCAGTCCCGGCGCTGTGGTGGCTGCTGACCCGCACACGTCCAGGACTACAGATTCGCGCGACCGGCGAGCGCCCCGCCGTCGTCGATGCCGCGGGTGGCTCTGCCGCTCGCACCAGATTCGGTGCACTGCTGGTCGGTGGCGCGCTCACCGGGCTCGGTGGCGCTTACCTCTCGGTGGGACAGGTCGGCAACTGGAGCACGGACATGACCAATGGGTACGGATTTGTTGCCGTGGCCGTGGTGATTTTCTCCGCCTGGCGGGCCGGCTGGGTGGCCTTCGGCGCCTACCTCTTCGGCGCGATGATCGCCACCGCCTCGGTACTGCAAGCCCGAGGCATCTCGGTGAACCAATACCTGCTCGATGCGCTGCCGTACCTGGTCACGCTCGTAGCCCTGGTGCTGATTTCCGCGCGCAGGCTTCGCCAACCCGAGGCTCTGTCCGAGGCACTAGCTACTCGCTAGTCCGCCAAGAGACCTCGGCGGCCCTGGCCGCCACTGAACACCCCACAGACCCGGGACATCGACGCGATGCCCCACAAGAAAGGAACACGATGAGACGGAAACTGACCGCTGCCGCGGCGCTCACCCTGGCCACCGGGCTGGTGCTTTCCTCCTGCGCCGATGGAAACGGAGATGACGGTGGGGTCGAGGCAGACATCGACTCCCCCATCACTGTTGGCATCGTGATGGTCGGGTCCACCCAGGACGCCGGCTACAACCAGGCCGTGGCGGATGCCGCCGACACCCTGAGCGACGTGGACGGCGTGGACGTCATCACCGCCGATCAGATCCCCGAGAACAACTCGGTGACCGACACCATGCAATCGATGGCCGATCAGGGCGCCGAGGTCATCTTCGCTACCTCTTACGGCTACTTCGAGTACGCCCTGTCTTTCGCCCAGGACAACCCCGAGATCACCGTGCTGCACCAAGGCGGGTATCACACCGGCGAGTTCCCTGAGAATTTCGGTACCTACTGGGGCGCGGCGTATGAGCCGGTGAGCCTGGGCGGCATGGCGGCAGGTGGCGTGACCGAGTCCAACAAGCTCGGCTTCATCTACGCCTTCCCGATCAACCAAACCATTGCCAACATCAACGCCTTTCATCTGGGCGCTACGCAAGTAAACCCCGAGGTCTCCACCCACCTGATCAACACCTCCGACTGGTGTGACCCGGTGCGCCAGCAGGACGCCGTGCGGGCGCTGTTGTCTGAGGACGTGGACGTGTTCAGCCAACACCAGGACTGTCAGTCCACTGTGATTCAGGGGGTCGATGAGGCTGACGGCAGCATCGTGGGCTACCACTACGACGCGATCGACCTTGCCGGAGACGCATGGCTTACCGGATCCACCTGGAACTGGGCCCCGGTGATGACCCAGACCATCGAAGCCGTCAGCAATGATGAGTTCGCCGGCTCGGAATTCAACGACAACTGGCTCGGCACCTTCGCCGCCGATAACAATCCCCTGGAGCTCGCCGACTTCGGTGATTCGGTTGACGCCGACCTACAGGAGCAGATCCTGGGTGAGCACGATCGCCTCTCCGAGGAGGGACAGAGCGTCTTCACCGGCCCGATCCTGTGCCAAGACGGCACCGAATTGGTAGCAGATGGTGAGGTTGCCACCTACGAGCAGGTGAACGAGTTCGACTGCCTCGTTGAGGGCGTCGTCGGGAATCTGTCCTAATCCGATGAGCACCCTGGTTCAGTCCTCACCCTATGCGTGGCCATGGGACGGACGCCTGCTCCCGGGGAACACGGCCCTACTGGCCATCAGTTCCCCGGGTGCAGGGCCCGGCCCGGCCACCGGCACATCGGTGCACGACGGCGTAACCCCGGCTGGCACAACCGGTCGCCTTGGTGACTTCGCCAGTCAGGTGGAGGGTGCTGGGGTGCTGGTCGTGCACGTCATGACCGCCCCGAGTGCGGCACTGGTGGGGCGCAGCGGGCAGGTAGGTAGCTCACTTGACCCCATGCCACCGGAACATTTGGGTCTGCCGGCGGGCGCCGTCGTCGTCGGTTCCGATGGTGTGGATGGGTTTTACGGCAGCAATCTCGATTCGTTGCTGCGCCGCCACCGCCGCACGCACCTGTTGCTCGCGGGAACGTGGTTGGAGACCGGCGTGCACTCCACGATGCGTTCGGCCAATGACCGCGGTTATGAATGCCTGCTGCTGAGCGATCTATCCTCCGCCGCCGAGCCGGATCTGCTGGCCGGCGCGATCAGTTCGATTGAAATGTCTGGCGGCATCTTCGGCGCCGTCGCCACCAGCGCCGATTACCTAGCCGCACTGGGTGGCCTGGAACCCGCCGCCCCAACCCCTCTTCAAGGAGAAACCTCATGACTCAGACCGCCAGCTCCACTCGCACGCGCGCCACGGTCGATGCCCAGCCATATGCCTGGCCATATGACGGGCAGATCGACCTAGATCGCACCGCCCTGGTGTTGATCGACTGGCAAACCGACTTCTGCGGCCCAGGCGGATACGTGGACTCGATGGGCTATGACCTCTCGCTCACCCGAGCCGGACTGGAGCCCACCGCCGGGGTACTCGCCACCGCCCGTGAACTGGGGATGACCGTGGTGCACACCCGTGAGGGGCACCGGCCAGACCTGTCCGACTGCCCGCCGAACAAGCTGTGGCGCTCTGAGCAGATCGGGGCCGGGATCGGCACCAGCGGGCCATGTGGACGAATCCTGGTACGCGGCGAACCTGGGTGGGAAATCGTGCCGGAAGTGGCTCCGATCGATGGCGAACTCATTATCGACAAGCCCGGCAAGGGTGCGTTCTACGCCACCGACCTGGACCTGCTGCTGCTCTCAGCTGGGATCACCCACCTGATCCTCACCGGGATCACCACCGACGTGTGCGTACACACCACGATGCGCGAGGCAAACGACCGCGGCTATGAGTGCCTGGTGCTCAGCGACTGCACCGGAGCTACCGATCCGGGTAACCACGAGGCCGCGTTGAAGATGGTCACGATGCAGGGCGGGGTATTCGGCTCCGTGGCAGACTCCGCCGCACTGCTGGCGGCACTTCGCTAGCCGGGCTTTGGTTCGGGTAGCGCTGCTCTGGTTAGCACTGCTCTGCTTCGGATAACGGTGCTTCAAGAGGGTGCTGCTCAGCCCCGTAGGTGTTCCACGGAGCGCAGGATCGCGGCGGCGAACACCTGCGGGGCTTCTAGGTGCACGGCGTGCGAGGCGCCCTGCAGGGGTTCAGACTCCAAGCCAAAGCGCTCGGCGTAGGCAGCGGCTACCTCATGCCTCGGGGCCGGGGAATTCGCGCCCACTGTGAGGTGGATGGCGCCGTAGCGTGG
>JBMDWZ010000166.1:0-9915 GCA_048594865.1 Beutenbergiaceae bacterium
CGGGCCGCCATCACCGTCTGCAGCGCCGGTAGGGCGGCAGCGGAGGTGAGGGCGATCCAGTCGACGTCGATGCCCGCGAGGCTTTCGCCGTCGATCGGGACCGGATCGGTGCGAATGAGGTCCACGATCCACGGGGTCAGGCCGTGCTCATGGGCGAGGTTCTGGGTGCGCTCGCCCCACTGCCCACCCCGCGGAATCAGAACCGTGGGGGGAGAGTGTGGAGGGTCGCAAAGCATCGCAGTGTCGGTGCTATCGGGTGGTCGGCAGCCACTCCGAGGCCCCGGACTGCAGCAACTGAGTCGCCAGGTCCGCACCGAGCTCGGTGGCCGAGGCGACCGGTGCCTGGCCACGGGCAGTGAAGAAGGCACGCTCGGTGGGGTGATAGGCGGCTGCGCTGACGTTCAGCACGCCGTCGGACACCGTTCCGTGGGCACCGACCGGCGCCGCACACCCGGCCTCCAGGCGGGCCAGGACCGCACGCTCGGCGGTCACCGCGTCCCACACCTGGGCATTGTGCACACTGCGGACCGCTTCGTAGAGCTCGGTGCCCGATTCGGCGTCGCTCTCACGGATCTCCACGGCCAGGGCGCCTTGACCGGGCGCCGTTGGCCACACCTCTAGTGGCAGCGTCTGGGTGATGGCGTCGGTGTGGTCGGTGCGGTGCAAGCCGGCCGCGGCCAGGACGACGGCGTCGAGCTCACCATCGCGGACAAAGCCCATCCGGGTGTCGATGTTGCCGCGGATGTCCCGGACCTGCAGGTCGGCGCGAGCCATCCGGATCTGCGCGGCTCTGCGAGGTGAGCCGGTCCCGATCACCGCTCCTTTAGGCAGTGAGGTGATGGTCATGCCGTCCCGAGCGCAGAGCACATCTTCGGCTGCTTCACGGTCGGGGGTGGCGGCCACGACCAGCCCCGGGTGCGGCGTGGTCGGTAGGTCTTTGAGGGAGTGCACCACCGCGTCGCACCGTCCCTCCAGGAGCGCGGTGCGCAGCCCGGCAGCAAAGACGCCAGCCCCTCCAAGGCTGGACAACGATGCCCGGGTGCGATCGCCGTCGGACGTCATCGGCACAATCTCGACGGTGACGCCGCGGCCCTGGAGCGCGTCGGCGATCGTTTGCGTTTGGGTGCGGGCGAGGACCGAGGCGCGGGTACCGATTCGGATGGTTGTGCTCACGGTGCCACCCCAGCCGCGGCTGGACGAAAGCCCCGGCGCACGTTCTCACAGCAGCCGGGCCGGCAGACGTCGAACCACGGGCCAAGGTCCGTCAGTGCCTGGCGCTGGGCTTTGGGGCGCCCCTGGAGGCGTTCGCTGACGAGGTCCACGAGTCCGTCGACGAACTGCGGGTCGGTGCCGGGCGTCGGCGCGCGCAAAGCCTTGAGCCCATGTTCGCCAGCGGTCTCCATCGCCTCGTTGTCCAGGTCCCACAACACTTCCATGTGGTCGGAGAGGAACCCGAGGGGGACGATGAGGACGGCATCGACGCCGCGCTTTGGCAGCTCTGCGATGGCGTCGTTGACGTCCGGTTCCAGCCAGGGTTGGGTCAGTGGGCCGGAGCGCGACTGGTACACGAGCTGCCAGGAGATGCTCGGCTGGCCGCCGCTAGTGGGCTGCGCGTCAGCGCTGGACTGCTGGCCAACGCTGGACTGCAGATCCGCGGTGGCCCGCTGCATCACGAGGTCTGCAACCGCGAGGTGTTGGGCGGCGTAGGCACCTCCTTCGCCGAGGTTGAGCTCCTCGGGCCCCGAACGCTGCGCATCTGGGGTGGGGATGGAGTGGGTGGCGAACAGTACCTCGATGGTGCGGGCGCCGCCGTCTGTGAGTTCGCGCAGACCACTGGTGACCCCGTCGAAAAACGGGGCGACGAACCCGGGGTGGTCGAAGTACTGGCGCACCTTGTCCACCTGAAGTTCCTCGGCCAGACCAGAATCTTGCAGGGCATCGGCGATGTCTTCGCGGTACTGGCGGCAAGAGGAGTAGGAGGAGTAAGCCGACGTGGCGATCGCGAGTATCTTGCGGTGACCCTCGGCGTGGGCGGCGATCAGCGCGTCCACGAGGTAAGGGCCCCAGTTGCGGTTGCCCCAGTAGACGGGCAGGTCGATGCCGGCGGCGGGCAGTGCCGCGGCTAGCGCCTCACGCAGGTTCTGGGTTTGGGCGTTGATCGGGCTGATGCCGTCGTAGTGCCGGTAGTGGGTGGCGACCTCTTCGAGCCGTTCATCGGGGATGCCGCGACCGGCGGTGACGTTGCGCAGGAATGGGATGACGTCCTCTTGACCCTGCGGTCCGCCGAAGCCCATGAGCAGGATCGCGTCATAGTCGACCGGCTCGGTGACCTGCTCGGGGCCATCCTGGGCCGGCGCGGAGGCGGCGGGCACGCGAGCACCGGGCTCGAGGTGAACGGATTCGGCCGGCGGGGACTTGCGCCCGCGGACCGCCGGTGGGCTATGCGTGGAGGCGCTATCCATGGCCGGGAGGTGAGCGCTGCTGTGAGCACTTCTTTGGGCGCTGCTTTGGGCGGTGGCGCCGGGGGTGCTGGGGCCAGGTGCTGGGCTGTCGAGGGTCACACGATCCACTCTAATCCCGCAGATGGAGGCCGTTTGCGACGGTGCGTCAGGTCCTTGTCGGTGCGTCGTGAACCAGACGCTCTACGGCTCGTTCGGCACCGGGGATGACTGAGGCGAGCCCGGTTCCGTCGATCCACGCCCCGGCCACCTCCAGGCCGGTGATGTCGCCCACGACCGAGCGCATGTGGGAAGCGGCCTCGGCCATCCCCAGGGCCACGGGCGTGCGCGGCACCCGCCAGGTGACGCGGGCTGCGGCGAGCAATGCACTGTCGTCGATAGCGATTCCCAAAAGTCGACCGGCATCGGCGAGCGCCTCGGAGGTAGTGGGACCATCGACGGCTGTGTCTCGGTTATAGGAGAGTCGAAGCACTGTGCGCTCCCGCCCGGCTGCCCGGGCTACCCATTCCCACTTCGCGCTGGTGTACGTCAGGGCCTTGGCGCCGGTGCCCGGGGCGGCCACCAGAACTCCGGAGTGCGGGTGCTCGGCCAGGGCGGAGCTGTGCAGCACAAGAGTGATGAGTTCGACTTCTCCCGGGTCGGGGAACGCTCGGGCGGCCAGCGCCAAAGGCGAGTCCCAATCCAGGAACGACCAGGTTTTCGGCGCGCAGGCCAGAACAACCTCATCGCACCGGATCGCGTTGTTCGCCGAGCCAGCGGTCTTGACCAGCCAGCCCGAGCCCTCGCGAGCCACACCCATCACTGCAGTGCCCAAGCGGACCTCCACCCCCTCGCGTTGCAGCGTGTCGGCGAGCGCCTCGACTAGACGGTGCACTCCCCCGGCAATGCCCAACACCGCGCTCCCGGCCGGAGCCGCAGCCCGGACGTCGGCGAGCGCCGCGCAGAGCGACCCGGCCTTCGCCAACCTCTGCGTGAGATTGGGGATCAGCGCGTCGGTGCCAAGCTGCTCTGGTTCGATCGAGTGCACCCCGCGGATGATCGGACGCACCAACCGTTCCAGGACCGCTGCGCCCATTCGCGCATGCACCAACTCGGCGAACGTGGAGGCGTCCGCGCCCACCTCGGGGTCGAGGTTTAGGTCCTCCCTTGCCCGCTGCAGGCCGTCGTGGCCAAGCGCTTCAAGTAGTCCCGGAGAACTGAAGTCCGTGGGGATGCCGAACACGCCGGTCGGGGGCAACGAGTAGGCGGACGGTGTGCCCGAGGTGACGTCTGGGGTGATACCTGGATGGATGCGCGCAGGTGCCGAAACTGGCGTGACCAGATCTTCACCGAGCCCCAGTTCGGTGGCTAGCGCCGCGACGGAACCGCCACGGGTCGCGAAACTCTCCGCCCCAGAGTCCACACGCACGCTATCGACGTCCAGGTGCCCAACCATGCCGCCCGCCTGCGGCGCGGCCTCAACCACAATCACTCGGCGACCGGTGGCAGCCAGATGCTTCGCCGCAACCAGCCCGGCAGCGCCCGCGCCGACGACGAGCACGTCCCCACTGCTCTCACCATGCCCGCCGTGGCTCTCATCACGAACGCCGTGGCTCTCACTATGAACCCTATGGGCGGCGCCGGTGTCACCTGCTCGCGCAGGGAAGGGTCGCTCGCCAACTGACCGCTCGCCGTCGGCCTGCTCGCCAACTGATCGCTCGCCAACTGGCCGCTCGCCAACTGGCCGCTCGCCGTCGTGACTCCCGCGCGTGGTACTCACCCCGCCGTCAGCGAACCGTCGTGCACTCCCGCAACGATCTTGGTGAGCACGGTGGGATCGGTGTCCGGCGGCACTCCATGCCCAAGGTTGAGCACGTGCGCCTGGGCGCTGTGGCCACGCCGCAGCACATCGCGGACGTGTTCATTCAGCACCTCCCACGGGGCAGCGAGGAGCGCTGGGTCGATGTTGCCCTGCAACGTGGTGCCCGGGACGGCTGCCGCCGCCTCATCCAGTGGGGTTCGCCAGTCGACCCCGAGCACATCGGCGCCGACGTCCTTCATGGAGGGAAGCAGGTGACCGGTGCCGACACCGAAGTGGCTGGTCGGGACCGACTCGCCCCTCGCCGTCGTCCCCTGCTCCGCTGCTACGTCTGCACCCTCGCCCAGCCCCGTGCCGGAGTTACTCGGAGCAGGCAACGCCAGTTCCTTCACCCCGGCCAGTGCGTGCCGAGAGTGCGGTGCCACGTGGTTCACGTAATCCTCGCGGCTAAGTCCCCCGGCCCACGAATCAAACAACTGCGCCGCCGAAGCGCCCGCCTGGACCTGCGCCGTCATGAACCCGCCGCTCAGCTGCGCGAGCCACTCCAGCAGTTCGTTCCACACGTCCGGGTCGCTGTGCATGAGGGCCCGCGTGCGCAGGTGATCCTTCGACGGCCCGCCCTCAACGAGATAGGCGGCCAGGGTGAAAGGCGCACCGGCGAAGCCGATCAGCGGCTTGCTCCCGAGCTCAGCGGTGAGCAGACCGACGGCGGATGTCACCGGCGCGAACAGGTCCGGATCGATCGTGGATCCGGTGCGCGCCTTGAGTTCTGCCACGTCCTGGGCGGTGCGGATCGGCTGGTCAACCACCGGCCCCTTGCCGGGCACGATGTCCACCCCGACGCCCACCAAGTACAGCGGCAAAACGATGTCGGAGAACAGGATCGCGGCGTCAACGTCGTGACGGCGAACCGGCTGCATTGTGATTTCAGTGACAAGTTCGGGGTTGACGCACGATTTCAGCATGGCGATCCCGGCGCGCAGTTCGCGGTACTCGGGCAGCGATCGGCCCGCTTGGCGTTGGAACCACACCGGGGTTACCTCGGGGCGGTTGCCCCGGTAAGCACGGATTAGCGGAGAGTTGGCAGTGCGCTCAGCGAGCGGGTGGTCGATCGGAAGCTCAGTCATCGCCGCAATTCTCCCACTGCGAGGGCCATTTCAATATGACGGGGCGTCACGTACAAGTGCTCCGAAGAGTCATACGATGTTGGGGTGTTGATCTGCATCAGTGTGAGCCACCGGACGGCGTCCTTTGCGCTGCTCGATCGCCTCACCACTGGTCACGAGGGATCGGAATCCCACCTGCAGGACGATGGCGTCCGCGGTGCCGTGACGATCTCCACGTGCAACAGGTTCGAGACGTACCTGGACGTCACCGTCGATGAGTCCGGTTCGGTGGATGCCGCCTACGACGACGCCTTGGCCAGGTTCGCTTCGGCGGCCGGTGCCCCGGTGCAGCAGTTGCGTGACAGCGCACAGATGATGTCTTCCAGCCGGGTGGCCGCGCACCTGTTCGCGGTGACCACCGGCCTTGAGTCTGTGGCCGTTGGCGAAGAGGACATCGCCGGGCAGGTCAGGCGCGCCCTCGAGCAGTCGCGCAAGGAGCGAGCCAGCTCGGCAGCCCTCGAGCAGCTTTTTGAGATGGCCTCAGCGACCAGTCGTGGCGTTCGGTCGGCGACCAAGATCAACTCCGCGGGCCGTTCGATGGTTCGTTTGGCTTTGGACCTGGCCGAGTCACGAATTCCGTCGTGGCGTCAGGCTCGGGTGCTGCTGATCGGAACCGGCGCCTATGCCCGCACCACGCTCGCCGCGCTGCGTGCCCGCGGTGTGCAGAGTGTGGCCGTCTCATCGCCCTCGGGTCGCCAAGCTGTGTTCGCGACCAGGGAGCATGTTCGACCTATCCCGCCGGCGGACTTGGCCAATGCGATCGCCGAGGCGGACCTGGTCATCACCTCCACGCGGGTGCACGTGTTGGACGCGGAGATCATTCGCGCCGCGCGCGGAGACATCGACCTACCGCTGTTGATCATCGACCTCGGCCTGCCGGCGAACGTCGCCAAAGACGTGACCACGGTGCCCGGCGTCGACTTGCTGGATCTGGAAACGATCAGCGTGCACGCCCCGGTTCAGGAGTTGAACGCCTCGGGGCGCGCTCGAGACCTGGTGGAGGACGCCGCCGAGGATTACACCGTGCAGCGGGCCCAGGAACAGGCCGCGCCGGTGATCGTGGCGTTCCGGGACCAGGTCGAGGATCTCGTGAACACGGCTCTGCGGCGGGCCAAGACTCGAGGCGAATACTCCCCCGATGTGGAGCGGGTGCTGCGGCACTTCGCGAGTGTGCTGGTCCACATGCCCAGCGAGCGGGCCCGGGAGATGGCGGCCGAGGGCCGGCTGGATGAGTTCTCCGCGGCGCTGGATGTGATCCACGGGGTGCAGACGCAGACCGGCCAGCCCGATGCGGCCGGGTCCAGCATCCAAGATCCGCCCGCAAAGCAAGCCTAAGAAGTCGAGGCCCGACGGCGCATCGGCCTCCCGTAAAGCGGTGCTGCCCGACTCGTCGTGCGAATCGGGCAGCAACACTCACAGCAGCTGAGGCATCAGGTGGTCGTTTTGCGGGGCCCGCTCCGTCGCATCGCTGAGCCCGCCACTAGGGCCAGCCCGGCGAGCACGGCAACCACGGTCATCGCTACTAGCAGGGCTGCGCCACCGAGCCCGGTGCTCGGCATCTCATCGGTCCCGGCATCGCGATCGGGACCGGAGGATTGGTCGCCCGGTGCGCCCTCGGTGTTACCGCCATCTGAGTCGGTGCCGCCTGAGTCGGTGCCACCATCAGTGCCAGCGCCATCAGTGCCACCACCATCGGCCGCATCACCGTCGTCCTCACCGGCACCGTCTTCACCGGCACCGTCTTCATCGGTCCCGTCCTCACCGCTCCCGTCCTCACCGCTCCCGTCCTCACCGCTCCCGTCTTCACCGGTCCCGTCTTCATCGTCATCGGGCGGTGAGGAGTCCTGCGTGAACGCGCCGTCGAAGTCGACAACGTAGTCGTGGGAGACGAATTTCATGTGCTCACGGGTGAGGTCCTGAGCCTCGGTTCCGGTCTGATAGATGTCGAGCGTTCCGACGTCTTGCATGACCCGGATGGTGGTGCCGTCGGTCAACGATGGCGCCACCCCAAATGCCTCATACGATCCGGTCCAACCGTCGAGCCCCAGATCGTCATTGGAGGGCACCGGTGCATCCTGCGGGTCACCGCTCCAGCCGTAGATGGCGAAGTTGCCCGCATCATCAGCGCTACCGGCCGCAATCAAGTAGCCGCCGCCGTCGTCCACCTCGGTGATGTCACGGATCGCGCGCCCGTCGAGGTCGAGGGTGATGTAATCCCCCACCGCGATATCGCCGCCGCTCGCGAGTACTTGGTTGCTTGAGGCCAACGAAGCGGGCTGCACATCGGACTCAGTCGCGACGACGTCGGCAATATTCTCGATTCCGATGATCAACGCCTGGTCACCGGCGGGGTCGCTGCCCAGATCGTCGGCGACCGGCACCAGCGGCGAGCGGAAACCAAGCCACAAGGTCGTGCCATCGGGAGCGATCGCGGCACCCTCAACGTTGAGCGAGTTGGGGCCCTCCACGGAGTAACCCGGGGTGGTGGCCCGCTCGAACTGCAGCGCGCCAGCTCCGGCGCCGTGCCCATCGGCGTTGTCCCACTCCACCAGGGCATCGCGGAATCCGGTGGCGGCGCCGACGTATTCGAGTTCGGTCTGGGCACCGGAGCCGATCACATCGGTGGCGAACACGATGTCGCGGTGCGGCCAGTAGTTGCCGCTGCGCGAGTTGCCCAAGGATCCGACCCAGTAGATGGTGTTATCCACGCGGGCGGCACCCTCGAGATCGAATGTGCGGTCGGTGACGTGGTCGATGACGTCGGTGAAGTCGAACTCGGCCACCGGTTCGCCGAATGTGGGTGCGAACAGGCGCAACTGGTTGGAGTCGTCGTCAGCGACCACCGTGTAGCCGTCGCCCACGTCATAGGCAGCCGAGGCATCAGCCATGCCAACGTGTGCCAGGGCGGACTCATCCGGGATCGGCTCCGAGACCCAGTAGGCCAGCGAGGAACTACCGGACCGGCCGTCGCTAGTGGTGGCGGTGAGGTCAATGGTGGTGGTGCCGACTCCCGAGGGGGTGGCCTGCAGTGTGAACGTGCCGTCACCGGAGATCGTGACCTCGATGTCGTCATTGGCGACGACGTCGGTGTCGTTGGAGGCGACGGTCAGTTCGACATCATCCCCATCTGGGTCGGTGAAGGTGCCGGTAGCGGCTGGGTTGGTCGGGGCGCCGAGCACGGCGGAGAGGGCGTTTCCGGCACCGCCGGCCACGCGCACGTCCCACGACACTTCCGGAGCGGCCTCGGGGGTGGCGACCGGGCCGTCACCGGGTGTGAATCCCGGCGCGAAGGCGACGCCACGGAAGGCGGTATTGGGTTCGGCGGTGGCGACCACACTGGCAGTGGAGTCGGCGAAGTCCTGTTCTGGGTCGGTGACGATCTGCACGAGTTCGTTGCCGGCATTGCTGCCTCGGGTGGCGTAGAGCACCTCGTCCTCGCCCGCGACTCGCCCGGTCAGGCCCCAGAACGATCCGGCGAACTGACCCGAGGGTTCCCACTGCTCGCCGTCGAGCTCGTACCGGACGATCGCTGCGGCGCCCTCGGTGTAGGTGACGTACAGCGAGTCACCGACGAAGGCAAAGTCGTGCGGCACCGTCGACCCGCCGGGAGCGGGTGCGATGAGATTCAGCTCCGTTTCGCTGGTCGGTACGCCGTCGCCGACCGCGTTGATGCCATGCAATCCGGTGCGATCGGAGCTGACGTAGAGCTGCCCCTCGTGAATGACTGGGACCCTGGTGTTGTTCGCTCGGTTGGCCGATCCCCCGTCGGTTGCGATCACCTCGGGGGTGTCGCCACCGCGCTCGATGGTGAGCACTCCGGCTCGGGCTGGATCGCTGGAGTCGTTTCCGTGCCCGCCGGTCCAATACCGCTCGCCGTCGGTGGAGGCCACGCCTCTGATGTGCCGTTCGCTGTAGGCGCCGGCAAGCGTGGTGGACGTGTCGACCTCGCCGGCAGAGTCCACGCGACCGATGACCCGCAGGGTGTCTGGTGCGACGGAACCGTTGCCGTCCTCACCAAGGGGCGCGTCGTAGCCGCCGAGGGTCACGTAGTCGTGATCGGCAGACTGTTGCAGCGCTCCGGCTTGGTCCCGGTCGGTGTTGAGCGTGAGGATGCGGTGGCCCGCGTCTGCTTCCTGCTCAGTTGACGGAAGGTTCGCCTCCTGGCCGAGTTCCCCAGTGGAATCGACCCACTGAACGGCAACCGGGCCAGCGGCGTTCTCGTACGTGGTGCCATCCCCGACGACGACAACTGCGAGTTGGTCTACTTCGGCGCCTTCTGCATCGTGACTGTCAGCGAACGCAGGAGCGGCGGCAGCGCTCATGGTGAGTGCCGCCGCCACACCTAGGCTCGCAAGTGGTGACGTCAGCCGCGAGCTGGTCCGACGGAAACGATTGGCGCGGGTTACTGGGCCGAGCATTTTGGGCCTGCGTGAACTGCCCCCAGTCGCGTGCGCACCGCCAGTTTCGGGCGTGGGTTTAGGGGCAAGAAACG
>JBMDWZ010000167.1:0-4880 GCA_048594865.1 Beutenbergiaceae bacterium
GTGCTCGCTTGGGGCGGCTTCGAGGCGATCAACGCTCTGGGCTTCATCCTGCTAGCGCCCGCGATCATCGTCGGCCTGCTGGCCACCTCGCGAGTACCAGCGCATAACGAGACACAGCCAACGGCCGCCGACTAGCACGCGGCTCAGCCAGTCTGGTCAGCCAGTCCGGTCAGAAGGGAACTGCTGTTAGCGGCCCCAGGGCCTCAGCCAGCGGCCCGACGGCGTTCCAGCACCGCCTGCAGGTTCATCCCACCGGTGTTGGTGCTCACCTCAGAATCTGAAGGGTCCGACGACGAAGCGGCCGTCTCCCCCGATACCGAAGCGGTAGCGGCCGACGACGGAACTGCGGGTGCCGACGTCGTCGAACCTTCTACGCGGGCTACTTCGTCCTCAGCTAGGACCTGCTCGGGAGAGGCCGGCGGCGCGCCCTCTTGCTCCCGGACGGCGTCCTGCACCTGCGCGAGCACTTCCTCGCGCTCACTCTCAGCGGGCTCGGCATCCCAGCGGGGCGCTTCATACGGCTCCACCGAACGACGGGGCGCGGCGGCCTTCAACGAGTACGTGGGAACCGGGACCGGGATCGGCGTCCAGCCCTCACCCTCGGGGATCTCCGGCATCGGGCTAGCTTCGCGTGCTCGCGCGGGGTCAACGGTGATCCGCAGGCTCCCGGTCCGCTCGCTCACCGGTGTGCGCACCGGGGCCTGGGCCTCGGCGATGATCCCCTCGGCCTTTTCGGCCGAGACGGCCGGCGCTTCACCCGCGGGTGCACGCTTGGCGTGGCGCACCGGGGGTGCGGTGGTCTCACGGTTGCGGAATTCCTGCACCGAACGAGCCCCCGGGCGGTCCTCACGGGCGGGGAACATCAGCGCCTGGCGCTCCCGCGCGGTGGCCACCCGGGCGCGGACCGAGGCACGGCGGCCGGCGATCGCGGCAACCACGAGCAGAGTGGTGACGGCAATCGGTACAGCAATCGGCATGGTCATGAACACGTTCAGCGCCCACAGGGCGCCAGCGGCAACGGTGAGCAGCGCGAGAAGTCCCAATCGCCGTCGTCCGGCTGCGGCACGGCGGCTGGATGCGGCCGCGACCTTGGCGCGCTGCGCCGCGAGCCGTCGGGCCTCCAGGGCGGCCGGGGTGGGGGCGCCAGCGTCGGTGGGCTTCTTCGTTGGGCTTTCCATGGGTGCCTCCGAAGGCCGCGGGCCACCAGCGTGCAGCTGCACTCGCGGCGATTCAGGTCGCTGGGTGGGCTCGGCTTGCCGGGTCAGGACCCGCAAACCGGTGGAAAATCGGTCATTGAGCCGGGCGTCGGCCACCATCTGACGGGACCGGATCGCCGCGGGGAGCAGGTAGCACAGGCAGATCGCGATGACCGCGAGCACCACAAAGCCCGCAACGCTCTCCACCTGTTCGCTCACAATGCCGACCGTAGAACCGCGAGCGCGCCTAAGCCCTCACCACCGGCGGCGTGTTGCGTGCTAGCGCTCAGAACTGGGCGAAATCGGGCCGCTCTAGCTGCCTAGCCCGCTCTGGTCGCCGTGGCCGCTCTGGTCGCCTAGGCCGCCCTGGTCGCCTAGGCCGCCCTGGTCGCCGTGACCATTCGAGCGACCCGCGGCGAGTCGCGCGAGCATCGACCCATCCCACTCCTCCACGGTGATCGCGAAGGTGCGGTGGTCGCGCCACTGTTCGCCGATGTGCAGGTAGCGCTCGCGCACGCCCTCATCGCGCAAGCCCAGCTTGTGCACCACGCGCAGGCTTGGGGCGTTCTCCGGCCGGATGTTGATCTCGACCCGGTGCAGCTCCAGGGTGTCGAAGGAGTAGTCGATTGCCATCGCCACCGCCTGGGTCATCAGCCCACGCCCGGCCACATGTTCGGAGATCCAGTACCCCACATGCGCCGATTGCAGCGAGCCTCGCACCACCCCACCGATGGTCAACTGCCCCACCACCTCGCCGCCGAACTCCAGCACGAACGCATACCCCTGATCGCGCCGGGCCTGACGGCGCAGCATGCGCACATACTGGGAGAATGTCATCGCCGGGGGCGGGCCGCTCGGCCCGGTCGCTTCCCACGGCAGCAGCCACTGGGCGTTGACCTGGCGGATCCTCTGCCACTGCGTCCGATCACTCACCCGCAAGGGACGAAGCCGCAGCTCACCTCGCCGCATTGTTGCTCCTGCAGACCGTTGCTCGCCGCACTATTGCTCCAACACGAGGGCAGCCAGCTCCATGCCCCGGCTCACCTCTGTGACGTCCTGTGGCACCACCACCAGCGCATTCGCCTTGGCCATCGCCGTCAGCAGGCTCCCGCCACCGGGCGCAGCCCGGTACCCCTCCGCGGGTGTCCCGGTGAGCTGCACCGGCACAAACTCACGCTTACCCGCTGGTGAGGTCCACGCCTCGGTGACCTGCGCCGTCACCGTCGGCCGGTACAGGTCGCCCTGGCCGGCCATCGCCAGCAACGCCGGGCGCACGAAAATCTCATACCCAATCTGCGCGGCCACCGGGTCACCCGGCAGGCACACGATCGCGGTGCCACCTTCCAGGGTGCCGACGCCGAACTGCCGCCCGGGGTGGATCGCCACGTTGTCAAAACGCACCGTGCCCAGCGGCGCCAGCACTTCCTTGACGGTGTCATTGGCGCCAGCGGACAGCCCGCCGGTGGTGATGATGAGGTCGGCTCGGACCACCTGGTCCTCCAGCGACTCCCGCAGCGCGGTGCGCTCATCGGGGACGGCGGGGACCCGGAAGGTTCGCCCACCGGCGTCCTGGACCGCGGTTGCTAAGGCGTGCCCGTTGGCGTCAAAGACATCGCCCCTGCTGGCGTTGCGACCCGGCTCGATCAGTTCATCGCCCACCGAGACCAGCACCACCCGCGGCCGGGGGTGCACCGGTACCCGGGCCAGGCCCATCGCGGCTAGGAGCGCGACTTGCCGCGCCCCGATCCGCTGCCCGGCCGCGAGCGCGACTTCCCCCTCGCCCAGGTCAGAGCCCTGCGGCCGCACGTTGCTGCCAGCGCTCACCTCGCCATGCACCATCGTCACCGCGCGGCCACGATCGGTCAGGTCGACCGGGACGACGGCGTCTGCTCCGGCAGGAAGCGGGGCACCGGAGGCGATTCTCACCGAGGTCAATGCCACCAGTCGGGCCGCCTCGGAATCCCCGGCGCGCACCTCATCCAGCACCCGCAAGGACACCGGTGTGGCCTGCGAAGCGCCGGCGACGTCGGCAGCCCGGACCGCATAACCATCCATGCTGGCCACATCGCGAGCCGGCAGGTCTGCCGAGGCGGTGACGTCGTCGGCCAGGACGCAGCCGACGGCGTCGTGCAGCACGACTTCGAGCGACGGCAATGGTTGCAGCAGTTCGAGAACGGCTGCCAGGTGTTCAGATACAGATTTCATCGCGTCGACATCCCAGCGTGCAGCGTCCCAATATGTGGCATGGCTGAAAGATTATCCCCCTTAAGGGCGCCCGAAGTGACAGGGTAAGGCGCGCCAAGAAGTGAGAGAGTAGGAACATGTGGTCCGTCACCGGGTTGATCCCGCCTGACGCACAGCTCGAGGTCGAAGATGCCAAGGGTCTGATGCGCTCGGGCATCCGCGCCCGCCGTCAAGAGCGCACCGTGCGGGAACGCGATGAAGCCGCCCAGGGCATCGCGCGCAATGCGTCCTCGTTGCTGCAGGGGGTCTCGTGTGCCACCGTCTATGCCTCGCGCCCCGGCGAGCCGAACACCGCACCCCTGATCGATGCCATGCATGAGCAGGAGATTCGGGTGCTGCTGCCGATCCTGGGTGTCGGTTTGAAACGTGACTGGGCGCCGTATGAGCGCGGTGATGACCTGGCTGTGCGGGCCCCGGGCCGGCCGCCGGAGCCCGACGTGCCGGGACTGGGCGAGGACGCGATCGCGCAGGCGAACCTGGTGATCGTGCCCGCCCTGAGTGTGGATCTGCATGGGACGCGGATCGGCCAGGGCGGCGGTTGGTATGACCGGGTGCTGCTGCACGCCCGCCCCGAAGCGCGCATCTACGCCGTGGTGTTCGACGATGAGATCAGCCCGCAGCCGCTACCGCGTGCCGAACACGATCAGCAGGTGCACGGGATCATCACGCCCGGCAGCGTGCACCACCTCAGCGCCGCGTAGTTAGCCGGGGCGCGACTTAGCCGGGACACAAGTCACCGGGTCGCCAGTCGCCGCGTCGCCAGTCAGCCGGGGCGCCACAACAAATTCGGTACACCACGCGCACTATCGCACCTCAAACACCGCCTCCGGCAGCAGATTCGGTACACCGCGCGCACTATCTGGGCCCAGCCGATCTAGACCAGCCAAACTGGCCCAACCAAACCGGCCCAGCCAAATCAGCCCAGCCAAACTGGCCCAACCGAGCTCAGTGCGCGGGCGTCAGCACCAAGGTGTCGCGCTCGTCCTCATCGATCGCTTCCCGGCTGAAGGCCCACGGGTACGTCTCGCCTTCCGCCCACTGCGCCAACTGATCCTCATAATTCCGCGACGCCGGATGCCCGGAGTTACCCACGAAGTTCACCCAGGTGGAGTTGTCGAAATCGCCCATGTCCACCACCGAGCGCATCGAGGGGATCGCCGTGGCGGTGAACACCGGGTAGTTATTCTCCCAGTGCGCGGCATCCCAGGAGGTCGCGTTGACACTCGCGGTTCCGCCGCCGATCTCTCGGGCACCGGGATTCACGAACGCGCGGATCGGGCCTGGCGCTACCTCACCCAACACCTCATGGGTGGGCGCGGCCTGGTGCAGCCGTCCCCACTGCCAGGAGTTCGGGTCCTTGCCCAGTTGCACGGTCAGTTGCCGACGGGCATCCTGCAGCGCCATCGACAGGATTTCATCGCGCTGCTCCACCACCGTGAG
>JBMDWZ010000168.1:0-6286 GCA_048594865.1 Beutenbergiaceae bacterium
GGCGTTTGACCGTGCGTTCCTGGACGGCAACGAAGCACTCAAAGCACTCGGCACCGCCGGGGCGAAGGCGGGTCAGGCTCGTAAGCTCTCCTGGGCGCAGGCCAATGGGTTGGCGTTGTGTGACCTCATTGAACACCTACCTACCGAGCACCTGCACTCCAAAGCCGCGGCCACGTTGATTGTGACCGTTGATGAGGAGGTGTTGCGGGGCAAGATCGCCGCCGCCAGCATCGACACCGGAGAAATCCTCTCCGCCTCCCACGCCAGGCAGTTGGCGTGCACCGCCGGGATCGTGCCCGCGGTGATGAGCGGACAGTCCCAGGTGCTGGATCTGGGGCGCACCAAACGACTATTCACCGACGCTCAACGCACCGCCCTAGCGACCCAGCACTTCGAATGCGCCGCCCAAGAGTGTGAGCGGCCCTACGCCTGGTGCGAACTGCACCACCTCGTGCCCTGGTCCCAGGGCGGCAAAACTGACCTCGACCAAGCCGTGCCCCTATGCGGGGCCCATCACCGGATGATCCACGACCACCGCTTCACCCACCACCACGACCGCACCAAAACCACCCAAGGCGCCATCACCTTCACCCGCCGAACATAACCCCGCCCCACACCACAGGCACCACCCTGCCCAGTCACAGAACAGCCCTGCCCACAGCCCGAAGAACACACACGGGCCGCATTGGCATGTCCGCGTGTATCTCTCCATGACCGCATTCGTGATCTTCGTGGCGTTCGCCGCCGTGGCAATCGGTGTCACTCCGGCGCTGCTTACCCGGCTCGGTGGCGAAATCATGCACCGCTCGCGGGGTGTGACCGCATTGATGGCAGGTCGCGGGCTTGACGCCCGCATCACGCCGGTCTAACGTACAACCAAATGGTTGTAGATCAAGAACTCACCGACTCCGAAGTCGACCGCATCTTCCGGGCGCTGGCCGACTCCACCCGCCGAGACATCGTGCGCCGCACGCTCGGAGGGGAGTCCAGCGTGTCGGACCTCGCGACGGCGTATGACATGTCTTTCGCCGCCGTTCAGAAACACATCGCCGTCCTGGAAGGGGCCGGCCTAGTGACCAAGAAACCGCAAGGCCGCGAACGACTCGTGCGCGGCAACCCCGAGGCGATCCAGCGCGCCCAATCATTGCTGGACTCCTTCGAGCAGATCTGGCGCGGACGTATCTCTCGCCTCGATGACCTGCTCGCCAACGATGACACTTGAAGGGAATCAGCATGCCTATTACCTCGATCGAGAAGAATCCCGAAGACCTGACGATGACCGTCGTCGCCGACTTCGCCGTCCCGCGCCAACGCCTCTGGGACGCCTACACCGACCCGCGTCAGATCGAGAAATTCTGGGGACCACCCACCTGGCCCGCCACCTTCACCCGCCACGACGTCGCCGTCGGCGGCCGCTCGGAGTACTACATGACCGGGCCCGACGGCGAACGAGCCGGTGGGATTTGGGAGTTCACCGGCGTCGACCCCTCGAACTCGTTTGCAGTTCGGGATGGGTTTGCCGCCGAGGACGGCACACTCAACTCCGAGATGCCCACGATGAACGTGACGTTCACCTTCGAAGACACTGCCGAGGGTTCACGGCTGGTCACCGTCACCAGCTTCAACTCCATCGAGGATCTTGAACAACTCCTCGGGATGGGCATGGAAGAAGGCCTCACCGCGGCGATGGGCCAGGTCGATGCCGTCCTAGCCGACCTCAGCTCCTTTGCCGTGGGCCGGGACACCGAGTCGCAGATCCTCAGCGATACCCAGGTCCGGGTCAGCCGCATCATTCGGGGCAGCGTGCAAGACGTCTGGCGGGCGCACAACGACGAGAGCCTGCTGCGCCAATGGCTGCTCGGCCCCGACGGGTGGACGATGCCGGTGTGCGAGGTGGCCACTGAAGTTGGTCAGAGCTATCGCTATGAATGGGAACAGGAGGGCGGGGAGGGCCGGTTCGGATTCACCGGCGAACTCACCGAATCCACTCCCCCAACCCGCTCGGTCACCACCGAAATGATGATCGGGATGCCCGGCCCCGGCACCACCAACGAGCTCACGCTCACCCCCACCACCGGTGGCACGCTGCTCACCCTTGTCATCACCTACCCCAACGTGGAGCTGCGGGACACCGTGCTCGGCACCGGCATGGTCGATGGCATGGAGACCAGCTACGCCCGCCTCGAAGCCGAGGTGCTCAGCGCTTAAACCGGCGCAACTACACCCTCGCCTAAGCGCGGTTTCAGAACACAGAGCCACTCGGTTTCAGTGCTCTGAGGCCGCGCTTTCGTGCCGGTGCATGAACCACCGAATCCGCGCATGATAATCGGCAAGCGCTTGCCATCGGCCGTTCAACCCGCTTAGGGTGAATAGGCTGGTAAACGCTTACCGATTGGATGACAAGGATGTCACAGCGACGATCGCGGCGCGCCTTCAGGCGTGGAATGACCGCGAGCGCAGCCGTCATGTTGGGGGCCACGTTGATGGCCGCCCCGGCGACTGCCGATGAGCAAGACTTCGAACTCCTCACTTTTGAGGGGTACACGCGCACCGCGCTCGATGGCCAGGACGGCTGGAGCGCCACCGACGCCGCACGCGTAATCGCCGACCCACTCAACGCCAACAACCAGGTGCTGGAGATCGTCGGCGGCAACAACTACGCCCACCGTGCGATCCCCGAGATCGCCGATGGCGAGACCGGAACCGTGTTCTTCCGGTTTATGCGTAGCGAGACCATCGACACCTCCTTCGGCGTCACCGACGTGGATGAGCCCTCCGCCGTCACCGATAGCCGGGCATACGTGAACAACCAGAACGACGACATCATGCTCGTTCGAGACGGCGGATCGTTCACTCCCATCGGCACCTGGGCCCAAGACGCCTGGCAGTGCGTGTGGCTGGTGGCCGACAACGCCAACGACAGCGTTGCCGTCTACACCCAGGGCGGGGGCTATGAGGAAATCACCCGCCTGCCCGATGGCGCCGAGGAGACCTACAGTTTCCGCGAGAACGTGGACGGCGCCCTGGACCGGTTCTTCTGGATCACCGGCGGAAACAGCAACGGCCAGTTGGTCCTGGATGACGTCGCAGTAGACAACACCGGGGAGAATCTGGCGATCCCCACCGGCAACCCCGGCGACTGTGCCTTCGATGAGAACCAGCGCGAACCGCTACTCAATCCCCTACCGGACCCCACGCCGTCGGACATTGGCATTGAAGTCACCGAACTCGCCCAACTTCCGGAGTCCGAAACCACCCCCGAAACCCAAGACCAGCGGCTGGTTCGGCACAACCGGATCACCCACCTGTCCGAGGTGCGCGATGGGTCGGGCCGGCTCGCGGTGCCGGACAACAATGAGGTGGTCTACCTGGTGGATAAGGACACCGGTGAGTATCACGACTACGTCAACGTTCGCGATGAGTTCATCGACCACTTCCACAACCACGCCGGCCTGGGCACCGGAATCGGCTCGGCCGAATTCCACCCGGACTTCGGTGAGAACGGACTGTTCTACACCGTGCACACCGAGGCCGGGGACGCACTGGAAGACGAGGAGCCCGACTTCCCCGAATACGGGGGCACCGGCTTCCACAGCGTGGTGACCGAATGGACAGCGGACGACCCCAGCGCCAACACCTTCGCGGGCACCAACCGGGAGATCATGCGCATCCCGTTCGCCGGCCGCGTGCACACCGTGCAGCAGATGGCGTTCAACCCCACCGTGGAGCCCGGCGATGCCGATTACGGGATGCTGTACATCCTGGTGGGAGACGGTGGAAACGCCGTCGGCAATGACAACGTTCAGGACCTGGCCACCCCGCAGGGCACGATCTTCCGGATCGACCCAGCAGGCGACAACTCGGGCAACGGCGCCTACGGCATCCCCGATGACAACCCGTTCCTCGATGAGCCCGATGCCCTGGGCGAGATCTACGCGATCGGCATGCGCGATCCGCACCGCATCAGCTGGGACCTCGAGGGTGAGCATGCCATGTACATGGGTCACATCGGCGAGTGGCAGATCGAGGCGATCTATGAGGTGCAGCCCGGCGATAACTACGGCTGGTCGGTGCGCGAAGGACCGTTCGTAGCCGAGAACCGCCAGGTGTACCCGCTCCCGGAGAACGACGCCGACTACGGGTTCACCTACCCGGTTGCCGCCTATGACCACGCCCGCGACCCGGGCCAAACCGGTGACGCCGGGGTCGCGGTCAATGGCGGGTTCGTCTACCGCGGTGAGATCGAGGAGTTGCAGGGCAGGTACCTGTTCACCGATCTGGTGCGCGGCTGGGTGTACTCCGCCGAGCAGAGCGAGATGGTCCGCAACGATGGCGACATCGAGGACCTGGCCCCGATCGAGCACCTGCGAGTGTTCCACGAGGGTGAGGAGACCACGTTCGCCGAGCTGGTGGGCGATACCCGCGTGGACTTGCGATTCGGCTCCGACGCCGACGGTGAGTTGTACCTGGTGGCCAAGTCCAACGGCAAGATCTGGAAGGTCACCGGGGCTCACGCGGCCCAAACCGAAGACGGGATCGTGTTGCCCGAGCTCGCCGAGAGTCTCGTGGCGCACTACGACTTCGATAATCCGGTGGCCGACGGCGATGGCGTGTCGACGATCAATGCGGCACCGTCCGCGGAGGCCGATCAGGGCCGCTCTGGGACCGACATCGAACTCGTCAACGGTGGGGTGGAGATGCGGGTGGCCGACGCTGCGTATCCGGGCGCCGGCCAGGCGCTGCAAACCCAGCAGATGAGCCCGGATGAACAGTCCAATGATGACTGGAAGGCCGGCATCTACGATCCCGACGGCGTGGAATCCCTGAGCCCATTCGCCGGCGCGGATGGGACCACGGTGATGGGCTGGTTCAAGCCAACCGGGGAGAATCCTTCGCTCAACTCCAATACCGATGATCCCGAGGATTACTACAACGCGATCGGTCTGGCCGGGGTACTCAGCGGCGATTCCGATGGCCACGGGGTGCGCGCACTGCTGGAGGTGATGGAGGTCGACGGCGAGATGAAGGTGATGGCGTTGGGTCGCCGGGTCGACGGCGGGTCCTCCTGGATCTATGCCGCGGACCTTCCGTGGGAGGAGATCATGCAGCGTGGTCAGTGGGTGCACCTGACCGCCACCTTCGACTTCGCTGGTGGCGGCATGCAGTTGTTCATGAACGGTGAGGAACTGGATGGGCAGTACACCGCCTCGGGCAACCCGTGGGGTGAAGGGCAGACGTCGGAGTCCGCTCCCACCGGCATCAAGATCGGAGGGAGCTTCCCGCAGAACAACAGGGAGTCCAACCCGTTCAACGGGCGGATGGATGACCTGATGTTCCTGGACGCCGCCATTACTCCTGAACAGGTCGCTGCACAGTACGAAAGATTTGGAGTGGTGGACGCCCCGGACCTGACCATCCCGCAGTGTGAGTTCGATCGAAGCGTCACCGACGTCATGGATGGTTCGAACTGGCTGCCGCGCACCCCGGATAAGTGGGAATTTCCGGGCGAAGAGATCATTCTGACGCAAGACGGCGATGACCCCGATGACGGTATTCGGCGCCCGTTTGAGTACGCGCTGTTGGACCTGGACGTGCCAGGCTCGGTGCAGGTGGAGGCCGAGGTTCGTCTCGATGCGCCCGCGTCTTTGAACAACCGGGACGTGATCATGGTGTTCGGCCATCAGTCCGATACCGAGTACTACTACGCCCACTTGTCCCAGGACAACACCATCTACGCCCACAACGGGATCTTCAAGGTTGATGGTGCCGATCGTGAACGCATCGATGATCAGTGGGACGGTGAGGTGGGTGCTCCGCCTGCCGTCACCGATGAACTGTGGCACGAGGTGCGACTGGTGCACTGCGCCGAAACCGGAGAGATGGCGGTGTGGATCGACGGGCTGGATGCCCCATTGCTGACGGCCACCGATGACACCTTCGATTCGGGTCAGGTTGGCTTTGGATCCTTCGACAACACCGGGCGCCTGCGGGACCTGACGGTGTCGTTGGCGGAGGTGCCCGATGAGGAGCCGACGGACAACGGCGACGGGTCCGACGGTTCAGGGTCCGACGGTTCAGGGTCCGATGACTCTGATTCAGGCGGCTCAGGGTCCGACGGCTCAGGCGTGGATGGCTCCGGCGCAGTCTCGGACGATGGAGCCGGCACCGGCGGTGACGCCGGCGTCCCGGGTAGCGGGTCTGGTGATGGGGCCTCCGGTGGTGGGCTCCCGGGTACCGGTGCCCAGGTCACGCTGGCGCTGATCGCGGCGGTGGGACTGCTCTTCGC
>JBMDWZ010000169.1:0-1716 GCA_048594865.1 Beutenbergiaceae bacterium
CCCGCGCTCGCACGGACGCCAACGACCCGATGGCGCACATCGTGCCGCCGCACATCACCCTGCTGCCGCCCTCGATCGTGGAGCCGCATGAGGTGGGGCAGGTCGTGGAGCATTTGCGCGAGGTGGCCAGTGGGCACGCCCCATTCGTCATGGAGCTGCGCGGAACCGGCACATTTCGCCCGCTGAGCCAGGTTGTGTTCGTAACCCTGGCTCGTGGCACCGAGCAGTGCTCACGGTTGCAGACCGCCGTCAACGCCGGGCCGCTACAACGGGACCTGCCCTTCCCGTATCACCCGCACGTCACCATCGCCCACGACGTTGCCGAGCCCGATCTGGACCGCGCCGCGCAAGACATGTCGGACTTCGATGCGGTATTCCCGGTGGCGCACTTCTCCCTATATGAGTTCGGAGACGATGGCGTCTGGCGGGACGTCTCCACCTTCGTGCTGTCCTCCTGAACTTCTCCTCCCGAGTGGGCGATGTCGAGCCCGGCGGCCCGTCCCGGGTGCCCCGTAGAGCAAGAACCGGCATGCTAAGCGCATGGAGAAGGTCAAAAGACTTGCTGAATGGTTCAAGCGCACCCGGATAGCCCGAACGCTCGGCCGCTACGGGGCAGCAAATGGGGGGATGCTCGCGGGGGGTGTGGCGTTCTCGGCACTGTTCTCGATCTTCGCGGCGCTGGTCATCGGCTTCACGGTGTTCATGGCAACCCTCGGCGACAACGCCGAGCTGCGGGACGCGGTCCTGGAGCAACTCGATGAGGCACTGCCGGGGATCGTCCAAACCGAGGACGGTGGAGGCGGAATGCTCGCGCCCGAGGACCTGCAGCTCAGCACCGCCGGGGGAGTGGCCGGTGTGATCGCGGTGCTGGTGCTCATCAACACCGCCTCGTCGGTCATGACCAACCTCCGCGCCGGCATCCGTTCGATGTTCGGGATCCTGGCCCCCAAGGAAAACTTCGCCGTCGCCAAGCTCCGGGACATCGCCGGCTTCGTGGTGCTGGCGCTTGCGGTGGTGCTCACCGCCGCTCTCGGGATCGCCGCCGGTGCGCTGGCCGATGTGGTGATCGACGCCATTGGCCTCACCGACGCCACCGTTGCCTCGATGCTGCTGCGGATCGCGAGCTTCGCGATCGCCCTGGGCGTGGACATGTTGGTGTTCATCTTCATCTTCCGGGTGCTCGCCGGTGCCCGGCCGCCTAAACGTGACCTGCTTATCGGCGCCCTCGTGGGTGCCATCGGCGCCGGTGTGATCCGGTTCCTGGGAACCACCGCGGTCTCGGCCGTGGAGAACCCGTTGCTGGCGAGTTTCGCAGCGATCATCACCCTGATGTTGTGGGTGAACCTGGTGGTTCGGATCACGCTGATCGTGGCCGCCTGGACCTCTAACCCGCCGCCGCAGCCCGAGCTCACCGATGAGGTCGCACCGCACTTCACCGAGGAACCCAACTTCGTCACCGTCTCCGCACCGCACACCCTGGATTGGGATTACGACCCCGCGACCGGCTTGATCCGACCCAGCGAACCTCCGAAGGAACCGGAGTACTGGGGCGGCCTGGTCGGCAAGGTCCGCGATGCCCGGCGCCGGCGCAAGCCCGGTCCCACGGCTCAGGAACAGGCCGATGCCCAGCGGGCCTACCACGACCCCACCGACCCCGACGGGTGGGGCGAACGCGCCCCGGAGAAGCCGAAAGCGAAGAAGTCATGAGCGAAGAAG
>JBMDWZ010000017.1:0-5378 GCA_048594865.1 Beutenbergiaceae bacterium
CTACGTTGCCGGCTGGCAGCGCTCGGGCGACCTGGGCCTGATCGCCGTCGAGACTGGTGGGCCCGGAGGCCTACAGATCCCCGTCGGCGCGGTGTGGTTGCGCCGCTTCGACTCCCACCACCCCGGATACGGCTACGTGAGAGACCATGTGCCCGAACTGAGCATCGGCGTCGCCGCCCACCAACGCCGTCGAGGCATCGGCTCGGGACTGCTGCGGGCGCTCTTCGCTCGCGCTCGTGACGCCGGAGTCAAGCGGGTCAGCGTGAGCGTGGAGAACGGCAATGAGGCTTCGCTGGCTCTGCTCACAGGCGCCGGCTTCAAGGTGCACGCCAAATCCGAAGATGGCCAGACGCTGCTCATCGAGCTGTAACTAGCTAGTTCCGAGCTAGTTCGTGGGGAAGAAGACCACGACCGTCGGCTGCGAGAGCGTCACTTCGAACCGCCCGACCACCATGTCTGAGGCGTTGACCAGGTAGACCACGTACTTTGACCCCTCGGTCTCCTGCGGAAGGGTCACCCCGTACACCGCTTCGGAAGAGTCCACCACGGAGGCGAGCACCTCTAGCGTGGTTTCGTTGACGTTGCCCCCGGCGCTGAACTGGGAAATAGCGCCGAAGTCCCGCTCGGTGACCAGGTCAACAAACCGGTCGACGGCGCCAAGCGGCGAACTCAATCCGGTTCCGCCGTCCAGGCCTCGTTCGTTACCCGACCGCACCACGTCCTCGATGCTCACCAAGGTCTCGCCGTCCCAGCCGACGGCGTAGGTGACGGACTGTTCAAAAATCGGTCCCTGGACCGGGGTGAATTGCTGCCAGACCGTTGTTTGCACGATCACCCGGTCACCCTCGGCGCCCAGCACGGTGAGGTCGCGAATCTCGAACTCCACGTCGGTGTACTCACCGGCGCCGTCCATCCGAGTCAGTTCGGTGGCGGTAGCCAGGGTGAAGCGTTGCGCCTGTGCACCGAGTCCGATCGCCTGGTTCAGTTCGGCGGTCGCTAGCGCCGGCGTGGCTTCGGTCGAGACGTACCGGGCGTCGCTGTCTGGGCCGCGCAGGAAGTTCTCGTGCAGGTCGCTCAGGAGCACCACAACGTTCTCGGACTGTGCCTGCACTTGGCCCTGTGGCACGTCGGTCTCCGAGGGCACTACGACCGAGGCGGACGGCGCGCATGCCACGAGCAGAAATGGCACGACGAAGGCGACCAGGAGCCTTCGAACCCAGCGCATCGGTAAAGCCCCTCTATGATCGTTAGTCGTGCCTTGGTCGCCTACAGCCTAGGCCCCAGCAGTACGACGTTACCGATTTGGGAGGGACTGCGCGTGCCAGTCGTCCATGACCCACCTCACATTGAGGGGTACGAATACGTGCGGCCGATCGGCCGCGGCGGCTTCTCAGACGTGTATTTGTACACGCAGCGCCTACCTTTCCGCGAGGTAGCGATCAAGGTTTTGCACACCGATTCGTTGACCGACGCGGTACGCCGGCAGTTCGAGGCTGAGATAAATCTCATGGCCCGGGTGTCCAATCACACCAACATCGTCTCGATTTACGCCGCTGACATCGATGAGGAGGGCGAGCCGTACCTGGTGATGGAATACTGCGCCGGCGGAAGTCTCGGCGAGGTCTACCGCCAGGCACCGCTACCACTTCGGGATGTGCTGCGGATCGGCGTGCGGTTGGCGAGCGCGCTGGAGGTTGCGCATCGCTCCGGGATCGTGCACCGGGATATCAAGCCCAGCAATATTCTGCTCAGCGAATACGGAATGCCGGTGCTGAGCGACTTCGGCATTTCCACGATCGACGACGAGTTCCCAGACGAGTTGTACGAAGAGTTTTACGGTGAGCGCGGGGATGAGGCCACCACGTTCGCCCTCAGCCTGCCGTGGGCGGCGCCGGAAACGTTGCGAGTTCCACCGGATGCCGACCCACGCAGCGACCGGTACGCGCTCGCCGCCACCCTGTATTCGTTGTTGGAGGGCCGTTCCCCGCACGAGGTTCCCGGCGGGCCGAACACCTCAGAGCACCTGCGTGGCCGCATTCAGAGCGGGTTCATCGCGGCGATGAAGCACGCCGAGATTCCTGAGAGCCTCACCGACTTGCTGCGGCAGGCGATGGCGTTCGATCCGGCGGTCCGCCACGATCACACGGTGGACTTCGGATCGGCGTTGCAGCAAATTCAGCGCGATCTGGGCCATGACGTCACCCCCATGAATCTGCCTCTTTCCAACGTGCCGGAGCCCACGCCGCCAGACATTGCGGACCCGACCGATCCCGACCCTGCCGAGATCGTGGAACTACCGGTGGATGAGTATCCGGTCAGCGAGCACACGTTGATGCCGCCCCGCGACCCGCGGTAGCCCCGCCCACCTAGCTCATCAGGGGGCGACGGCGAGCTGTTGCTCTCCCCCGACCCAGACCTGGGTGACACCCAGGTCCTCATCCAGTGCCAGAACATCGGCGGACAGCCCTTCGCGCAGCGCGCCGTACCTGTCCCCCACCCCGAGCGCACGGGCCGGGATCGCGGTCGCCGAGGCGATCGCCTGCGCCAATGGGATCCCGATGTTCACACTATTTCGCACCGCAGCGTCCATGGTCAGGGTCGACCCGGCGATCGAGCCGGTACTCGCCAACCTTGGCACGCCGTCGGCCACGATCACGTCCAGGCCACCGATCTCAAATTTGCCGTCTGCGCACCCGGCAGCTGCCATCGCGTCGGTGATGTACGCGAGTCTCTGGGCAGCTGTGTCATTGAGCAACCGGACCATCCTGCCATGCACGTGATCGCCGTCGTGGATGACCTCCAGGGTGACGCCAGGGTGGTCCAGGGCCGCGAGCACCGGCCCGGGACTGCGGTGGTGGATCGGTCGCATGCCGTTGAACGCGTGCGTGAGGATGGACGCGCCGGCGTCGAATGCGGCGGTGGCTTGGTCGTAGGTGGCGCCGGTGTGCCCGACGGCGACCCGGACGCCCGCCTGCAGGAGTTGGGCGATGGCGACGTCGGCGCCCGCGATCTCCGGTGCCATGGTCACCTGCACCAGGTGGCCGTCAGCGGCCTCCAGCAGGCGGTCGATGCCCTGCGGGCTGGGGCTGCGAAGGACCGAGCGGTTGTGCGCGCCCCCGAACTCCGGCTCCAGGTAGGGGCCTTCGAGGTGCACACCGAGGACGCCGGGATCCTCGCTGGCGACGGCCGCAGCCTGGGCGAGCCGGGTTCGTAGTTGCTCGGCGTTGGCACTGACCAGCGACAGCAGCGTCCGCGTCGTGCCGTGGGCCCGGTGGAAGGCCAAACCGTGGGCTATCGACTCCGGGCCGTCATCGAAGGCATACCCTGCGCCGCCGTGCACGTGCATGTCTACATAGCCGGGGACCAGGTAGGCGCCGGCGTCGATGGTTTTGCGTGCCGGGGGCGGTGGCCCGGAGCCGACGGTGGCGATTCGTCCGGCCTCGATGGCGACCCAGCCGCCCTCGATTTCGACCCCGTCGGTGATGAGTCTGCGAGCGCGCAGCACTACGCGATTGTCGGCCTCAAGCATGCCTGCAACCTACACCGGGCGGGTGGTTAACCGATCGCCGCCGGCTCGCGCGTAGTGTCGTTGAGCCGTGCCTGGGCACCGGCGCGCAGGTGCGCCCGCGCGAAGGACAGCGAATCGGCCAGGTCGGCGCGCACATGCTTGGCGCTGGGGGCCCGGCGGGTCTGGATCTCCACGACCACGTCTCCGGACCAGTCGGTGCGGGCCAGTTCTTGGAGCACTTCACCACACGGCTGGGTGCCGCGGCCGGGTACCAAGTGCTGATCGGCCGGGGTGTAGGAGCCATCGGCCAGGTGGATGTGCTGGACGCGACCCTGCAGCTGGCGGAGCAACTGCAGGCCGTTCTGCTGGGCGACGGCCGCGTGCGACAGGTCGAGGGTGACGTGCTCGTAGTCGCGGGTGCACAGGTCCCAGCCGGGCAGGTAGGCGTTGAACGCCCGGCCGCGCCAACGCCACGGGAACATGTTCTCTACCGACACCTTCACCGGCGTCGCCTGGTTCAACTGGTTCACGTGGTCGGCGAACCCGGAGGCGTATTTGCCTTGCCAGCGGAACGGCGGGTGCACCACCACGGTGTCGGCGCCGATATCGAGCGCCAGGTCCACCGAGCGCTCCAACTTGGGGCCGGGTAGTCGGCCCCAGACGCCCTGGCTGACCACCAGGGATGGGGCGTGGATACTGGTTACGGGCATGTCGTAGCGCTCTGCCAGCTGACGCAGCGAGGTGGGGTTCTGGGACAACTTGTCCGACCAGACCATCACTTCGATTCCGTCATAGCCGAGGTCCGAAGCCATCGCGAATGCCTCGTTGAGCCGCGAGGGGTACACCGCGACAGAGGCCATCACCACCCGGATGGAATCGGGCGCCACGGTCGGCGCAACTGCGCCGTCGCTAACGGGTTGCATATTGGCCACCATAACCCGCGAATCGGCTTTCAGCAGGCTGGCTGACAAACGTCACACTTCTCTCACGAGTCTGATCCACCTACCTACCGGCCGACCTCCCGCGGGCACGGCTAGGCCTCGGCGTCCAACTCGGGAGTGGTGCTGATGATCCGGCTCAGTGCGTCTCGGGTCACAACACGTTGGCCGATCTCGTCGTCCAGACGATCGCGCTCGGCGATCAACCGCGCAGTCACTAGCGATGTCTGCGTTGCCGGATCTGCCATGCAGGGCAGCACGTCGGCTATTGCGGTGGTGCCCAGACCCGCAGCCAGCAGTTGCCGAATCAGCTCCACCCGGTCAACCGCCGCCTCGCTGTAGTGACGCTGTCCACTCGCCGAGCGGTCGCTGGCGAGCAGCCCGCACTCCTCGTAGTAGCGCAATGACCTGATGCTCGCACCAGTACGTCGGGACAACTCTCCAACACGCACGACTTGCCTCTCACATTGATGTCAGGTTCTAGCCTAGGCGGCATGTCACCAAAACCCCACCAGTCAGCACCCCAGACGCCGGTCAAGCAACTGCGCCTCGTCGTGCAGGTCGAGGACTTCGATGCGGCGCTGGCGTTCTACCGAGATGCGCTCGGACTGCCCGAACTTGCCGCCTTCGAGGGCGAGGAAAACGCGCGAGTCGCCATCCTCGATGCGGGCCAAGCAACCCTGGAACTCGCAAACCCCGCCCAGGCCAAAATGATCGACGCCATTGAGGCGGGCGGACAGCCCAGTGCGCGAATCCGCGTTGCATTCGAAGTCGACGATAGCGCTGAGACAACAGCCACACTCGTAACCAATGGAGCCACCCTGGTTGCGGCCCCGACCCAGACGCCGTGGCGATCCATCAACTCCAGGGTGCACGCTCCTGCCGACCTCGAAGTCACACTCTTTCAGGAGCTTGAGCCCGCCTCGAAGCGC
>JBMDWZ010000170.1:0-3126 GCA_048594865.1 Beutenbergiaceae bacterium
AGCACCCGGCCGCCGGCGGATACCAAGGCTCCGTCGTCGTCGGTTGAGGTACCTGCGTGCAACACATGCACCCCCTGGATCGCTTCGGCGTCCGCGACGCCGGTGATGACGCCCCCGGTTTGCGCGCTCGCCGGGTACCCCGGTGAGGCGATCACCACGGTGACCGCCGCGTCATCAGACCACCGCAGCGGCGGCAACTGCGCCAGGGTGCCGGTGGCCGCGGCGTGCAGCGCGGTCGCCAGGGAGGACTCCAGCCGCGCGAGCACCACCTGGGTTTCGGGGTCGCCGAAGCGGGCGTTGAACTCGATCACGCGCAATCCGGCGTCGGTGAGCGCCAGCCCGCAGTACAGCAGCCCAACGAAGGGCCTCCCGCGCTTGGCGAGCTCATGGATCGTGGGCAGTGCAATCCGGTCCACCACTTCTTGGGTCAGATCATCGGGGGCCCACGTCAACGGCGAGTAGGCGCCCATCCCGCCAGTGTTCGGCCCGGCATCGCCCTCAGCGAGCCGCTTGAAGTCCTGGGCCGGGGCCAACGGCACCACGGTGGTGCCATCGGAGAGGCAGAACAGGGAGATCTCCGGGCCGTCGAGGAACTCTTCCACCACGATCCGACCATCGGGAGCGTCGAAGTATCCCTTGGCGTGCGCGAGGGCCTCGGCCCGATCGGAGGTGACGATGACGCCCTTGCCGGCGGCCAATCCGTCGAACTTCGCCACGTGCGGCGCACCGAAAGCATCGAGTGCCTCGATCAGTTCGGCCTCATCGGTGCACAGGATCGCGCGGGCGGTGGGCACGTCGGCGGCGGCCATCACGTCTTTGGCGAAGGTCTTGGAACCCTCGAGTTCGGCGGCATCGGCGTTCGGGCCGAACACCGGGATCCCGGCGGCGCGCACGGCATCGGCAACGCCGGCCACTAGCGGCGCCTCGGGACCCACCACCACTAGGTCCGCACCGAACTCGGTGGCGAGCTTAGCCACCGCGCCGGGGTTCTCAGCTTGGACCGGGGCGGTGCGCGCGATCGCCGCGATGCCGGGGTTTCCGGGGGCTACCAGCAACTCTGTGGTCGCCGGATCGGCCGCCAACTGGCGGGCTAGGGCGTGTTCACGGGCACCGGTTCCGATGAGCAAGATCTTCACGGTGATAGAGCCTACCGGCCGCGGCATTCCCGCTTCGACATGACGGATTTGCCTAGAGCCACTACAATCGGACGGTTATTTTTTTGGCCTAACGAGCCTTCGAGCACGATCGAGCACGACTTCCAGCGACGAGAGGACCGAAGGTGGCGTCACCACCCGAAACAACTATCGACGTAGACGAGGAAATTGAGATCCCCGTCTACGACAAATCTAAACCGTGGTACACGGCCATCAAGCCAACGGTGTTCTTCCCAGCGGTCGGATTCATCCTGGCCTTCATCATCTTTGCGATGGCGGCACCCACCGCGGCGGCAGACGCGCTCGCCACGGTCCGTGGCACGGTCATCGAGTACGTCGGCTGGTACTACGCCATTCTCGTCACCGGCTTCGTCATCTTCGCCATCTGGTTGGGGGTCAGCCACTACGGCGACATCAAACTGCACCACCGCGATGACAAGAACACCAATGCCGAGTTCAGTATGGGCACCTGGCTCGCCATGTTGTTCGCCGCCGGAATGGGCATCGGCCTGGTCTTCTGGGGCGTGGCGGAGCCGCTCAACTACTTCGCTGACGTGGACAACTACGGCATCATCGGCGCTCCGGAGGATAATCCCGCAGCCGCCGCCGAGGCCTCGCTGATCACCTCCTTCCTGCACTGGGGTCTGCACCCCTGGGCCATCTACGTGATCGTCGGACTGGCTGTCGCTTACTCGGTGCACGTCAAGCGCCGCCCGATCTCGCTGCGTTGGACCCTTGAGCCTCTGATGAGCATCAAGTCGCTGAAGAGCTGGAAGGGCCACACGATCGACGTCATTGCCGTCATCGGAACCTTGTTCGGTGTGGCGACGTCGCTCGGCTTCGGTGTCACCCAGATCGCCAGCGGCATGGAGATCCTCGAGATCACCAGCAAGACCTCGCCGCTCGCAATCATCTACTTGGTGCTGATCGGCGCGATCACCATGGTCGCGATCTTCTCCGTGGTCTCCGGTGTGGACAAGGGCATCAAGTGGTTGTCCAACATCAACATGGGGATGGCCCTTGGACTGTTGGCGTTCGTGTTCATCCTGGGCCCGACGCTCTACTTCATCCGCCAGTACATCGAAGGCATCGGCGGATACCTCGCCTCCTTCATCACCATGAGCTTCAACACCGCAGCCACCACTGGCCCCGACGGCGTTGCCTGGCAGGGCACGTGGACCGCGTTCTACTGGGGTTGGTGGATCTCCTGGGCGCCGTTCGTTGGAGTGTTCATCGCCCGCATTTCCAAGGGCCGCAGCATCCGTGAATTCGTGCTCGGCGTACTGCTGGTGCCCGCGATGTTCAGCCTGCTGTGGTTCACCGTCCTGGGCGGCGGCGCACTGCAGCACGACATCGAGTCCGGCGGCGCACTCACCTCCGGTGGGGTGGACACCGAGGGTTCCCTGTTCACCTTCCTGCAGAGTTTCGGGCCAGCCGGTGCAATCGTGGCTGGTCTAACGATCCTGTTGATCGCGATGTTCTTCATCACCTCTTCGGACTCCGGTTCGCTGGTGATCGACATGCTCTCCTCAGGCGGAATGGTCGAACCCCCGACCTGGAGCCGGGTGATGTGGTCCATCACCGAGGGTGCTGCGGCAGCTGCGTTGCTGCTCACCGGGTTGGCGATGCTGGCCGATCAAGCGGGCGTCGGATTATTCGAGGTCTCCACGGAAGACATCGAAGCGCTCGAGCTGGATCCTTCCGAGAGCGGCACGGCGCTATCGGCCCTGCAGGACATGGCGATCACGATCGCCTTCCCCTTCAGCATCATCATGATCTTCATGTGCGTGGCAATGGTGAAGGAGTTCCGTAAGTACCGGGCTCTGCGGCTGCGAGCGCAGCGCCGCCAGGATCAGGAACAGCTCACTCAGGACGTGGCTGAAACCCTGGTCGAAGAGGGCGTCGTGCCAGACCCTGCAACCAACGGGTCAGCCAAGACCAAGGCACGCTGGCGCAACAAGCGCAAGTAGCG
>JBMDWZ010000171.1:0-2913 GCA_048594865.1 Beutenbergiaceae bacterium
CGATCCGTTGGTTAAGCGGGCGCTCGCCTTCATTCGCAGCAATCAGGACACCGGTATTGCGGTTCGTGACGTGCTGCAGGCGGTGGGGTCATCCCGGCGGGCGCTCGATCAGCGTTTTGTTGCTGCGCTGGGTCGCACCACCCACGGGGAGATTATGCGGGTGCGAATGGCCCGGGTGGCTGAGTTGCTGTTGAGCACGGACCTCACGGTTGAACAGATCGCGCACCGGCTGGACTTCGCTCACGCCGAGAACCTCAGCGTGGCGTTCAAGCGGGAGATAGGAGATTCTCCCGGCGCTTATCGGCGCAATGCCCTGTTGTGATCGCTACCCGTGATCATGTGGTGTCGGGCGGCCATGGTCCGGCGCGGATTGCGGCGTAGGGCACACCGTGCGCCCCGCCCACACCAGGCATAGGCTCACACTCTCAACGACGAAGGCGAGCAACGAAGCATGGGTGAGCTGCACCGAGTTGACCCGACCTCCGAAGGGTGGACTCGCCGTCGGGCCGGAAGGGGTTTCTCCTACCTGGACTCACGCGGGGACCGGTTATCCGCCGTACAGGCGCAGCGGATCAAGGATCTGGTAATCCCGCCGGCGTGGACCGATGTGTGGATCTGCCCGGACCCCGATGGGCACCTGCAAGCCGTGGGGACCGATGATGCCGGGCGCCGGCAGTACCTGTATCACCCGCAGTGGCGCACGGACCGGGATGCCGAAAAGTTCGATCGGGTGCTCAAGGCCTCCCGGAATCTGGCGCGGTTGCGCCGAGCGATCGCCGAAGACCTGGTGCATGCGGACATGTCCCTGGCGCGCGCCTCGGCGCTCGCGGTGCGGCTGCTGGATCGCGGCTACTTTCGGATCGGCAGCGATGTGTACGCCGATGAGCATGGGTCGTTTGGGCTGACCACCCTGCTGCGCGAGCACCTGACCAGCCGCGGGGGCGCGTTGGTGTTCAGCTTCCCCGGCAAGTCCGGTGTGCAGCACACGGTGACGATCGATGACCCGTCCGTCATCGAGACCCTGGACATCCTGCGGCGCCGACGTTCCGGCGTCGAACTCCTTGCATATAAGGAAGGCGGGCGCTGGGTGGACCTGACCGCCGAACACGTCAACACCTACCTCAGTGAGCACTTCGGCGGTGAGTTCACGGCGAAGGATTTCCGCACCTGGCACGCCACCGTGATCGCCGCGCTCGGGATCGCGGCGAGCAAGGAGGAGGGGGCCTCGGAGGCCTCGCGCAAGCGGGCGGTTCGAGCGGCGATCGTGGAGGCCTCGGAGTACCTGGGGAACACGCCCGCGGTGGCGCGTAACTCCTATATCGACCCGCGGCTGTGGGATGCTTATGAGGCGGGTTTGAAGATTCCGGTGCCGCGTTCGAAGGATCCCGATCGGCGTCAGGAACTCACCGAGCGGGCGGTGCGGCGGTTGCTTGCAGCAAGTCGGTGAGGTCGGTGCCGGCGCGAAGAAGCGCCTCGGACTGGGTGGCGATGGTGTGCAGGCGTTCGTGTAGGGCGTTTTGGGCGTCCGCTCCGTTCGCCCGGCTGGCCTTGTCCAGGACCCGTAGGGAGGTCATCACCTCGCGGATAGCGGGAATCCGGTAGCCGCCTGCGCGCAGTGCTGCCACGATCCGGGCATCGGTGGTGGCGTTCGGTGGGTAGCGGCGCGTTGCTTGGTGCTGGCCTCGTTCGGGCGCGATCAGCCCCTCCTGTTCCCAGAAGCGCAGTGTGGATGAGCGCACGCCGAGTGCAATGGAGAGTTCGGTGATTGTCATGGTGTCGCGCGGGTCTGGGGCGGCGTCACTGGTGCCTTCATCGACGATGCTGTTCAGGGCGTGCAGCGCGGCTTGGGTGTCGGCGCGGGAGCGGGCGAGGGTGACGTGCAGAGCGACGATCTTGGCGACGGCTTCGTCGAAGTTCAGTGTGGGTAGCTCGCTCATCGTGGCCCTCGCGATTGCCGGGCCGACGGCGATTGCTAGGTTTCGGTAGGCACGCAGCCCGGTCACATGGATGGTGCCGAATTGCCGGTAGCCGTTGGTGCGTCTAGTGGCCTGCGGGATGACGCCGAGGTGCTCGAGGTCTCGGATTTGCTGCACGGAGTAGCCCGAGACGACGGCGAGATAGCTCGTGGTGAGTCGCTCACCGTCGGGCGATCGTGTGGTGTTGATCGGCCAACCCTCCATTAGCACTTCAAGGTAACACTTGAATCATGTGTATGGACAGGATCCTGTCAGATGTTCGCACCTACGACGGTGTTTTGGAGCTCGCGCCCTCGTGGGGGAGTGAACATCCGGAGCTCTCGTGGGGCGACCACTTCTTCTACTACGCGCCCGATGGGCGGGTGCCGCGCAACCGCCAGCCGTACGCCACGATCGTGACGAAGAACTACCCCGACGATGCCCAGTCGGGCCTCGATGCCGAAGGCCGGTGGTGGTTGAACATCCATGTGGGCGCGCAGGTGTTCACCGAGATCCTTGGGTACGAGCCCCAAGCGATCGACGGATCCGGGCTCGACTATGCCGCGGTCGATGTGCTTGCGCCGCACCCTCTCTATGGCGCTTACGGGTGGGTGTGCGTGGTGAATCCCGGGCGCGCGAGTGCCGAGCGGGCGCTGGCGGCGTTGCGCGGGGCGCACTTGGCTGACCAGCGGCGGGTGGAGCGACGAAGGGGGCGCTGAAACTCTCCTATGAAACTCGTCCAAAAGTGGTTGTCCACACCCCTTGACTCGAACACCAGTACCACATACAGTTGTTCTATGACAGCGACGTTCCCGCTCCCCACCACCCCCATCCCCGGGGTGCACCGAGCGCTGGACGCCCTGGCCGCCTACGACCCCGCCCACCTGACCGACGCCGAACAAGCCGCACTGCTACGCGAACTCGGCCGGATCACCTCCCGGGTCCACGCCTTCAAACT
>JBMDWZ010000172.1:0-7252 GCA_048594865.1 Beutenbergiaceae bacterium
ACCAAGCAATCCCCCTATGCCACACACACCACCAACTCATCCACAACCCCCACTACACCCACCAAAGCGCCCCCAGCGGACAAGTCCGCATCAACCGCCGAACATAAAACCGCCGACCAACAGCAGAACTCTGCCCACTTAACCGTCACCCCAGGTTCCCCCGCGGAACCTGCGCACTCCCACGCCCAAATCGACGAGCGGGCTCCATTTAGACGAGCGGGCTCCATTTAGACGAGCGGGCTCCATTTATATGTGTTACACATACATATGTGACAGATGCGCTCTCGACCCTCGACGACCTCGTGGTCCAACTGACCCGCAGGAACCGGACTCCCGCCTACCGCCGGGCACTGCTGAAGGACCTTCCACATGGACTTGGGATCGGCGGGCTGCGGGTGCTTCGATCTATCGAGCGGGCCACGGGTGCTGGCGCAGCGCCCACGGTGAAGGACATCGCAGCCGACCAAGCCATCGAGCACTCAACAGCTAGCAGAGCCGCGAGCGCCGTGGTGGAAGCGGGACTCGTGCAGCGCTCCACCTGCGCCGACGACCACCGAAAGACGCGGCTACACCTCACCCCTGCAGGACAAGACGCACTCGCTCAAGCGACGTCCAATCGGCAGGCGATGCTGAGCCAAGTGACGTCGGACTGGGATCAAGGTGACATTGAGCGGCTCAACGAACTCTTGAGCACCCTCGTGGAAGGGTTCGCCGATCACCTAGGTACGCGGACGGCGTCGTGACCTCCAGCTTCAACCACACCAACGAGCGCTCGGACGGCGGCGTTGCTTCGCAGTCCACTGGTACGGGCGGGCGGGCCAGCACCGTCGAGCGGGCCAGCACCGTCGCGCGGGCCAGCACCGTCGCGCGGGCGCGCACCGAACACCAGGCGCACACCGAACACCAGGCGCGCACCGACAACCAAGCGCACATCGCGAAGGAGCATCCAGCACCACCGCGCAGCGCGCTTCGGCTACTCATCGACCGGGACTTTGGGGGCCTGTTCTGGGGGAAACTGATCGGCGTGGTCGGGGTGTGGGCCTACGTCGTCGCCGCCGCGATCGCGGTCTATGACGCCACCGGATCCACCCTCGCCGTCGGCGTCGTCGGCGCCGCCCAATTCCTCCCTCAACTATTCCTGGCTCCGATCAGCGGCGCGATCGCCGACCGCGGCAACCCGCGGCTCCAACTCATCGTCGGGCGGGTGCTGTGCATCGCCGGTGCCGGTGGACTGGCCGCGTGGGTGCACTTTGCCTCGCCCGAGGGGTGGAGCCTTGCCGGGGCGGTGTTCGCCGGCTCACTGACGGTGGGCATCGGGTTCGTGGTGGGCGGACCCGCGATGCAGTCGGCTATTCCCCGTCTGGTGACTCGCGAGGAACTCCCCCGCGCGATGGGCCTGAACGTCGCGCCCATGACCGTGGCTCGCGTCGCCGGGCCAATCCTCGGTGCCGCGATGGTCACCGCGACCGGACCGGCAGCGGGCTTTGCGTTCGCAGCGCTCGGACAAGTGGTTTTCCTCGGCGTTCTACTGCTGGTGCGAATCCCGGAGATCGAAAGGCCCGACGGCGGAGCGGACTATTCGGTGCGTGCGGCATGGCGGCACATCCGATCCGACCGCGGCCTCTTGGTGCTGCTGCTCTCGGTCACCGCCGTTACCTTCGGCGCCGAGCCCAGCATCACCTTGTCTCCCGCGCTGGCCAGTTACTTCGACCAGGGCGCCGAACTCGTTGGCGCGCTCGCCGGCTCCTTCGGCGCTGGCGCCGCCATCGGCCTGCTGGTCATCACCCGCATAGGCCGCTCGGACCGCTCCCGCGGGCAGGTTCTGGCTGGCCTGGGCCTGTTGACAATCGGAATGGGCGTCACCGCGCTGATGCCGTGGGTGGCGGGCGCGCTGACCGGGTTCGCGATCGCCGGTATCGGGTTCACGATGTCGGTGACGAGCATCAGCACCGCGGTCCAGCTGCGAGTGCCGCCGCACCTTCGGGGCCGTGTGATGGCGTTCTGGATGATCAGCTTTGTGGGATTCCGTCCCGCGGCCGCGGTACTCACCGGTGCGCTGGCCGACGCCGTCTCGGTGCGGTGGGCCGTCGCGGCGATGGCGATAGTCACGCTGGTGGCAATGGCGCTGATCGCCCGGACCGACCTGCGGGAACCTCAGGCCGAGCCGGCATCCGGTTCGCGACCACGCGGGTAGAAGATCATCGCGCTCGCACCCAGGAGCCAGACGGCCCCGGACGCTAGTAGCAGCGTGTGGGGATCGACGCCTGCGAGCGCCCCGGCTAGCGCGGTTCCGGCGGCGCCGCCTGCCACCCGCAGCGCCGCACTGACGGTGAACACTTGCGCCACGGTGCCGTCCGGGCTTTGAGTGCGGCGGAGCATCAACATGGCGGCGGTGGGCGCGGCTGTCAGCAACCCGGAGAGCGCCACGAAGCCGATGGTCCAGCCGAAGTTCAGGCCGATGGCCGCGACCATGGTGGCGCTGCCGGTGAGCGCGTAACCCACGGCCATCGTCAAGGGCGGCGGCGCCTTCGCGCGGCGCACGGTCTCGATCAGGGCCCCAACGAGCGCCCCGACGGCGAAGGCGGCAACGATCAGGGCGCTGGAGCTCGCGTCGCCGGTCGCTTGCAGTGCGATCCCGATCGCCGCGATCGGCATGATGCCCCGGCCAAACTCCGTCACCGTGCCGGCGACCGTCACCATCGCGAGCCGGCGACGCATGGTCATCGCCACGATTCCCGCGGCCATCGAGCGCAGCAGCCCCGGCCCCTTGGATTCCCTCGGGTGCATCGGCAGCAGCGGGTAGGCCAACAGCGAGCACAGGGCGATCACCGCCATCGCCACCATCGCCGCCCTAGCGCCGAGGGTCGGGGCCAGCACCGCCACGATCGCCGGACCGGTGACCCCGCTGACGTTGTAGCTCAACGCGTCCAGGGCGTAAGCGCGGCGCACATCGCCGCCTGGTTGCACCACGAAGCTGGACAGCCCGCCGAACCCGAAGGGGTTGAGCAGGCCGCTGAGCCCGAGCGTGACGAACACGACCCACAGCGGAATGTTGCCCAGCGAGGAGGCCACCACGTAGGCAGCGGCGGTCCCGGCGGCGGCGATCATCATCAGCCGACGCGGGCTGCGCGCACCATCGAGCAAGGCGCCCACCAGCGGGGCGGCGATGATGCTCGGCAAGAGCGCCAGCGCCACGAGCGTGGCTCCGAGCGCGACGTCGCCGGTGGTCTGCACCGCCAGAATGGGGATGGCGATCTGCGCGCCGCCACCCGCGGTGCGGATCGGTACCGATGCGGCCAGTTGGCGAAGTGAGTTCACGCGCCCCGCCAACTAACCCTCCACCCGGACCAATCCAGCTTCATACGCCGCAACGACCATCTGGGTCCGATCGCGCAGGTTGAGCTTGGACAAGATCCGGCTCACGTGCGTCTTGACGGTCTGCTCGGCCAGGAACAATTCCTCGGCGACCTCCGAGTTCGACCTGCCCTTGGCGACCAACCGCATCACGTCCAACTCACGCTCGGTCAGTGCGGACAGCGAAGAGTTGATCTTCGCCGGCGCACTGGGCCGGGCCACATAATCGGCAATGAGGGAGCGGGTGACTTTCGGGGAGAGCAGAGCTTCGCCGTCGGCCACCACTCGAACCGCTTGGATGAGCTCCTCGGGTGGGGAGTCTTTGAGGAGGAAGCCGCTCGCCCCCACCCGCAGTGCGGAGAAGACGTACTCATCGGCGTCGAAGGTGGTGAGCATGATGACCTTGGGCGCGGGATCGGCGGTGTCGAAGATGGCCTCGGTCGCCTGCAGGCCGTTGACCTTCGGCATCCGGATGTCCATGAGCACCACATCTGGCCGCAGCGTCCGCACCAACGCCGTCACGCCTTCGCCGTCGTCGGCAGTCCCCACCACATTGATGCCCTCTTGAGCATCCAGGAGCGCGGCGAACCCGGCGCGGATCATGGACTGGTCATCGACGATGAGCACGCGGATTTCGGGGCTGGGGGCCATTCGAATAACGTACTGCCGCCCGCGCCATGCGGCGCACACCAGGCGGCGAATTCGCTCGGAAGTATGTTGCGCCATTAACTCCTGTGGGGGACGCGCCAGGTGAGGTTTTGGGAATACGGTGACCGGTGTGAGTGAACGCAGCACGTCCAGGGACGCCAGCGGCCCCGGGGCGCCGGGCGCCCTCGGTGGCCCCGAGCGTCGGGTGCGCCGGCTCCGGCGCGACTTTGCCTACGTACTGCCCGGCATGCCGCTCGCGGTCGGTAGCTTCGCGGTGCTGCTGACCTTGACCGTCGCCTCGATCGCCACCGCGGTGGTGTGGGTTGGCGCTCTGCTGATGCCCCTGACCTTGCTGCTCGCCGGCCAGTTCGCCGAGATTTCCAGGCGTCGCCTGCGGTCCTGGGGCGTGCAGGTCCAGACGCCCGACTACCGCCCATCGGGTTCCGGGCTGGTGAACTTTCTGCGCCCGTTGGCCGATCCGCGGCGTTGGTTCGATCTGGCTTTCGAAACGGTCATCGCACTGCCGTTGCGGATCGGCACGTTCACCGTGGCGATCGCGTGGTCGGCGGTGGCACTGGATGGTGTGACCCGGTGGCTTTGGTCGCTCCTGGTCCCCTTCGATGCCTCAAGTTGGAGCCAACTTCTCTCGATGATGGCACCGGAGTTGGTGCCCAGCACCGAACGCGGCGCCTACCTGCTGGATTCGGGGATCAGCCTGGTGATCGGCGCGGCCTTCCTGCTGACGCTACCCACGGTGATCCACGGGCTGGCCCGATTCGACGCGTTCCTCACCGGGACGCTGCTCAGCCCCACCCGCCGAACCGGCCACGCCCGGTCCTCCACTAGGAGCCAGGTCCGGTCCTGGGGGTGGATGGGGTGCGCGTTCATCGCCCTGATCCTGCTGGCGGTGAATTGGCCGTTGCTGGCGGTGCTGTACGGCATCAACGTGGCCATGGCGATGGTGTTGGCCTTCGTGCACAGCGGATCGGCGGTGCTGGCGATGCGCTGGGCGCAGGCCGGTGTTGGGCTGTCTATCCTGGCTGCCGTCGGCACGATCGTGGCTACCTCCCCGGCGGCCACGCAGGCGCCGTGGCCGTGGGCCATTCCAGCGCTGCTCACCCACTGCCTGGTGCTCAGCGTGCTGGCGCTTCGGCATCGGTGGTACTGGTCGGTGGGCGCGTGGACGGCGACGGCGCTGCTGACCGCCGGTGCGTGGGTGCTGCTCTTTGAAAACCTGCCGCGTGGTTCGATTACCAACGGTGTGGTGCAGGTGGCGCTCTCGGCGGTGCTGGTCACCCTGGGCATCCTTGGGCGGCAGTGGCGCCAGCGCGAGCGGCGCACCCGCGAGGCCGAAGAGCTCAGCGTCCGGGAGGTGCAGCGGCGCCGTGACCTGGAGGAACGCAACAGGATTGCTCGGGAACTGCACGATGTGGTGGCGCATAGCATGTCGGTGATCAACGTCCAGGCGACCACCGCGCAGTACCGCAAACCCGGGATCGACCCGAGCATTCAGCAGGAGTTCGATGACATCGCGAAGTCCTCACGTCAGGCGCTCTCGGAAATGCGCTCCCTGCTGAGCATCCTGCGCAACGACGAGGACGCGCCTACCGCCCCGGTGCTGGGCATTGATGACATCCCCGACCTCGTGGAATCAGCACGCGGGGCCGGTGCGAACATCACCTGTACTTTGCGGGCCAACGCACCTGCCGCCGTCGGGCAGGCCGCCTACCGCATCGTTCAAGAGTCTCTGAGCAATGCGCTGCGGCACGCGCCCGGGGCATCGGTGCGAGTCACCACCGAACTATCGCCCGACGGCGATGGCGTGACCGTGCAAGTGACGAACTCCGCCCCCACCGAGGACCACCTGCCGGCGCCCGGATCAGGTCTGGGGTTAGCCGGAATCGAAGAACGTGCACGGGCGCTGGGTGGCACGGTTAGTGCCCGCCCGACGGCGTCCGGCGGGTTCCGCGTGCGCGCCCAGTTGCCGCTTCCTGACGGCGAGTAGTTCCCGCCCCCTACCCCGGTAGGGGGTCAAGGTTGGCTCCCGTGGGTGACGCGCCAGGGCACACCTGGTTTTTACGATCCCTGTATGACCGCAACAGCCGACGCGACCCGGGCGCCCAAGCGCAACCCGCAACGCGACTTCTTCGAACTGTCCCGCCGGGTGAAGGCCGCTGGCCTGATGGATCGCAGGCCGGGTTGGTACATCGGTCGGGCGCTGGTGTTGTTGGCCGGGTTCGCCGGGGCCTTCACTCTGCTCTTCACCTTGGGCACCAGCCCGTGGCAGTTGGCGGTAGCGGCCTTGTTCGGGATCCTGTTCACCCAAGCCGCGTTCTTCGGCCACGACGCCGCGCACCAGCAAGTCTTCTCTACTGGCACGCGCAACGAGCGGCTCTCGCAGTTCATGGCCAACATGGTGGTGGGCCTGAGCCACGAGTGGTGGGCGGTCAAGCACGGCAAGCACCACGCCAACCCCAACACCATCGGCAAGGATGGTGACATCAAAACCGGGGCGCTGGTGTTCAACCCCGATGACGCACCCGGACGCTCCGGGATCATGGGCTGGGTGACCCGCCGCCAGGGGTGGCTGTTCTTCCCGATGCTCACCTTGGAGGGGCTGAACCTGCACTACAGCGCGGTGCGCACCATCATCACCTCACCGGAACTGCGCAACCGCGGGCTGGAAGCGGCGTTCATCGCGGTGCGGCTCTTGGGCTTCCCGGCCCTGGTGATCTGGGCCCTGGGGCCCGGTTTGGGCCTGGCGTTTATGGCCGTGCAGCTCGTGGTCTTCGGGGTGTACATGGGCGCCAGCTTCGCCCCGAACCATAAGGGCATGCCGCTGATCCAAAAGACTGAGACTGTGGACTTCCTTCGCCGCCAGGTGCTCACCTCCCGCAACATCCGCGGCGGCTGGCCGATCGCGTGGGCGATGGGCGGACTGAACTACCAGGTGGAGCACCACCTGTTTCCGCGGATGCCCAGCGTGAACCTGCGCCAGGCGCGGTTGATTGTGATGGAGTTCTGCGCCGAGTACGACGTGCAGTACACCGAGACCGGGCTGCTGCAGGCCTACCGGATCGTCATTCGGTACCTGAACCGGGTAGGCATGGGTCACGCCGACCCCTTTGAGTGCCCGCTGGTGGCGAGCTTCCGCCCCCGCACCACCACCAGCTGAGGCGCACTCACCTCACACCCCACTCCGCGAGCGCGGGGGGGGGGGGGGGGGGGGTGGGCCGAAACCGCCCCCCCC
>JBMDWZ010000173.1:0-18611 GCA_048594865.1 Beutenbergiaceae bacterium
GTTCGGAACATGATCAGACTGATGTCGAAGATGAAAGCCAACGCCGCGAGCACCAGGCACACCACCCCGCCGAACGCTGCGATGTTCAACAATGCCGAGGCCAGCCAGCGCCCTGGGCTATGCCGGGGTTGGTCGTCTGCGACGCTGCGGTCGGTGGTTGGCGCATGGCCACCGGACTCGGTCACGGCCGAACTGCTCGACATCGCAGTCTCAGCCCTGTTCGGTGGTCGCTTGCACGATCCACTGGGCGTTCAGCGACAGGCCTTGGGCGGAATTGGGCACCCCGGACGGCAGGGCCACCCGCAGGCAGTAGTTCGCCTGGTTGGCGCCAGCGGCCTGCAAGGCCTGCCACGTGGTGCTGCCGACGGTCAAGGCTGAGTTGTCGGCGACCACCACGCTGCCCGCGCTGTAGGTGGACTGGTTACACGTGGTGCCACTGACCTGCCGTACCCCATACGTCAGGTGCGCTCCGAGGCCCGCACTGTTCGTGTTCGCTGCGGTGAATTGTCCCCGCCCGGAAAGGCTGGAAGAAGTCGTGCGGACGCTAAACATCGTAAACACGGTGTCCCCGGGCCGTAATTGGCTAGCGGTATTCGCCGGAAACGTCAGAACGGCAGCACCGGCTGCGTTCGGGTGTTCGGAGAAAGCCGAACCGTTCACCGATCCAACAATCCCAAAACTTCCAGCGGTAAAGGAACCGCTTGCATACTCATTGTCGGTCCAGGCAGCCAAAGTTGCTGCGCCCCCAACACCCAGCACCAATGCCCCCGCCAGGGCCGCGCGTAATCGCAAGAAGCGAAGACGACGGCCCCGAGCGGAAGGAGAGGATGTGATCGTGCGCCCCAGCCCCGGCGCCGGTGAATGGCGCCCCATGTTCAGTCGGTGGTGGCGCTGAACTGCCAGACGCCCCGGCCGTCCGAGCCCTGTACCAGTGCGTCATCGGCAGTGACCGTGAAGCAGAAACTTCGGGGCTCGCCGATCTCAAAGGTTCCCAACGACAGCGCACTCGCGCCGCTCCCGAGGGCGGCGTCACTGACGAGAGTGTCGCCGATGGCGTCGGCGCCGCAGCCGTGCCCGTCGGTTTCGACCACACTGTAGGTCAGGCCGGCGACTGCCGTCGATTGATCGTCGCTCAAGGCCACCGTTGCGGCGTTGGTGGAGCTTTCGTCGACGATGACCGTGTAGGCACCGGAAACCGAGGCACCCGGGCTCAAAGTGCCCGGATTGACCTCGAAGGAAATGGACTGGCCGGGCGCCGTGATGTTATCGGAAAAGTCCGAGCCATCCGCCGATCCCTGAAAAACGAACGTGCCGGCGCTAAAGATGCCGTTAGCGAATTCGTCGTCCGTCCAGGCGGCCAATGTGACGGCCGCGCCAACGCCGAGGACGAGTCCTCCGGCAAGAATGGCGCGAGCCTTAGTGGTACGTGTTTGATTTAGGCGTGCAGAAGCCATGGCTATCCCCGAAGTGAAATAAGCGCGCGCCAATCGCGCACTTTCGCAAAGGTAACCACGAGACGCCGCGTCTCACAATGGGGAGTTACCAACTGTTAGGTCACAATTTGGTCTCTGTGCGCAGGTTCCCGCGGGGCCGGTTCAGCCGGCCACCGCGTTAGGCCCGCCAGCGGCGCAAAACCGGGTCTGCCAGCATGCGCGTGGGCGCGCACAGCGCCTGCCCGAGCACGTCGAATGCATCGTCGCGATCCCCAGTGCTCGAGCAGCGCGAGCTGGTGCGCCGACGCGCCGCCGGAGTAGCCAAGGGCGGCCAGCACCTCATCGACCAACCCGGCGATCGCCGTCGACCGGTGATCGAGGACGGCTGTGGGAGCAGTGGAGCCCGCTTGGGACTCGTTCGCGCCCGCCGCGCCCGAGCATCGGCGGTACCACGGCGGGAGAATCACCGTTGGCGCGGTCATCGAGGGTCCAGAGCAGCTGGAGACATCACCCCACGGTATCTACCTAGCCGTGGGCCGCCAGTGTTGGCAATCGCCTCAGCGTCCGGAGAACTTGTCCCGAAGCCTGGAGAACATTCCGCTTCCAGCGACTGCGAGTCGGCCCGTTGGGCGCTCCTCACCGCGTTTGGAAGCAAGGTCGCGAAGGAGCGCCTCCTGGTCCTCATCCAGACCGGTGGGCACCTTGACCGACACGTGCACGTGCAGGTCTCCGCGGCCACCACGGTTCAGGTGGCCCACGCCCAGTCCGCGAAGGGTGATGACCTCTTCGGGCTGAGTGCCGGCGCGCAGGTCGACTTCCTGCTCACCATCGAGGGTTTCGATGCTCAACACGGTGCCCAGGGCCGCCGCGGTCATCGGAACTTCCACGGTGCAGTGCAGGTCATCCCCGCGGCGGGTCAAAGTCGAATCGGCCTTTTCCCGGATCTCGATGTACAGGTCGCCCGCGGGCCCGCCGCCGGGTCCGGTCTCCCCCTGGCCGGTCATTTTGATCCTGGTGCCATCGTCCACACCGGCCGGGATGTTCACGGTGATGGTGCGCCGCGACCGAACCCGGCCCTCACCGGAGCATTCGGGGCACGGGTCATCGATGATCGAACCGAAGCCGTGGCAGGCGGCGCACGCCTGGGTGGTCATCACCTGGCCAAGGAAGGACTGCGCCACCTTCTGCACCGATCCACGTCCGCCACACAGGTCGCAGGTGCGCGGCCCGGATCCGGGGGCGCAGCAGGTGCCGTTGCAGGTCTGGCAGACCACGGCGGTGTCCACCTCGATCTCCTTGGTGGCACCGAAGGTGGCCTCGGCCAGGGTGATCGTCACCCGCAGCAGGGCATCCTGCCCACGCCGGGAGCGGGGGGTTGGTCCGCGCGAGCCACCGCCGCCGGCGGCCGCGGTGAAGAAGTCGAAGATGTCGGAGAACCCGAAGTCCCCGCCACCGGGCATGCCTTGACCCATGCCACCGGCGTCGTACTGACGGCGCTTGGCAGGGTTGGACAGAACGTCGTGGGCGGCGGTGATGTTCTTAAACTTCGCACCCTCCTCTTCCCCGGCAACATCGGGGTGGTGCTTGCGTGCCAACTTTCGGTAGGCGCGCTTGATCTCCTCGGTTGAGGCATCACGTTCGACACCCAGGATGGCGTAGTAGTCGCTCACAGGTCGCTTTCTTTGACTCGTGGTCAGTTGGACAGGATTCGGGATATATACCGAGCAACGGCTCGGACCGCGGACATTGTTCCCGGATAGTCCATCCGAGTTGGTCCTAACACCCCTAGCTGGGCTACGGGTTGGTTCGCTCCCCCACCGTAACCCCCGGCGATGACGGAGGTCTCCGAGAGGTTCTCATAGGAGGTTTCGTGGCCAATGCGCACGGCCAACGGCGTGGTTCCTGAGTCTTCGGCCATCTCCCCCAGCAGCTGCAGCAACACCACCTGCTCTTCGAGTGCTTCGAGCACCGGAGAAATGGTTCTGGTGAAGTCGGAGTCGGCGCGAGCCAGGTTCGCCGTGCCGGCCATCACGATCCGGTCCTCGGCGCTCTCGGCCAGCAGTTCCAGCACCGCGGCCACCACGGCCCGCACCAGGTTCTGGGCGCTGGCTTGGAAATGCTCGCCCAGGTTGGCCAGTGCGGCGCTCAGCGCGGGCACCTCAAGGCCAACGCCATCGGAGTTGATACGGGCCCGCAGTTCGCCGAGCACCGCGGCATCGCCGTCGAGCAGGTCGATGGTTGGCTGCTCCAGCGTGGGCGCATCCTGTGCTCCCATGGCGTCCACCACGCGTTGCTCGACCCGACCGTTATCGGTGATCACCACGACCATGACCCGGTTGTGGGCCACCGGCACGATCTCCACGTGCCGCAGGGTGGAACGTTGCAGCGAGGGATACTGCACCACCGCGACCTGATGAGTCAGGTGCGCGAGCAGGCGCACCGAGCGCTCCAAGACCTCATCGAGGTCCAGGGCGGAATCCAGGAACCCGGAGATCGCACGCCGCTCGGCGCCAGACATCGGCTTAATTGCAGCGATCTGGTCTACGAACAGCCGGTAGCCCTTATCGGTGGGCACCCGGCCCGCGGAGGTGTGCGGCTGGGTGATGTAGCCGCCGTCCTCCAACGCCGCCATGTCATTGCGGATGGTGGCCGGGGAAACCCCGAGATTATGCCGATCCACGAGGTTGCGAGACCCCACCGGTTCGCGGTCGCGGACGTAGTCGGTGACGATGGCGCGCAGCACGTCGAGTTGACGCTCCGAACTCATGCCTACCTCCCGTCTCTCGCGTATCGAATCAGCACTCTGGCATCTAAAGTGCTAATTCTACGCGTCGGTCCCACCGTTGCGCAGTGGGTGTGCGTAGCCTCACGGCGTGAGTTCACATGATCGTTACGGCACCGATGTCCTTTCAAACCCCGCGCCCAAACGCCCCGAAGCGCCGAAAGTCGCTGCCGAGGTAGGCCTGGTAATCGAGGATGCCGAATCTGGCTTCACCGGCGCCGTGGTGCGGGTGGAAAAGTCCGGCGGCATGCACGTGGTGGTCCTAGAAGATCGGGTCGGCTTGCAGCGGGCGTTTCGGCTGGGCCCAGGTTTCTGGATCGACGGCAAGCCCGTACAGGTTGTGGCTCCCGTGGCGAAGGCCGCCGCCACGCCCCAGCGCACAGCCTCGGGATCCCGCGCGGTGCCCGGTGCCCGCGCCCGGGTCGCCCGCGGTTCACGCATCTGGGTGGAAGGCCGCCACGACGCCGAACTGGTCGAAAAGGTCTGGGGAGATGACTTGCGGATCGAGGGGGTGGTGGTGGAAATGCTCGACGGCGTGGATAACCTTCTCGATCGGGTCCGTGAGTTCTCCCCCGGTCCCGGACGGCGCATTGGGGTGCTCGTGGATCACCTGGTTCCGGGGTCCAAGGAGTCCCGGGTGGCCGATGAGGTGATGGGGGTCGCCGGACCCGAGCATGTGCTGGTGCTTGGACACCCCTATGTGGATGTGTGGCAGGCCGTGAAACCTGCCCGGGTGGGGCTGCAGCGGTGGCCCGATGTCCCCCGCGGGACCGACATCAAAGTTGGATCGCTGCAGGCGCTCGGCTGGCCGCACGCCAACCAGGCCCAGATCGCTCAGGGCTGGAAGCGAATCCTCGGGCAGGTGCGGTCGTATCAGGACCTGGAGCCATCGCTCCTGGGGCGCGTGGAGGAACTCGTGGATTTCGTCACCGCACCCGACGCATAGCCGAGGCCGACTCAATAAAGGGCAGCCCCTAGAAGAGCAGCCCTTAGAAAAGCAGCAACGCTCCGAAGATGGCGATCCCGAGAATGACGATCACGTCCAGCAAGAAGTAGAAGCTGCGACTGCCTCGCACGGCGTCTTCTCCCCAGCCCTCCTGGGCCTGCGGATCAGATCGGCGTGTCGGCGGCTGCGCGGTAGCGGCAGCTGAGGGGTCAGTGGGCTCGAAGTCGCTCGATGCCGTAGGACGGTGCTCCCGGGGTGGTCCGTAACTCACCGTTTCGGCAGCCTCGGCAGGCGCTTGCTGGGCACTTGGGGCCACGGCTCGTTGCTCGTCACGTTGGTAGGACGGCGGCTGCGGCATGTGTGTAATCCCCGGTCTGTAGGTGCGGTCTCGATGAGATCTCAAGCCTACTTCTCAACCGCGGATTCTCGGGCCTCGCGGGGCGGGTAGAACTACCCCAGCAGCCGGTGCAGCACGGTATCGGCGAGCAGCCGGCCACGGGTGGTCAAAACCAACTGGCCGAGGGTCGCACGGTCTGCGGCAATGAGTCCCTCGGCGGCCAAGTCGGTCAGCAGTCGGGCATCGTCGATGGCGATCCCGTCTCGCAACCGCATGCCCAGCATGAGACGTTCGGTCGCTTGCTGCTCGGCGTCCAGGGTCTCCTGCCCAGCGATCGGCAAACTGTTGGATTCCAGGGCCGCGGCGTAGGGGCGCGGGTGCTTGACGTTCCACCACCGCACTCCCCCGATGTGGCTGTGGGCACCGGGTCCGATGCCCCACCAGTCCGATGAGTTCCAGTACGCGACGTTGTGCCGGCACCGTTGCTCAGGGGTGCGCGCCCAATTGGAGATCTCATACCAGTCATAGCCCGCCTGCTCCAGGATGCCGGCGACCATCTCGTACTTGTCCGCTTCGTCGTCGTCGGTCGGCATCGGAAGCTGGCCACGTTTCACCTGGGCCGCCATTTTGGTGCCTTGTTCGATGACCAGGGCATAGGCCGAGACGTGATCGGGCTGCAGACGAAGGACCTCCTGGACGCTTCTCTCCCAGTCCCCCGCCGACTCTCCCGGTGTGCCGTAGATGAGGTCCAGGGACACCGACAGGCCGGCATCCTTGGCCCACTGCACGGCCTCGGGAACCCGGAGCGGATCGTGGGTCCGGTCGAGGGTTGCCAGCACATGCGGGACCGCGGACTGCATCCCAAAAGACACCCGAGTGAACCCGCCGTCGACCAATTCGGCCAAGGTGGCCGGGGTCACCGAGTCGGGGTTGGCCTCGGTGGTCACTTCCGCCCCGGGCGCCAGACCCCAGGTGGCATCGATGGCGCCTAGCAACTTCACCAGGTCCGAGGCCGGCAGCAGGGTGGGCGTGCCACCGCCGAAGAACACCGTGCTGACGGCCCTCGCAGGAAGCCCGGCCGCCTCCCTCGGCGCTGCGGCCAGCCGCATCTCGGTGATCGCGGTGTCGGCGTATGCGGCTTGGTTTGCCCCGCCGCCGAGTTCGGTGGCGGTGTAGGTGTTGAAGTCGCAATAGCCGCAGCGCACGGCACAGAAAGGCACGTGGACGTAGAGCCCAAAATCGCGCGCCGCGGCACCGTCGGCGACGGTCGATTCAAGCGCGAGCGGTTCCACCGTGCCGGTAAGCGCCGATCCGGGTGCGGGTTTCGGCGTCAGGTTCAGGTCCTGAGCCATCTAGCTGTACTCCTGGGCCATCGCGCTGTGCTCCTGGGCCACCGCGCTGTGCTCCCGGGCGATCGAGGCGTGCTCCCGACCACTCGAGCTGAGCTTCACGGACATTGAAGCGGCGCTCTACTTCTTGGTTTCCTGGCCACCGCCGTCGGAGGCGAGTGCGGCCACGAACGCTTCCTGAGGGACCTCTACGCGGCCGATGTTCTTCATCCGCTTCTTGCCCTCCTTCTGCTTCTCCAGGAGTTTGCGCTTACGGGAAATGTCACCGCCGTAGCACTTGGCCAGCACGTCCTTGCGGATCGCGCGGACCGTTTCCCGGGCGATGATCCGCGAGCCGATCGCGGCTTGGATCGGCACCTCGAACTGTTGCCTGGGAATGAGCTCCTTCAACTTCGCGGTCATCATGACCCCATAGGCGTAAGCCTTGTCGCGGTGCACGATCGCACTGAACGCATCGACCTGCTCGCCCTGCAGCAAAATGTCGACCTTCACCAAATCGGCCTCCTGCTCCCCGGCCATGTCGTAGTCCAGCGAGGCGTAGCCGCGGGTGCGGGACTTCAGCTGGTCGAAGAAGTCGAAGATGATTTCGCCCAACGGCATCGTGTAGCGAAGTTCCACCCGCTCTGGAGACAGGTAGTCCATGCCGTCCATGACGCCGCGGCGCTGCTGGCAGATCTCCATCACCGCGCCCACGAACTCACTGGGCGTGAGCACCGTGGCCTTCACGATCGGTTCGGTGACGTGCTTGACCTTCCCGTGCGGGAATTCGCTGGGGTTGGTCACGTTGACGGCGGTGCCGTCTTCCATGGTGACGTCGTAGATGACGTTGGGTGCGGTGGAGATCAGGTCCAGGTCGAACTCGCGCTCCAAGCGCTCACGGACGATCTCCAGGTGCAACAGGCCAAGGAACCCGCAACGGAATCCGAAGCCGAGCGCCACCGATGTCTCGGGCTCGTACACCAGTGCCGCGTCGTTGAGCTTGAGCTTGTCTAGGGCGTCGCGAAGGGTTGGGTAGTCGCTGCCGTCGATCGGATACAGACCGGAGAACACCATCGGTCGCGGGTCTTGATAACCGCCGAGGGATTCGGTGGCCGGAGTCTGGGCGGTGGTGACCGTGTCACCCACGCGGGACTGGCGCACGTCCTTCACGCCGGTGATGAGGTAGCCGACCTCACCCACACCCAGTCCCTTGGATTCCTTGGGCTCGGGCGAAATCACACCGATCTCTTGGAGTTCGTGGGAGGCGCCGGTGGACATCATTTCGATCCGCTCACGCGGCTTGAGTTCGCCGTCGACCACTCGAACGTATGTGACCACGCCACGGTAGGTGTCGTAGACCGAGTCGAAAATCATGGCCCGGGCGGGCGCATCGGCGTCCCCGACCGGCGCCGGAACCTCAGCGACGATCTTGTCGAGAAGGTCTTCAACGCCCTCACCGGTCTTGCCCGATACCCGCAGGCAATCATCGGGGTCGCCGCCGATGAGCCCGGCGAGTTCCTCGGCGTAGCGCTCGGGCTGGGCCGCGGGCAGGTCGATCTTGTTCAGCACCGGGATGATCGCCAGATCGTTTTCCATCGCCAGGTACAGGTTCGCCAACGTCTGGGCTTCGATGCCCTGCGCGGCGTCTACGAGCAACACCGCCCCCTCACACGCCGCCAACGACCGGGAGACCTCATAGGAGAAGTCCACGTGCCCGGGGGTGTCGATCATGTTCAGCGCGTAGCCCAGGTCCTGCACCTGCCAGGGCATCCGCACGGCCTGGGACTTGATCGTGATCCCGCGTTCGCGCTCGATGTCCATCCGGTCCAGGTACTGGGCCCGCATGAGGCGCTCTTCGACAACTCCGGTCTTCTGCAGCATCCGGTCGGCCAGGGTGGACTTGCCGTGGTCGATGTGGGCGATGATGCAGAAGTTGCGCAGCAACTCCGCAGGGGTCGCCGAAGGTTGGATGCGCTTGGCGGCATCGGGGGTGACAATGGGCACGAAGAAAACTTTCGGTTGCAGGTGGGTCTAGGCCTATGGTCCCACGTTCAGGCTCGGCGGTTGTGCGAGCGGCGGCCACGGAGGAGAGATCAAGGGTATGAGTTCGCTACAGAACAACCTCGGAGCCTTGGCCCAGGGCCTTGGGCGACTGTTCGCGGTCCCGATCACTGCACTGTTGATCCTGGTGGCGGGTGTGCTCGGCGCATTCGCCATCCTCATTACGGTCGCCATCGCCACCGGCGCCACCTCGACCTTTTGGACGATCTTCCTCATCGCCGCCTGGGCACTGCTGGCCCTGCCCGCAGCACTGCTGGCCCTGCGCGGCCGCCGGTGGTTGCGCACCACCAGCGATCTGGGCACCGAACACCAGGTGGTGCTGCCCGGACCGTCACAGAGCACCGACCTGGAACCCGCAGACCTCACCACGCGAGTTCAGGAGGACATGCGGGGCAAGCCCGGCGAGGACGACGTCCGGTCCCTGTTCGACGCCGTCACCGAATCCCGGGCACCGGGATCCACCCGTGGTGCAGGTGGCCGGGTCACGCGCGTGTTCAGCATCGGCAGGCTCTCCCCCGTCGGGCGCGTGCTGGCCAAGGTGGAGCAAGGCCAGCGGGCGTTGCTCACGGCGGCCGGTGGCCCGGTTGCCGCGCCATACCTGAAAGACGACCTGCGGATCACGGTGCTGTCGTTGATCGCCACGCTCATCGTGCTTCCGATCGGCGTGCTGAGCACGATCATTCTGGGTCTGGTGCTGCTCACCCAGTAAGTCCGTGCGCCCTAGCCCGCTGCCTCAGCGTTCGAGGGTGATCTGCACGCTCACTTCTTGGCTCGAGGATCCCCCGCCGGAGACCACGCCGCGCATCGGTGCCACGTCGTTGTACTCCCGACCCCGGGCCACGATCACGTGATGCTGATCGGCAGGGGTGGAGTTGGTGGGGTCAAAGCCGTACCAATCCCCGTGCCAGAACTCCACCCAGGCGTGTGATTCGGCGCTGACCGGCGCGCCGATCTGCGCGTCCTGCGCTGCTGGGTGCAGGTAGCCCGAAACGTAACGGGTGGGGATGCCCAGATGGCGAAGCGCCCCGGAGGCCAGGTGCGCCAGGTCCTGGCACACCCCCTGGCGTTCCTTCCAGGCCTCGGCGGCCCGGGTGTGCACCCCGGTGACCCCGCTTTGGTATTCCATCTGTTCGCGCAGCGCCAGGCAGACCGCTTGCGCGGCCGCATGCGGATCGGCATCGGCAGCCACCGAGAGCGCCAAATCCTGCAGATCCTCGGGAATCTCGGTGGTGGGCGTAACGCTGAGGAATTCGGTCATCCGGTCGGTGATGTCGGCGCTGGCCAGCACATCCCATCCAGGGCCTTGGCCGCCGGAAGCGGCCGGGCTGACCTCCACCCTGGCGAAGGCCACCACATCGAGTTCGGTGTGCGGGGTGAGCGCCTCAAAGCTCAGCACCGAGGTGCCCCAATAGTCCCGATACTCGGTGCGGTAGGTGCACGGGCTGGCCTCGATGCGGGACTCCACAACGGTCTGCCCGGGGACGGTCATCGGGCGCATCCGCGCCTCGTTGTATGAGGCGCTGACGGGGCGCTCGTAGGTGATCGTGGTGCGGTGTTCGATCGCCAGGGTGCGCGGAGCAGTCCGGGTGGTCACCTCATCGAATGGGCTCATAGCCGGCCTCCAATCCACTCATCGTCGGTCGCTGAAGGGAAGAACTTCATCCGGATCGCGTCACTGGCCTCCGAGCAGCCGCGCTGCACGCGTTGCATTTCTTCGGGCAAGTTGTGCAGCAGGGACAGCAGCGGTTGGAATTCCAGGTCGGAGCGAACCCGGCCCAGGGACCGGCGTGCGTCATAGTCGGTGCGGTTGTAGTCCTCGCTGGTATCTAACCGCGCTAGGCACCGCTCGGCCATCTCCAGGGAGTGCAGCACCGAGCGCGGGAAGAGCCGGTCCAGCAGCAGGAACTCCGCCGCAAGGGAGTCCGAATCGCGGCCTCGGTAGGTCCGCAAGAACACTTCATAAGCACCGCAGGAACGCAACAGGGTTGCCCACCCTGGGCCAGCGGATCCGGCGATTGCCCTGGTGGCGATGAGCCGGGCGGTCATGTCGGCGCGTTCGATGCTGCGCCCAAGGAGGAAGAACTGGAAGGTTTCATCGCGGCGGGTCACCGCATCGGTAATACCGCCCACGATCGCGGCACGCTCCCGGACCCAAGCGAAGAACTGGTGCGCCGAAGACCCTCCGACCACCTGCGGCAGAGCGTTCCAGGTGGAGTTCAGGCATTCCCACAATTCCGAGGACAGCGAGTCACGCGCCCGCCGGGCGTTCTCCCGAGCCGCCGTCAGGGCCCCTGCACAGGAGCCTTGAGAAGTGGGCTCGAAGGCCAGGATTCGCAGCACCTCACCGCGGTCCACGACCTCGGTTTGAGGCTCCACACCCATGACCGCCAGCAGTGAGCGGCAGGCGACGTCCTCATCGATCCACGGGTCTTCCAGGAGGTGCTGAAGGTGGGAGTCCACGATCCGGGAGGTCGCGTCGGCGCGCTCCACGTAGCGCCCGATCCAGAACAGGGATTCAGCGATGCGGGACAGCATCAGCGCACCACCTCATCGCCGGCCTCAGAGCCGCTGGGAGATGAGTGTTGCTGCACCTGTTGTTGCTGCTGCGCCTGCTCGGTCAACACCGAGTCGGTGGGGTTGGTGTCCGGACTGACCCCGGTGACTGGCGCTGCCTGCGAGGCGCGCCAGGTGGGCAGGTCGGAGGTGCGCGCCATCGGCCGCTGCTCTCCGAGCACCCAGGTGTCCTTCGAGCCACCGCCCTGGGAGGAGTTGACCACGAGTTGGCCCTCCTGCAGGGCCACCCTGGTCAGGCCACCGGGCAGCACCCACACGTCGTCGCCGTCGTTCACTGCGAATGGACGGAGGTCCACGTGCCGCGGCCGTAGCGAGTCTTCGGCGAGGGTGGGCACCGTCGATAGTTGCACCACGGGCTGAGCGATCCATCCGCGCGGATCGGCGCGCAACCGGCGGCGGGCGGCGTCGAGCTCGGCGGGCTCGGCCGCCGGGCCGATGATGATGCCCTTACCCCCGGAGCCATCCACGGGCTTGACCACGAGTTCGTCGAGGCGGTCGAGCACCTCGGCCAGGGAGTCCGGCTCCTCCAGCCGCCAGGTGTCGACGTTGGCCAACAACGGCTCTTCGCCGAGGTAGTACCGGATCAGGTCTGGCATATAGGTGTAGACGAGTTTGTCATCGGCAACCCCGTTACCCACTGCGTTGGCGATCGTCACCGATCCGGCCCGAGCGGCGTTGATCAGTCCGGGGCAGCCGAGCATCGAATCGGGTCGGAAAGCGACTGGGTCCACAAAGTCATCGTCGATGCGCCGGTAGATGACGTCCACGCGCCGACGCCCGGCGGTGGTGCGCATGTACACCTTGTCCCCGGCGCAGAACAGGTCGCGTCCTTCGACGAGCTCCACGCCCATCAGCCGGGCGAGCATGGCGTGCTCAAAGTAGGCGCTGTTGTACACCCCGGGCGTCAGCACCACCACAACCGGGTCATCGACGCCGGCGGGCGCCGACGCGCTCAGCGCCTGCAGCAGGCGCCGCGGGTAGTCCGCAACCGGCTGGATCCGCATCCGCGCGAACATCTCCGGGAAGGACTGGGTCATGGCGCGCCGGTTAGACAGCACGTAGCTGACCCCCGAGGGCACCCGGGCGTTGTCCTCCAGCACCCGCCAACCCACCGCAGAATCGCGGATGACGTCGATTCCCGAGACGTGCACGCGCACCCCATTGGGAGGGTGAATGCCGCGTGCGGCACGGTGGAAGTGCGCCGAGGACACGATCAACTTCCGTGGGATGACGCCGTCGCTCACCGCGCGTTGATCGCCGTAAACGTCGTCCAGGAGCGCCTCCAGGGCCTTGACGCGCTGTGCGATACCGGGCGCTAGAGCGTTCCACTCTTCGCCGTCGATCACTCGCGGTACGGCATCGAGCGGAAATGGCCGCTCGACACCGCCGACGTCGAAGGTCACACCCTGGTTGAGGTAGGACCGGGCCAACGCGTCGGCACGACGCCGCAGTTCCGCGGCGTCCAGGTCGCTCATGGTGCTGTGTACGTGGGAATAGGGGCCCCGAACCGCGTGTTCGGGTTCGATCATCTCGTCCCACGCCGCGCCTTCGGGGTACCCCTCAAACAGATCCGCCATGTTTACGACGGTAGTGCCTTCGTGTATCCGGCGCGTGTCAAAGTGCGGGCCCTAACACCTAGCGCGGGTCAGCTGGGGTGGCCGTGTACTGCTCGCGGATCACCGGTTCGGCATCCACGTCGGTGATCTCACTCGCTTGCACGGTCCACTGCGGGCGGGTCCCGGTCAGCGCCCAGGCAGCCTGCACCGCAGCACCGGCGGCCACGTACTGCCCCGGCTCCGGGACGCTCACCGGGACGCCCAGAACCTGGGCAGCCACGGTCTGCACCGCCGGGTTCAGCGCCGCACCGCCGATGAGCATCACCCGCTGCACCTGCACGCCTTGGTCGCGAACGGCGTCGATCCCGTCGGCAAGGCCGCACAGCAGCCCCTCCACCGCGGCGCGCGCCAGACACGGCCGGCTGGTGGAGTCCAGCGTCATCCCGAACAGGGTGGCGGTGGCGTCGGGGAGGTTCGGGGTGCGTTCGCCTTCGAAGTAGGGCCGCAGCACCAAACCCTTGGATCCTGGCGGGGCACTGAGTGCGAGCTCGCCGAGGCCCTCGTGATCCACGTCCAACAGCCGCGCAATGGCGTCCAGCACCCGGGCCGCGTTCAGGGTCGCGATCAACGGCAGGTACGCACCCGCGCCATCGGCGAAGCCGGCGACGGTACCGCTCGGATCGTGGGGCACCACCTCGGAGATGGCGCACACCACTCCGGAGGTGCCGATCGAGGCGATCACGTCGCCCAACTGTGCGCCGAGGCCGAGCGCGGATCCTGCGTTGTCCCCGCAGCCGACTCCGACGCTCAACCCGGCGGGGATGCCGGGATGCTGCGCCGTCTGCCCCACTGACTCGCCGGCCGCGGCGATTCTGGGCAGCACCACATCGGAGGCGTCGCGCCGAAGTGCGGTCGAGAGCAGGTCGACGTCGTAGGTTCCGTCGGGTGCGACGTAGCCGGTACCCGAGGCGTCGGAGTGGTCGGTGGTCAGTTCATTTAGCTCCGGGCGCTGCGGCCCGAAACCTCGAAGACGCCAGGTGAGCCAATCGTGCGGCAGCGCTACGGCGGCGACCTTGGCGGCATTGTCTGGCTCGGCGTCGGTCATCCACCGCAACTTGGTGATGGTGAACGAGGCCACTGGCACAACCCCGGTGCGGGTGGCGAACTCCTCCGCGCCCACTTCGTCTCTCAGGTCTGCCGCGGCACCGGCGCTGCGGGTGTCATTCCACAGCAATGCATCCCGGATCACCTGCCCATCGGCATCTAAGGCGACCATGCCGTGCTGTTGAGCACCCACGGAGATCGCCTCAACATCATCCAGACCACCGGCGTCGGCGACCGCTTCGAGCAGTGCGCTCCACCAGGCCTCGGGGTCAACCGATGTGCCCTCGGGGTGAGCGGCACGGCCTTGGCGAACAGTTTCGCCGGTGTCGATGTTCCGGATGACGACCTTGCATGACTGAGTGGAGGAGTCCACCCCCGCAACGAGTTGTGACATTTACTCCGCCTTAGTGGGCTCCGAGCAGGTGCTCGGTTGCTAGCTGCTGCAGTCGAACGAAACCGGCACCCTTGCCACCGAAGTAGGCATCGGCGTCGAAGTCTTCCCATGCCGAGGCGTCGGAGAGCAGGTCGGTGTAGGTCTCGCCGTCGGCCAGGGTCGGCGCGCTGAGCTCGGCCACCTTGGCCGCTTCTAGTGCCTCGACCACGGCCGGGTCGGCACGGAACGCCTGAGCGCGTTCCTTGAGCAGCAGGTAGTTGGCCATGTTCGCGCGAACCGATTCCCACACGCCGTCGTAGTCCTCGGTGCGAGAGGGCTTGTAGTCGAAGTGACGTGGACCGGTGTAGGTCTGGCCGCCGTCGGGCGAACCATGCTCCAGCAGGTCCACCAGCGAGAAGGCGTTGTGCAGGTCGCCGTGGGCGAACACCAAGTCCTGGTCGTACTTGATGCTGCGCTGGCCGTTGAGGTCGATGTGGAACAGCTTGCCGTGCTCCAGCGCCTGAGCGATGCCAGCGGTGAAGTTCAGGCCGGCCATCTGCTCGTGCCCCACCTCGGGGTTCAGGCCCACCAGGTCCGGCTGGTCGAGGGTGGCAACGAACGCCATCGCGTGCCCGATCGTGGGCAGCAGAATGTCACCGCGGGGTTCGTTCGGCTTGGGCTCCAGCGCGAAGCGCATGTTGTAGCCCTTGTCGGTGACGTAGGAGGTCAGGGTGTTCATGCCCTCGCGGTAGCGGGCCATCGCGGCCTGCACGTCCTTGGCGGCGTCGTACTCCGCACCCTCGCGACCGCCCCAGAGCACAAAGGTCTCGGCGCCGAGCTCGGCTGCTAGGTCGATGTTGCGCAGGACCTTGCGCAGTGCGTAGCGGCGCACGTCGCGGTCGTTGTTGGTGAATCCGCCGTCCTTGAACACCGGGGCGGAGAACAGGTTGGTGGTGACCATCGGAACTTCGATTCCGGTGTCCGCCAGCGCCTGCTTCAGGCGCTCGATCTGCTTGGTCCGCTCGGCCTCGCTAGCACCGAAGGCGTACAGGTCGTTGTCGTGGAACGTGAGGCCGTATGCGCCGTACTCGGCGAGCTTCTCGACGGCTTCAACGACGTCCAGCTCCGGGCGGGTCGGGCCGCCGAACGGGTCGGCTCCGGTCCAGCCGATGGTCCACAGACCAAAGGAGAACTTGTCGTCTTTCGTGGGGGTGGGGAGCGCCATTGCGGATCCTTCCGATAATTTGTTGTTGCCTCAAACCTATCAGGTATCATCAGGGTACAACGAGACCTTGAGGCCAGGGTGACGACAGCGAACCGGAGGCGCCGTGATCCATCACGCATCTAGCGGCAGCGCACCGGTTCGCCGCCTTAATCTCTCTGCGCTCTTTCGCCTGGTGCACACCTCTGGACCGATCTCCCGGGCCGAACTGACGCGCGCTACCGGCTTGAATCGCTCAACCGTCGGTGCCCTGCTCGCCGAGCTGATCGATTGCGGCCGCGTGCGCGCCGGGGACCCGGCCCCGGACCGAGCCGTGGGGCGGCCGAGCCCGATGATCAGCCCCTCTGAGAACATTGCGGCGCTGACCGTCTACCCCGACACCGACGCAATCGAGTTCGCCGTGGTGGGCATGGGCGGCAACGTGCGGCGCCTCGAACGTCGTGACATGCCCAAAGCCCCTACACCGCAGGACACCGTTGGGGCCACCGCGCGGGTACTGGAACAGTTACCCAAGCGGATGGCCAAGGGCCTGGTCGGGATCGGAGTGGCCGTTCCCGGACTGGTTCGTACCCACGATGGGTTCGTGCACCTCGCACCGCACATCCCGTGGCGGGAGGTCCCAATCAGCGACCTGCTAGCCCAGGCCACCGATCTGCCGGCCTTCGTCCGCAATGATGCGGCCTTGGGTTTACATGCCGAGGCGATCTTCGGGGCCGGGCGGACGTCGCGCTCAATCGTGTACCTGCACGGCGGGAGCGGCGGCATCGGCTCCGGGGTTCAGCTCGGACCCGTACCGAACCCCGATGACCCGGGCTACCTACCCGAGCTCGGACACGTCCTGGTGGATCCGAACGGCGAACCCTGCCGGTGCGGCGCAACCGGGTGCCTGGAAGCAGAGGTCAGTTACGCCCGCATCCTGCAGACCTTGGACTCTCCCACCGTCAAGGCAAGCGACCTACCGCGGGTGCTCACCGACGCCCGAGGCAAGACCGGTGCGGAAGTTCAGCGCCAGCGAAACCATCTGGTCAACGGGGTCCGCAATGCGGTCAATGCCTTCACCCCCGAACTGGTCATTCTTGGCGGATTCCTGGGCACCCTGTTCGACTTGGACCCCGAGGGGTTCACGTCTTCGGTGCGAGGGGTCCTGATGGAGCCACTGGCTGAAGTCCAGATTCGCCGGGGGACCTTGGGCTCCTCGCGGATCCACATCGGCGCCGCCGACCTGGCCTTTGAGCCACTGTTGCAGGACCCGTGCGGTTCACCAGATGAAATCGCTAGATGAAACTGCCGTGAGAGATCGGTGAGAGTTTCGTCGCTGGGGATGCCATCCCCCGCGCCCAGGTGCATTGTGAGCACATGAACAACCGACGTTTTAACCGTGGCGCTCTCGCCGTCATCGCCGCCAGCGCTCTGGTACTCGGCGCTTGCTCCGACTCCGACGATTCCGATGACAACGGTGAGGGCGAGCGCACCTCCCAAGAGTCCGACGATCAGAGCGACGACGATCCCGATGACGACGACGCTGACGACTCCGAAGACCGCCGCGAGGACGACCCTGACGACGTCGATGAAGACGACCTCGACGACGACGAGAACGAAGGCTCTACCGGCGACTCCACCCCGGCCGAAGACACCGGTCACTCCGGCCTGCTAGACGCCATCTCCTTGGCACAGGAGGAGAGCGGGGGCACGGCCTTCGAGGTAGAACAGGATGATTCGCAGTGGGAGGTGACCGTCGCAACCTCAGACGATGAGGAAGTGACGCTCAGGATCGACGCCGAGGGCACCACCGTCAACGGCACCGAGACCGATGGAACCGTCGACGCCGAAGACCTGGAAGCGCTGCAGGCAGCCGACATCACCATCTCCGATGCCATCGAGACCGCGGTCGCCGAGAGTCAAGCGATGGTCGATGACGTGGCGCTGGATGCCGAGGGTGATGGATTTGCCTGGGAGGTCTCCTTCACCGATGGAGTCGAGGTCTACGTGGACGTCGCATCCGGTGAGATCCTGCGGACCGAAACCGACTGACGGTTAACTCGCCCGCCGCCCGCGATGGTGGTGAGACACCGCACACCCCACCTTCGGCCGAAGAACAGGCGAAATGCGCTAGCATTGACCAGTCGAACACGCCGTTGGCGCTCCATCCATGCTGATGCGAAGTGAAAGCGGAAGTTCACACGCTGGTACGTCACGGGCATCCCCACGCCTTTCGTCCGTACCTGCGAATCGCCCTCACCGACCAGATGAGATCGCGCGAGCGAAACACTAGAGAGTCATAACGTGGCAAACATTAAGTCCCAGATCAAGCGCATCGGCACCAACGAAAAGGCCCGACTGCGCAACAAGGCTGTGAAGTCCGAACTGCGCACGCACGTGCGTCGCGTTCGCGAAGCCATCGCCTCCGGCGACAAGGAAGCTGCCTCCGGCGCGCTGAAGTCCGCTTCTCGCAAGCTGGACAAGGCAGCCAGCAAAGGCGTCATTCACGCCAACCAGGCAGCGAACCGCAAGTCGGCTTTGGCCCAGCAGGTCGCAGCTCTGTAACTTCCTCTCTGCTCCGGAGTTACTCCGGACTAGAGCACGAAACGGCGTCACCTAATCCGGGTGACGCCGTTTCGCTGTGTCGATCGACTGCTGCCGTGGATGCTGACGGCTGTGTCTAGGCACTGACTCAGACGAGCGCTGGTGCAGGTGCCGCGACTGGGAGGGTGGCACTGGCCTCGATGGCTTGCCGGTAGTGGCCCAAGATCTGGTCACCGATGGCGGACCACGAGCGCGGAAGGACGGCACGACGCCCGGCCTCCCACATCTGAGCGCGCAGGCCTGGTTCCTGCACCAACCGGCTGGTCGCCTCGGTGATTTCCTGCTCATCGAGAGGCGGCAACAAGGAGCCGG
>JBMDWZ010000174.1:0-15814 GCA_048594865.1 Beutenbergiaceae bacterium
GGCTCCGGGTGAATCCCAGACGTTCACTGCCGCGTACGTGCTGGTGCAAGCCGACATTGACGCGGGTCAGGTGCAGAACTCGGCGACTGCTGAGGGCACACCTCCTCCTGGCACTGAGCTTTCGCCTCCGCCTCCGAGTGAAGTCGAGATCCCGGGTGAACGGACTCCTGAATTGGAGATCGTCAAGTCCGTGGACGTGGAGGAATACACCGAAGCTGGTCAGGAGATTGTTTATTCCTTCGTGGTGACCAACACCGGCAACGTGACTATTGAGAATGTTGCTCCGGTGGAGACGGAGTTCTCTGGTGCTGGTGAGTTGGGTGAGATCGCTCCTGGTCCAGTGACGTTGGCTCCGGGTGAATCTCAGACGTTCACTGCTCCCTATGTCCTGGTGCAAGCGGATATTGATGCGGGTCAGGTGCAGAACTCGGCGACTGCTGAGGGAACTCCTCCTCCTGGCACTGAATTGACTCCTCCGCCAGATAGCGAGGTCCTGATCCCAGGCCCAGAACGCGAACCAAGTCTGGACGTAGTCAAATCAGCTGATACCGAGTTGATCACTGAAGCTGGTCAGGAGATTGTTTATTCCTTCGTGGTGACGAACACGGGCAATGTGACTGTTGAGGATGTTGCTCCGGTGGAGACGGCGTTCTCGGGTACCGGTGAACTAGGCGCCTTTGATCCCGAGCTTGTGACGTTGGCTCCGGGTGAGTCGGCGACGTTTACCGCTGCGTACACGGTGACTCAGGCTGATGTCGATGCTGGTGTTCTTGAGAACACCGCGACTGCTGAAGGCACGCCTCCTCCTGGCACCGAGTTGCCGCCGGTCCCGCCCTCGACCATCGAGATCCCGGTAGACACTCCCAGTGGGCCTTCGCTCCCAGGTACTGGTGTCGACATGGCTGCCCTCGCCGCACTAGCGTCAGCGCTGCTCCTAGCCGGAGTCGCACTGCACCGTCAGAACCGCAGGACCCAAACTCTGATGGGCTAGTCCCAAAGAACGCTCTGTGCAAACTCCGGTGGGGCACCACACATACGTGGTGCCCCGCCGGCAGGCTCCAGAGCACGGCGGCGGCAATACACCCACCATCGGTCCCGCTGTGATGCCAGCTCACCCTTCGCAGGCCGCGCCGCTGGTGATTGATGCCTGTCGCCCGATTGCGCACGTGGCCAGGGAGTTGGGCCGGGGCGAGTAGATGGTGGGTCGCGGTTAAGAGCCCAATCGTTCTGTCGACGGTGAAGGCCGGCTTCTATGCTCGCCTCGGGAATCAGCACTGTCGCATTCGCGGTTCCCGATCCAACCGGCGATTGGATCGTTCGAGTGAACCGGGACTACCCGCAGCCGTGGCAGTGGCGCGGTGGCCGCGGATTCGAAGTTCCCTTGCTGCGCAGCCTCGCAGACCGCGGGCTGGGTGTGGTGACCGAGCCGACGGCGATTGCCGATGAGGCCAATAGCGGCGTCGTCGCGATCATCGGACGCCGGGTGGGCGGGGTGCCCGTCTCGTCTTTCGCGGACCCGCCGGCCAGTCTCGTGCCGCAACTCACAGCTTTCTTACGCGCTTTGCACCAGGTGCCAATCGAGAGCGCTGCCGAGTTAGGCGTGCCCGTGCACGATCACGTCGGTGCGATAAGGACTGCGCTGCGTGAGGGGGAGCGGTTACTCGATCCAGTCACCCTCGCGTGGGCATTAGCCGCTGTCGATGAGATCGCCTCGGATCCGATCCAGCCCGCACTGGTACACGGCGACTTCCGCGCCGATCACTGGTTCACTGATGCTGGCGGTGCGCTCACCGCCGTGATCGATTTTGGCGACAGCCATATTGGCGACAAGGCCTTCGATTTCGCCCGATTCCCGGATGAATTCGATGGTGGGTTGATGGCCCCGGTGGCTGCGGCGTATCCAGATCCCGATGGTCGCCTGGTGCGCCGCGGCAGGCTCTACCAATTGCTCGAACCTGTCTTTCGCTTGGGTGTCGAGGGGGATGGCTCACGTCGAGCAGTGACCGAGCTGAGCACCCGTGCGCGAATGAGTGGGTAGTTCTGCACCATCGTTTACGTCATGTTTGCTAGACACCGTTAGGCAGCAATCGCTAGCGTCGTCTGCCATGACAAGTTCTGCCCCTTATGGCCATCCGCCGCAACAAAACTATTACCCAGGACAACAGCAGCCAGCACCGCCGCAGGTGCAAGGCCCGCCACAGGGGCAGCAGTCCTTTCCGCAGGCGGGATTCCCGCCGCCGCAGCCGCGCAATCGGCGGCTGCTGTTTGAAATTCTGGCCATCATCGGGACCAGCCTGCTCACCGCCGGGATGTTTCTGTACTTCGTTGTTAACGTCGGGGTCGGCACCACCCTGATGATGACGGTTCTGGCGCTCATTCCGCTGGCCATCGTCCTTACCGCCGTGCTGTGGGTAGACCGTTGGGAACCTGAGCCGCGCATGATGCTGCTCATCGCCTTCCTCTGGGGAGCCGGGGCCAGCACCGTGCCTTCGATGTTTATGAATGAGCCGTTCGGAATGGCTCTGTACAACGTCTTCTCCTCCATGGGGCTGGTGAACTTTGGGCCGGAAGGCGGGCCGCCGGTCTTCGGTGCCCCTTTCATTGAAGAGTTCTGGAAGGGCGCCGGGCTTCTGCTGCTGTTCCTGGTGCGCCGCCGCCACTTCAACAGTGCGGTCGACGGGGTGGTGTATGCCTTCGTTATTGCCGCCGGGTTCGCCTTCACCGAGAACATTTTGTACTTTTTGCAGTCCCCATCTGTGCTCGCGACGCTGACTATGCGCGGACTACTTTCGCCCTTCGGTCACCTGCTCTACACCGCTGCCATGGGCCTAGCGCTGGGATGGTCGCGCCACAAGAAGTTTGGGTGGGTATGGGCGCTGCCGATCGGCTACGTCGTGGCGGTGTTTGCGCACATGATGTGGAACCTCGGCGCCACTGTCGGAATGTCGCAGTCTTCGCCGCTGGCCGGGCTGGCATTGCAGTTCGTTCTGCTGAACTGGATCCCGACCCTGCTGCTGTTCATCCTGATCGCATGGTTGCACCGCCAAGAGATCAAGGTCATCCGCGCGCGGTTGAGCGAGTACATGCCCTTCGGCTGGTTCGCGCCGCATGAAGTGGAGATGCTGACCTCGATGCGCGATCGCCGTCGGGCCCGTGCGTGGGCTAAGAACGCCGGCGGGCCGAACGGTGCCAAGTCGATGAAGGAATTCCAGTTGGCCTCCACCAAGTTGGCGTTCGCTCGCAACGACCTGCACTCGGGCCACGATGGGATCCGGGCGCGTGAAGAGGAGACCGCGATGCTGAACAAGATCGGTGCATCGCGGGGCGCTCTGATGGCCTCGACCATGCGCCAACCGGGATTCTAAGGCCCGCGCTGCTCGGCGAGGATTAGTCAGTCATATTGGTGGCAGCTTCGGCGCACCGCTGCTCGTCGTGAATGAGCGGACTCGCAACGCGTTCTAGGAGCTTCAAGAAGGCTGCACGCTCGGTCGGTTCGATGCCCGCGAGGAGTTCATCCTCGGCATCGGCCACCGCAGCGTGTAGTTCGTCGAGTCGCTTGAGCCCGGCCTCCGAGGCCACAATCCGCCGTGCCCGGCGGTCAGCCGGGTCGGGCTCACGTTGCAGTAAGCCCGCGGCAACACAGTCGTCGATCAGATACGTCATCACCGTCCGGTCGATACCCAGCCGAGCGGCCAGCTCGGCCTGACTGCGCGGCGGATTGTCCACCACCTCCCGCAGCACTTGGTAGCCGCGACTCGCGTGCGGCAGGTCCCCTGCGGCACTCTGCACCCGCGTGCGCCATTGGCGCGCCAACGTCGATAGTGCCCAGCCCAGCGGCGAGGGTTCGACCTCCACCTGGTGTGTTCGTTGCTCACCCGATTTGCTCACATCGCCATCTTAGCGGAATAGTCTGTGTAGCAGATTAGTTGTCATGGATATCATCTGCTACATAGACGAAAGATTGGCGAACGATGGCTGACTACGGACACGACCTGACCTTCGGAAGCTTCATCACTCCGCAGGCGAGTCAACCGGAGGTTCCGGTGATGCTGGCCCAGGCCTCCGAGCGCGCGGGTCTGGACTTGGTGACCTTCCAGGACCATCCGTACAACGTCGACTTCCTGGAAACCTGGACCTTGCTGTCGTGGGTGGCCGCGGCGACCGAGCGGATCACGGTGGCCGGCAATGTGCTGAACTCTCCGATGCGCAACCCGGCGATGCTCGCTCGCCAAGCGGCCAGCCTCGATCGGCTCTCCGGAGGGCGGCTCGCGCTCGGGCTCGGGGCCGGGGGCTTCTGGGACGCCATCACCACCATGAACGTGGACCGGTTGACCCCCGCGGAGTCGGTTGATGCGCTGAGCGAAGCGATCGACGTGATCCGCCAGCTCACCGATACCCGGACTCGCGGCATGGTCCGCCATGACGGCGAGCACTACCAGGTGGTCGGCGCCCGCCGCGGCCCCGCCCCGGCGCACGACGTGCCCATCTGGATTGGTGCACTGAAGCCCCGGATGCTGCGCCTGGTGGGGACCAAGGGTGATGGCTGGCTGCCGTCGCTGCCCTATCTCAAGGACGGCGATCTGACTCGCGGCAACGCGGTCATCGATGAGGCCGCGCAGGCCGCCGGCCGGCACCCGGCCCAGATTCGCCGGATGCTGAATGTCAGCGGCCAGATCCTCCCGAGTCCGCAGGGCAGACTCCAGGGTCCGGTAGACCAATGGGTCGATGAGCTCACCGAGCTCGCGATCACCGAGGGCGTCGGCACCTTTATTGCGATGGCCGATGATCCGAACTTCGTTCACACGTTTGGTGAGGAGATCGCCCCAGCGGTGCGCGAGCAGGTCGCCGCTGAGCGTTCAAAGGCTGGCACCAAACCCGCTGCTTCCCAGCGCGGAACGGCGGCGCTGGCGGCGCGGCGGGAGGCGATCGACTACGAAGCGGTACCCGACTCCTTGGCTGCTTCCGCCGTCGAGCCCGGTGACCGGCGGTATGACTCGGTTCGTCACAACTACCTGCGATCTGGGTCGCCTGGGTTGGTGCTGATGCCATCCAACTCTGACCAGGTGATCGAAGCGATCGAGTACGCCAAGACCCAGGAGGTGTCCTTGGGTGTCCGGTCGGCCGGCCACGGCATCAGCGGCCGGTCCACGAACGATGGCGGCATCGTCGTCGACGTCCGCGAACTCAATGACATCACCGTGCTCGACGGCGAAAGCGGCCGGGTGCGTGTGGGTGCGGGGGCCACTTGGGGTGACGTCGCGCATGCCCTGGCGCCCTCGGGATTGGCGATCACCTCCGGGGACTACGGCGGTGTGGGCGTCGGAGGGATCGCGACCACCGGTGGGATCGGGCTGCTGGGCCGCCAACAGGGGCTGACCATCGATCGGGTGTTGGCTTATGAGGTGGTGACCGCCGATGGGCAGTTGGTGCGCGCCAGCGCCGAGGAGAACGCTGACCTGTTTTGGGCGCTCCGCGGCGCAGGCGGGAACTTCGGTGTGGTGACTGCCGTGGAGTTGGCCGCCGGCAAGCTCGATCAAGTGGTGTTCTCGATGATGACCCTTGGCACCAATGACCTCACCGGGATGCTGCAAGCGTGGGGAGAGGCCGTGGAGAACGCGCCCCGTGAACTCACCTCCAATATGTACGTATCAGGGTCCGCGACGCAGGCCCAGGCCCAGTTGATGACCGTATGGGCCGGGGACGACACCGACGCCGCGGTGCGTTCGCTGGAGTCCCTTGCCAATGCCGGTGATCTACTGGCCCACCAGGCGCATCTGTTGCCCTACGCGGGTGTGATGGGCCGGGCCGAGACACAGCATTCGGGGGGAGGGGATCCCTCGGCACGGTCTGGTCTGGTGTCGCACCTGGACCGCCAGACGGCCACGGCGATCTCCGAGTTGGCCGCGACCGGGGTGTCCCAATTCAACGCGTTGCGGGCAACGGGTGGGGCCGCACTCGATGTGCTGGCCGATGCCACCGCCTATGCCCACCGGCACCAGAACTTCTCCGTCAGCGCGATGGGTCGGCGCACCGATGAACTGAATGAGGCGTGGGACTCAACCGTCGGCGGTGTTCAGGAGGGGTCATACCTGTCCTTCGACACCGATACTCGGCCCGAACGGCTCGCCGAGGCGTTCCCTGAGCAGACGTTGGCGAGATTGCGTTCCTTGAAGGCCCGCTATGACTCCGGGAATCTATTCAACGCGAATTTCCCGATTCCGCCGGCGGATTAGGTAACCGCATTAGTCATGGCGCCAAGGAGCATCAGTCCACCCAGGCCGAGCAGAATTGACCCAATGACGATCGACGCAGTTCCCTTGCGAGTGTTCACCGGCGGTGGGAAGTAGGGCTGGTGGCCAGGTGGGGGAAAGTCGGTCCGTTGCGGTTGGTAACCGCTGGGTGGGTGGCCGCCGGGCTGGTCACCGCTGGGTTGGTGACCGCTGGGTTGGCCCTCGCCATACAGGTTCTGTTCGTCGGAGAACGAGTTGGTCGGCGGGCCCTGTATCGGTGCCCCGTGCATCGGCCCGCCTTGCATCGGGTAGCCCTGCATAGGCGCCCCGTGCATCGGCCCACCGGGCACCGGCCAGTGGGCCTGCGCCAACTGCTGGTTGCGGCGGCGCACCTTGAATCCACGGACCAGCAAGATGAAGCCGACGGTGATCGGCACAACGACGAAGAGCAAGAAGGCAATGAGGGCCCCGAGTGCGGCGTTACTCATAGCTGTCACTGTAGGGCAGTGGGGAGGTCTGCCCCTGTGCGCGGCCCAAAGTGCTCAATACAATTATGGATATGTCTTCCCAGCCCGGTGGCGACCCACGCATTCCTAACCAACTCGGCTCACAGACTGGATCCTCGTCCTCCGCGGGGCATGACCAACAGGCCTTTACTCGCCGGCTCATCATGCATGCCTCGATTACGGGACTTCTGCTGTTCGCGGTGGTGATCGCGACCTACGTCCTGGAACTGGTGCCGTCTGAGTACGGTTTGGTGCTGGTCCTTGGCGTCGTGGCCGTGACTGCGGTGCCGATGTGGCTCACGATCGTCCGACACCAGTCGGCTCGTGAGCGTGCGAGTGACACGGTGCTATCCGGGCCAGCGTCCGGTGCCGCCTCTGGCGGCGTATCTGGCGGCGCATCTGGCAGTGAAGCCCAGGGCCGCCCGGAAGACTTGCGATTCGAGGTCAACCACACCTTCAACATTTCCGGGCGCGGTGTGGTCGCAGCCGGGATCGTGGCTGCCGGAACCGCCCAGGAGGGACAGTTGGTGGCCCTCGAGCGTGACGGCAAGCGGCTCCTGGAGGTCCTGGTGATGGGCGTGGAGGCCGGCAATAAGGTCGCCGGTGCCATGGGCGCGGGCACGGACTCTGGCCTACTCTTGCAGGGTCTAACAGATGCAGACATCGCAGTCGGGGACATCATCATCGATGCAGGGGCACGCACATGAACAGCGCGGAAGACGACACTGCCCACGCCGGAACCGGCGGACTGACGAGCGAGCCATTGTTGGTCGAGGACCTCATGCTCCTCTTGCTCGACGACGACGGAGCCTCCATCTCCGGTGCGGGGGTGTTGCATTACATCCTTGGTGGGGCAGTCCTGGTCGAGATGGCCATGGAGGGTCACGTCGAGTTGGACGACGGCAAGGGCAGCGGCTGGGGCAATGGCCCGATCGTGAAACCGGTCGGTGGGCGCTCATTTAACGATCCGCTGCTTGCCGAGGCGTATGAGGTCATCTCCAAGAAGGAGCAACGGGTCCAACCGGTCATCTTGGCCCTGGGCTCCGACCTGCGCACCACCGTGCTCGAGCGGTTGGAGACCCGCGGGCTCATTCGCAAGGAGACCGGCAAGTTTCTGGGCATCTTCCGCACCACCAAGTGGCCCGCCGACGACGAAGCGCACGAGGCGCAGCTGCGGCGCAAGATTTTGGCTGCGCTGGTGGACGGCGAAACTCCCGATGAGCGCACCGCCGCCGTGATCGGGCTGGTCTACGCCAGCGGTGCGATGCCGTCGCTGCGTCCGCCGTTGCCGTGGAACTCCACCACAGTCGAGCGCGCAAAGGCGTTCCAGGACGGGCAGTGGGGTGCCGAGGCGGTGGGCACCGCGGTGGAACGGACCGCGGCCGCGATCGCCGTCGCTAGTGCTGCCGCTGGGGTTAGTGCCGCGGTAGCAGCCAGCAACGTCACGCGCTGAGGATGGCGATCGACCGTAGCGTCATCCGGGTCAAGGCGATGATCGTGCTGCCCAGTGCCGACGGCGCTGCGCACCTGGTCAGCGTGAACCAACCCAGCGCCGAGAACCCCGAGGGGTTCCACCGGCTGATCGGCGGATCGGTGGAGCTGGGGGAGCGGCATGAGGACGCGATCGTGCGCGAGGTGCACGAAGAGTTGGGCGCCACCATTGTCGACCTGAGGTTGCTCGACGTGGTTCAGAACATTTTCAGCTTCAACGGCGAGCTTGGTCACGAGATCGTGTTCGTCTACACCGGCTCCCTCGAACCTGCGGTCCCGCCCGAGGGTGGATTCCTCATCGAGAGCGATGGCGCGCGGGTGCCCGTGATGTGGCGGCCGGTAGCCGATGAAGGTCAGGTGCCGTTGTACCCAGCAGGGGTGCCGCTGGACCAGTGCTTCGCGCCGCCGCATGGCCGTCGATAGCCTTGAGGGCATGGACCTGCGATTCCCTGAGCCACTGAAACCCGGAGACCTGGTGGGTATCACGAGCCCTTCGGCCGGCGTGCCGACGGAGTTGCGGGCGCGCCTGGACGTCGCCGTGGACGTGGTCCGCAGCCACGGGTTTGAGGTGCGCATCGGCGAGTGCATGGATGGCGCTGGAATCCAGAGCGCTCCGCAGGCACTACGGGCCGCCGAGTTCCAACAGATGCTCCTGGACCCGCGCGTGCGTGCGATCGTGCCGCCGTGGGGTGGCGACACGGCGATCGACCTCCTCGATCTGCTGGACTTCGAAGCGATTGCTGCCGCCGAGCCAACGTGGGTCGTGGGATTCTCCGACATCTCCACCCTGATGACCCCACTCACCCTCTTGAGCGGATGGGCCACCGTCCACGGCAACAACCTTCTGGACACTCCCTACCAACCACCGGACGGCGTCGTCGGCTGGTTGGAGATCGTGTCGATGTCCCACGGAACCTCCTTCGCGCAGAACCCGCCGGACTTTCACCGGACCGGTTACGTTGACTACGCGCAGCACCCCGAGGTGTCTACCTATGACCTGGACGCTGCGGGCACGTGGTGCAGGCTTGACGACGAGTCCGATGACCTGGATGTTCCCGATGACCTGGATGTCACCGGCAGGCTGATCGGCGGGTGCATCGAGACCCTGTCCAACCTGGCGGGCACTCGCTACTTCGACCCCGCCCCGATCGCGGCCCAAGGGGAGGGGCTGATCGTCTACCTCGAGGCCGCCGAGCATGAGGCGGCCTACATTTGCCGCAACCTGCACGGGATGCGCTTGGCGGGGGTATTCGACAATGCCGATGCGGTGCTGATCGGGCGAACCTATGCCCCGGATTCACCGGGTTTCACCCAGCATGACGCCGTGCGTGACGCCCTCGGCGACCTCGACATCCCGATCCTGGCGGACGTCGAGTGCGGCCACTGGGCGCCGTATATGCCCTTGGTCAATGGTGCGCTGGCGCGGGTCCAGCATGTCCTGGGAGATGCATCGGGCCAGGGCGCGGTGCGCCGAGTCACCCAGTACCTGCGCTGAGTGCGTGCGTTGAGTGCGCGCCTTGATCGCGCGCCGGGGTGAGGCCTCAGGGTAGGGGTGGGAAAACCCCAGGGCATTAACTAGGGACACCCCCGATGACGCCGCACTGGGGTGCGGTGTTGGCTCGGTGTATGAGCCAAAGCAGCGCGGATAAGGGCCTGGGATCGTGAGCGTCGCGATCGCCGTCGGCCTGGTCATCGTCGCCTCTTTCGGCTTCGCCGGCGGGGCGATCCTGCAGCATTTGGCAGTGAAGGACGGCGCGCAACAAGCCAGTGCATCGGGGCCCACCACGCAGGGCCTGTCCCTCAAGGCCCTCGCCGCCCTCATTCGACGTCCGATGTGGCTCGCCGGGATGGCGCTCCTCACCCTCAGCGCCGGCATGCACATCATCGCACTCGCCCTCGCGCCGGTCACCGTGGTGCAGCCCATCGGCATCCTGGCCGTGGTCTGGTCGGTGCTGCTCGGAGCGCGCCTCTACAGTTACCGCACGCCGCTGCCGCTGTGGCTCGCGGTGGCGGCCGTTGTCGCCGGGATCACCGGGTTCACCCTGGTCGCGGCCAACCACTCCGACGGCGCCCGAGCCTGGGTCCACGCCCCCAGCATGTGGCTGGCGATCGGAGTCTGCGCGGTGATCACGCTGATGATCGTCGTGGCCGTGCGGATCGTTCCCCGAACCTACGCCTCGCTGCTGCTGGCCACGGCCGGCGCTGTGCTGTTTGGACTCGGTTCCGCGCTCATCAAGACCATGTTCGTGGCATGGGACGACGGCGGTGGCGTGCTGAGCGTTGGCGTCGCCACTCCCGTGGTGCTTGCCGGGCTCTGCCTGCTCGCCGGCGGCTGGTTTGTGCAACATGCCTATGCCACCGGGCACCCCGAGATTGTGGTCGGCACGCTGACCACCGTGGACCCGGTGGTCGCGGTCAGTTATGGCTTGATCGTCCTCGATGAGGGCGTGGGCGTCGCCGCGATCACGGTCGCCGCGATGGTCGGGTTCGGTGCCTTGGCCGCGGTCGGGGTGTTCGCGCTGAGCCGTTGTCACCCGCAGGCGCTTCGAACGCCTCGTGACCTGACTGCCCAGACCGCCCCTATAGCCAGACCGCCTCAGTAGCCAGACCACCTCAATAGCCAGACCACCTCAATACCCAAGTGACTGACCAGCCCCGAAGAGTGGAGAAGCCCAATGTCGATCGCAATCGCACCATCGGATCTTGCACGGTCGGATCTTGCACGGTCGGATCTTTCGCAGACGGACCTAGCGCAGTCGAGTCTTGAACCCCAGGCCCTCGACAGACCGTCCCTCGACCCGCTGTCCCGTGAACCTCGCGCCGAATCTCCCGCCTCCACCCGACCGCGGGTAGCGCTCGTCAGCGACTACTCCCTCGCGACCCTCGGCGGCGCCGAAACCGCGTTCGCCGAACAAGCCAAGGCGCTGGCCCAGGTCGGGGATGTGCTGGTCATCTGCCCGGGCAGTGAAGCGCTGAGCGCGCTGGGCAAGACCCCGAGGATCCGGGTGGAGCCGGTGCCCGTGAGCTTTGTGGTGCCGGGGCTGGGATTCCCGGTCGCTCGGAACACCGCGAGGTTGCGCTCGCACATCCGGTGGGCGCTGGTGCGGGCCCGGGTGGACGTGCTGCACGTGCACTCTGAGTTCGGGATTGCGGCCGCCGCGATCGAGGCGGCCCGGACCATGGGTATCCCCGTGGTCCACACTGTGCACACGTTCTTCTGGCAGACCACTAGCCCCATCCAAACCCTGCTCGCCGCCTGTGGTCCCGGCTACTACCGGGCGATGACCGGCCTGCAGGCCCCCGACTTGATCCTGGCCGACCGCCCCGGGGACTCCACGCTACGGAACATGACCCTGGCCGTGGCGAGGGAGGCTGACTGGGTGATCTCGCCGTCGTCCCATCAGGCCGATCGACTGCGCGAGGTGGGTCTGGGGCGGGTCGAGGTGATCCCCAATACCGTCGGGTGGAGTGCCGGAGCGACCCCGCTGACCAGCATCGATGGCCCGCTGCGGGTGTTGTGGTTGGGCAGGTTCGCTGCCGAAAAGCGGGTGCTGCCGTTCCTACGCTCGGCGCTGACGGCCATCGAGCACGTGGGCGCCGACAAGTTCCGGGTCGACCTCGTGGGCACCGGCCCGCAGTTCAAAACGGCGACGCGGATGGTCGATTGGCACCCGGGAATTCGTCTGCACGGCCGGGTGCCCAACGTTGAGATGCCGAAGTGGCTGGAGCGCAGTCACGTGACGGTGCTGTCCTCGATCGGGTGGGACAACCAGCCGATGTCGGTGGCCGAGTCGATGATGGCGCAGCGGGGGGTGATCTACAGCGATCCGGATCTTATCGAGGGCCTGAGCGAGGCCGGCATCGGGGTGTTCACCGACGATGAGGATGAGTTCGCCGCGCGCCTCAGTGCGCTGGCGCTGAACCCCGAGCCGGTGATCGAGGCGTCACGGTCTGCGGGGCGGGCTCGGCGCGTCTTCAGCGAACAGGAGTTCTTGCGCAGCGCCATGGGCGTGTACGGGCGGGTGCTTACGACCGTTTCGGCTTGAATGCGCTCGGTTCAACCCAATCCACACCTAGCCCAGCGCACGTACTATCGCCGGTAGTATCGGGCGGGTCGGCCATTTGTTTGCGAGCGCTGGGAGTTGGGTGTGCATCACTGTCCCACTCGGACGCGCCGGGTCCAGCGCGCGCTCACTTGGGCGACCATCGCTACCGCCGTCGCGCTCGGCTCGCACCTGGCTGGCGGCGGGCAGATGCCGGGCTGGCTCGGCGTCGCCGTGCCATGGGTGGCCTCGGTGTGGCTGTGCCTTGCGGTGGCGGGCGACCGGCTGCCGCTGGCGCGGCTGAGTGCGGCCGTGGGCGGAAGTCAGGTCGCGTTCCACTACCTGTTTGTGCTCGGAGTGCCGGTTCCAGGTGGCGGGGGCGTGAGCGCGCACTCGACCCATTCGGTAGCTGACCCCGCGGGCGCCGCCGCCACCGCCGATGTCTCGATTGCTGCCGCCCAGCACGCCGCCCACGCCGGCATGGCGATGGGCATGGGGATGTGGATGTGGCACGCCATCGGCGCAGCCGCCACGATCGCCGCGATGCGCTGCGGGACATGGATCCTTGGGCGCCTTCGTCGCACTCTCAGCGGCCTGGTTGCGTGGGTTCGGCTCCTGCTAAATCTGCCCACGTCGGGGCACGGCGCTGTACCCGCCTGCGCGCTCGCGCCCTGGCAGGAATCGGACGCGCTGCGCCCGCCCGGGTGGTTCCCGCAGTCATTTCGCCGCCGTGGGCCGCCGCTTCAGTTGGTTGCCTAACACCATCCAACTTCGCGCGCCGTGAGCGTGCGTGGGTAGTTCGCCTCCCTACCGGCCGCGCACTACCCACTGCCCCGTTGCCCCACGGCGTGCACCACCACGAAAGAGGCCTTTGCCATGCGCAGAGCCAGTGATCTGAGCGCGCCCACTTTCCCATGTACGCCCCTGTGTGAGCCCGGTGGGTTCGCCCTTGATGGAGTTCTCCGATGACCAGGCTCAGCGGCGCCGGCCGGCTGTTGGTTCTGGCTGGCGCGGCGGCGGTGTTGGCGGTCGGCACGGTGTTGGGGAGTTTAGCGACCACCGGGGAGCTGGTGCCGACGGTGCTCCTGGATCCCGGTGCTGTCACCCGCTACGGGCTGCCGATCGCGCGGACGTTGCACACCATTGCGGCGGCCCTGGCGATCGGCACGGCGGTGTTCGCCTGTTACGTGCTCCCGGGGAGCCGGGACGTGAACGGCGTCGTCGGATTTCATCAGTGGCGGGCCGCGAAGTGGGCAGCCGCGGCGGCATGTTGGTGGGCTGCGATGGCGGTGACGGTGATGGTGTTCACCGCGTCGTCGGCCACCGGGATCCCCGTGACCGACCCGGCTTTCGGTGAGCAGCTGGCCTTCTACGTGCTGAATCTGGAGCGCGGGCAGGCGCAGGCGCTGTCTTTGGCGTTGATCATCGGCAGTTCGCTGATGCTCTTGGCGCCTCGAGGGCTGAACCGCCTCGGCTGGGGCGCCGGCCTGGCGGTGGCGGCGTTGTTGCCGTTGGCGGTGACCGGTCACGCGGCCGGCGCCGACGAGCACGCAAACGCCGTGAACAGCCTGGGGATGCACCTCGTTGGGGCGACCATCTGGGTGGGTGGCCTGATGGCGTTGATCGCGCTCGTGCCGCGGATCACCGAGGAGCTGGGCGAGGTGGTGGGCAGGTATTCCACCGTCGCGCTCGGTGCGTTCGTGCTGGTGGTGGTGTCCGGGGTGATCAACGCGTGGCTGCGCTTGGATTCGCCGTCGGACCTGGTGCAGCACCCCTACGGCCGACTGCTGCTCATCAAGGTCGTGCTGACTGTGCTGTTCGGGTGGTGCGGTTGGTACTACCGGTCGCGGCTGATTCGAAGGCTCGACGGCGAGTTGTCCCAGTCCTCTCAGCCTCCTAAGTCCTCCCCGCGTGGTGTGTTCGTGCGTCTCATCACCGCCGAGGTGTTGCTGATGGCCGTGGTCTTCGGGTTGTCGGCGGGGTTGGCGGCCAGTGCACCGCCGGTTGCGCAGGACCCGGTCACCTACGATCCGCGGCACGCGCTGCTTGGTTATCCGTTTCCCGAACCGATGACCGTGCAGGCGTTTATGTCGTCTATTCAGCCGGATTGGGTGGCGGCGTTCGTGATTGCGGTGGCGGCCGGTGGCTACTTGCTGGGCGTGCGCCGACTACGCAAGCGGGGTGTGGAGTGGCCGATGATGCGGACCGTGTCCTGGCTGGCGGGGTGTTTGTCGCTGATGTACTTCACCAGTGGTGGGCCGGCGGTCTACGGCAAGGTCCATTTCAGCGCGCACATGATCCAGCACATGGGTCTGATGATGTACGCGCCCTTGTTGCTGGTGATGGGGGCGCCGGTGCTGCTTGCGCTGCGGTCGATTCGGCCTCGCGGTGACGGGAGCCGTGGTGTGCGGGAGTGGCTGTTGGTGGTGCTGCACTCGCGCTACTCGTGGTTCATCACGCGGCCCGGCGTGGCCGCGGCGGTGTTCGCGCTGAGTCTGGTGGCGTTCTATTTTACCGGGTGGTTTGAGTGGTCATTGGCCGAGCACACCGGGCACATGGTGATGATGGTGCACTTCGTGATCAGCGGGTACCTGTTCTTCTGGGTGATTTTGGGCAGTGACCCTGGCCCGGCGCGGCCGCCGCACCTGATCAGGATCCTGGTTCTGTTGGTGACGATGGCGTTCCATGCGCTGTTCGGGATCGCGATTATGGCTGCGAATACGCCGTTGGCGCCGCGTTGGTGGTCTCGCTTGGGCTTCGAGGACCAGGGAGCGCTGCTGGCCGATCAGGCGCTCGGTGGAGCGATCGCATGGGGTGCTGGGGAGGTGCCGGTGGTGATCGCGGCACTGATCGTGGCGGTGCAGTGGTCCCGTAGCGACGCCCGAACGGCGCGGCGGGAGGACCGGCGTGCGGCGCGCGACAACGACGCCGAGCTCCGGGCCTACAACGATCAGCTGGCTCGGTTAGCCCAGCGGAGTGAGCGGTCGAACCAAAGTAAGGGTGAGTGAGGGAGTGGGCTAGCGCTGGGACTCAGGGCGGATCTGGGTCGGTTCTTGATTCGGTCTGAGTTTTGGGGCTGTCGTGTCTGGTCCCAGTGCGCGTGCTGGCATCAACGGTCGCGAGGGTCAGGTGACCAGCATGAAAGCCAGAGGAAGGCTGCTAGCAACCGACTATCCGTCCTCAGACTTCGTGATCCGCCGGCCCCAACCGCTCAAGTAGCCCCGCCGTAAGAACCGATGCAGCAGAAAGCCGCTCCGCCGCCGTCCCGGCTAGCAAACCACAGACCAACCCGAGCTCCTGATCGCTGAGCGGCACCTCCTCAAGGTGTGCAACAAGCCGCGACCCGGCCGGCAAGGGCACGTCATGAACCGCGTACAGCCCGTTGAGGAGGTACTCGACCATGATCGACCCCCAGAAACCCTGGACCACTCATCTCCTGATGCCGCCCGCTTGAGTTTCGCCTGCCCGTGCCACAGCATCGTGGCGATCTGTGACGACAGCTCCGGCGCCGTCCGATACGTAGTCCGAACCGAGTGAGCGAGCT
>JBMDWZ010000175.1:0-13021 GCA_048594865.1 Beutenbergiaceae bacterium
GTTTGATCGCTACTCAGTGTGGGCACGCCGTCGTCCCTTTCCTTCGAACTGCGTCAGCTTGAAAACACGTCTCGCGGTGCCCGGCGCCTACGCCTTGGCGTCCCGCGCGGCGCGCCACTGCTCGTACTCCGGCCGCGCCTCATCGGACAGTGGGTAGTACCGGCGCATGTCCGCGCCTTCGCGCAGCCGTTCGCGGGAGAAGTCTTCCCAGTCGTGGTGCGTCGCCGCCTTCTCGATGATCGCCTCGACCAACGCGGCCGGAATGACCACCGCACCATCGCCGTCGGCCACGATTGCATCGCCCGGGATCACCGTGGTGTCCCCGCACGCGATCGGGCAGTTGTAATCGAAGGGCATGAGATCGGTCTGGGTGTGATAGTTCGGCGTGGTGCCGCGGGCCCACACCCCCAGGCCCATGTCTTTGACCTGCGGCCAGTCGCGGATGCAGCCGTCGATCACCAGGCCGGCGCCGCCGCGCCCGAGCAGGTAGGTGAGCATCATTTCGCCGAACAGCCCCGAAGATATGTTGCCCCGGCCATCGACGACCACCACGTCGCCCTCCTGCACGGCGTACAGCACGTGCCGGTGCAACTGCACTTCGGGGCTGGCGTATTCATCGACCTTGTACAGGTCTTCGCGCTTGGGCATGAACTTCAGCGTGAGCGCGGTTCCGGCGATAGCCTCGCCATCGGTGAGCTGCCCGATCCCGGTGAAGTGCGCGTCCCGGATCCCCATCTTGGCCAGTTGGCTGGAGATCGTGGCGGTGCCGACTTCGCGCAGGATCGCGCGCTGCTCGGCGGTCAGCCGTGGGATGAGCGCGGGGTCGCCGGCCGTTGCTTCCGGGGCGACGGTGGTGCTTTGGCTGTTGTCTTGAGTGCTCATGAGGGGCGGTTCCGATCTGTGGGGTTGGAGTGAGGCAAGAAGGGGCTCAGCCCCAGGTCCGGTCGAAGGAGGTATCGCGATCCCACGCGCTGGAATCGGCGAAGAACACCGGGTTAGCCGGATCTAACAGCTCCTCCATGAGGTCGAGGTTGACGTCGGCGAACCCCAGGCCGGGGGTATCGGGAACGGTGATGAAGCCGTCTTCGATGATCGGTGTGGGCAGCCCGGTGACCAGGTCGCTCCAGTAGCCGATATCGGCGGCGTGGTGTTCCAGGGCCAGGAAGTTGTAGGTGGCGGCGGCGATGTGCGCGCACGCCATGGTGGCGATCGGGCTGGCCGCCAGGTGCAGCGCCATCGGCACGCCGTACTCCTCGGCGAGGTCGCCCACGCGCTTGGTCTCCACCATCCCGCCCGCGGTCGCGGGGTCCGGGTGCACCACGTCGATGGCGCCGGCGTCCAGAAGGGGGCGGAAGTTCTCAGCGAGGTAGATGTCTTCGCCGGTGCACGTGGGGGTGGTGGTGGCGTCGGTGATCTTCTTCCACTGGTCGGTGAACTGCCACGGCACCAAATCCTCCAGCCATGCCAAGCCATAGGGCTCCAGCGCCTGGGCGATCCGAATGCAGGACTTAATGTCCACATGCCCGATGTGGTCTACGGCGATGGGGATCTCATAGCCCAGTTCATCGCGCACGGTTTTGGCGTAATAGGCCAGATGATCAGCACCCACTTTGGTGATCTGACGCGTGGTGTAGGGGTGCGGGGTGAACCGGTCCACCAGCGCAGAATCACCGCCGATGAGCGCGCCGGGAACGTCGTGGAGCAGGTCCACTCCGACGTCCATTTTCAGCATCGTGTATCCCGCGTCCATCCGGCCCCGCAGCCTGGTGGCCATCTCGTGGGGATCGGTGAGGCCTGGGGTGTCGGCGTAGCACCGGATCCGGTCGCGGAATAGCCCACCCATCAGCGCGTAGGCGGGCACGCCGTAGGCCTTACCTGCTAGGTCCATCAGCGCCATCTCCACCCCTGAGACCCCACCGCCGAGGCGGCCGTGATTGCCGAACTGGCGGATCTTGCGGAAGATCCGATCCAGGTTGCAGGGGTTCTCCCCCAGGATCCGGCTCTTGAGCATCAGGGCGTAGGTGGCGCTGGCCTGATCGCGCACCTCGCCCCAGCCGGTCAGCCCCTGGTTGGTGTCGATGCGGATGATCACCGATTTGAACGGCACCTTGTCCAGGCACGCCACTCGAAGGTCGGTGATCCGCAGGGCTGAGGGCCGCGACGACTGGTTGACGTGCTCTTGCGATATCGCCAATTCGGTATCGCGGGCATCGGGCATGGTGGTGGGACGAACCCGGTTCATCGTGGATTTCTCCTCGTTACTGGTGCGATCTTCTTCGATCACCGATGGCGCCACTTCGCATCGGTCGGTGCAAGACTGGGCTGCAAGTGCATTCGGACGTGGTGAGGGTTCGCGCGCCGCGCCGCGCGCTAACCTCGCTTGCAGGACGACGAGAACCGGGTCCGAGCGAAGGTTCCACCACCTCCATTGTGGTTGCACCTATTACAACTTGGTTGCATTTAGCATGGCTTGTCTGACAACTTGGTGTCAAGGCAGGATCGCACAGAAGGGCTAGGCAATGGAGCAGCACCTGCATGAAGAGGACGTGCACGATCGTCCTGCCTCCTCATTGCATCGCGGCCTGCTCGCCCTGGAGGTGGTGGCCCAATCCGGGTCCGACGGCGCAACCGTCACCCAGGTGGCATCGCGGCTCGGCCTGGACAAGTCCACCGCCTCACGCACCCTGTCCTCGCTTCGCGACATCGGCTACGTCCAGCAGGACGCCACCCGGCGCTACTTCACCACCTCCAAGCTGGCCAAGCTCGCGGTGCGCCGGCCCGGCGGGCGCGACTTCGCCGAGCTTGCCCGCGAACGGTTGGAACAGTTACATCAGCAGATCGACGAAGCCATTCACCTGGCGATCGCCGACGGCGGGGAGATGCTGTTCCTGGACTACATGCAAACCAGCAAGGTGGTGCGCAGCGAAGAGTCCACCACACCGCGTCCGTTGCACGATGTGGCGATGGGGGTGGCCGTGCTGGCCGCGATGACCGATACCCGGCGGATCGAAGAGCTCATCGAGGCTTCCCAGCGCGCCGCCGGCCACGAACTTTCCGCTGCCGAGCTCGGAGAACTGCAGAGCCAGATCACCCGCGCACGCCGCCGGGGCTGGGCCACGATGGATCGCGGTGACGACGTGAGCCGAGTGGCGGTCGCCATTACCGATAGCCGCGGGGCGCCGGTCGCCGCGATCTGCGTCTCTGGGCCGTCCTACCGGCTCGACCCCATCGAGGACGCCATCGTGGCCGCCACCATCAGCGCTGCGGCGGATCTGTCTAGCCCGCTGTCCACGTAGGTTTGATTTCCCCTTCGACGGCGGCCCACAGCAGATTCCGTACACCGTGTGCGGCATCTGTCCCCGAACCAGCCTCCTGACAGCAGATTCCGCACACCGTGTGCGGGCTGTGGGAGCGGAGGCCGCGAGGTAACCGTTATCGACGGGGGTCGACGACGAGTTTCATCACATCCGGATCGCCGTTGCGCGCTATGAAGTCGGGCAGATCAGCAAGGCCGCCGGTGTCCGTGACCAGATCTGACACAACCACCGCACCGGAAGCGATGAAAGCCAGCGCCGTGGGCCAGGTGTCGACGTACCGGAACAGGCCCTCGATCGCCAGCTCGCGGCTCTGCACCAGGAAGATGTCGAGCTCGATCGTTTCCGATCCCATCCCCACCAGCACCGCCCGGCCCGCGCCGCGCAATGAAGCCAGCCCGGCGTTGATCGCTGCTTGCGCGCCGGAGGCATCGATGAACGCATCCATCTGACCATCGAGCGCGGCTACCTGATCGGGCGCGATCGCCTCGGTGGCCCCGTGCGACAGTGCGACCTCACGGCGTTCGGCGATCGGATCGACCACCACCATCTGGGTCGCGCCGAACGCCCGGGCGGCCGCGGCACTGAGGATCCCGATCGGTCCGGCTCCGGCCACCAGCACACGAGAGTTGGGCACCACCGCGGCCTTGCGCACCGCGGCGATTCCCACCGACAGCGGCTCAGCCAAAGAGGCTTGCTCATCGGTGACGCCCGGCGGGATCGGATGGGCGAAGTCGCCCGGCACGGCCAGGTACTGCGCGAAGGCTCCATGCTCCGGCGGCGCCGAGGGAAACCGCATCGAGGTGCACAGGTTGTACCGGCCCAGGCGGCAATGATCACACCAACGGCAGTGGCGCTGCGGCTCGATCGCGACCCGTTGACCCACCCGCGATTCATCGGCGGGCGCGGCGACGATGACCCCAGCGGCCTCGTGGCCCAGGATCAGCGGTTGCTCCACCACCAGATCCCCCACGCGGCCGTGGGTGAAGAAGTGCACATCCGAACCGCACAGGCCGCAGGCGGTGATCTGCACCAGCACGTCCCCCGGTTCTAAGGCGGGCACCGGATGCTCGCGAACCTCTAAGACCCCTGGGGAAAGCAGCACGCTAGCGCGCATGGTGCTGGGCACGGCGTCGCCGGCCAACCCTGTGTGATCGGTCATTGCATCTCCTGCGTCATTGCTGGTGCCACGTCATTGCTGGTCTGCTTGAGATTGCCACATACCGGCCTCCGAAGCCCGCTCGCCCGACTCGGGCGCCTCGAAAGCCGCGAGCCCACGCATCAACCCCTCCGCTTGTGCCCGGGCCAAAGCCTGGGGGCTCTGGGAAAACAGCAACATCTGCGGCAACGACGTGGCGAAGTAATCGATCGTGGCCGTGGTGTTCAGCAATTGCTCAACGTGCGCGCGCACCGATGTCACCAACCGATCGGCGCTGCGCTCATCGCCCAAAGCCCGCGCCGCGCGCGCCCCGTCCAGGGTGTGCAGGCTCACCGCTGCCGCGAGCGCCTGATCGCGCGCCGCCCCAAAAGCGTCTTGCGCGGCCTGCGTTGCACCGGAGTGCTGGTGCCCGATGCCGATTGCGAACCACAGGTCCGCCCGCGAGTCCAGCGGGTGCCAGGTCTCACCGAGGGACGACGGCGGTTGTAGGGCCGATTCCAGGATCTGCACCGCGCGTTCGGGGTCACCTTGAGCGACCTGCGCCGCGCTGTGCGCCAGCGCCGCGCGCGCGTAGGCCCGAACCGCGACTCCTTCCCCGCCCTCCCAGGGCTGAAGCTGCCGGGAGGTCAGCAGTGCCAGAGCCCGATCGGGATGGCCGACGGCGGTAAGGAGATCCGCGATCACCACCAGAAGGTCATCGCGGACCACTAGGCGCTGTAGGTGCGGTTCGAGGCGAACCAGTCTGGATGCGGCATCCTGGCCGCGACGGATCGCAAGTTGGTCGAGTTCGAACCACAGCCGCGGGTCATCGCTGACCAGCACAGCACGGTCGTAGAGCTTCGCAGCGGCATCTAGATCGCCGGTCACTTCCACGGTCGCCAAGGCGGCATTGCGAAGCAGGATGGCGTCGATGCCGTCAGATGAGTCCATGGCGTCGATGGCGCGGTTCCACACGTCCAACGCCTCGGCGCGCCGGCCCCGGTCAAAGAGCCACATGCCCAGCAGCGCGCCAGCGCGAACGTCGGACGGGTTCGCCGCCAACGCAGCCACCAAGGCGTCATAGGAGTCCAGGCCGGAAGGGAACACATACTTCGCAGGCGCTGCAGCCGCCTCGGTGCGCAACCGCGCAGCGCGCTCACCAGCACCAGCACCAGCACCAGCACCAGCACCAGCACCAGCACCTTCGATCAGCGCGGCTGCTCGATAGTGCGCCAGCGGTGCCGCGCCGCCTGCCCCGGTCGCCGGTAGCGCTGCGTCCCGCCCGAACACGGCCAGCGCCTCATCGATGAGGCCCATCGCCGCCAAGTCACCGGCAACATCGCACAGCAGCAGCCCATCGTCGACGTCCAACTCCCCCGCCAACTCCGCGGCGAGGAAGTCCAAAGGATCTGCCTGGCGGTGCTCCGCAAGCAACGCCCGAGCCTGCGACGCCCGGCCGAGGCGCTGCAGCAGCACGATTCGCAGCGCCGTCACCCTGGGGTCGCCACCAGCACGGCCCGCCGCATCATCGGCGCGTTCCAGCGCTTGCGCGTCGCGGCCGGCGCGGGCGTCCAACAGCGCCATCTGAAGGTGTGCGGGCTGGCTCCAGCGCGCGTCCCAGGCCGCCTTGGCAAAGGCGTCATAGGCCCGCTCCCCTTCGGCGAGCCGCACCAAGGTGAGTCCATATCGGTAGTGGGCTTCGCCGTCGGCCGGGTTGGCATTGCGGAAGGTGAGCCGGGTGATCGCGCGCCTCAAATACTCGCGTGCGGTCTCATACTCCCCGCGCTCATACGCGGCGGCACCCATAGCGGTGTTCGCGCGCGAATCCCCGGCGTCGCGGCGCAAGAGTTCGGCCCAATACGGCTCTGGGCTGCGGGTGGGATGGCGGTACTGCGCCAGGTGCACCCCGGTGAGGTAGAGCTCATCGGCCGAGGCGATATCCCCAGGTAGCGGCGGCTCGGTGGCCACGTCGGGTTCCGCAGCCACCTCGGAATCGGCCCGCGGCTGCCAGCTGATCAGCTCCGATTCGCCGTCTGAAACCCGCACCTTAACGTCTTGGGCGGCCACGCCGTCGTCCACCGGCAGGGTCCACAGCCACGGCGAGCCGGGCTCGATGCTCGCCCGAAAGCCCTGGGCTTGCCCGGCGATCGACACCGAGATCTGCGCCTCGTGAACCACCTTGGTGGTGGCCACGCCCACCTGCACGGTGCCGTCCTTCACGCTCAGCGATACCGCCGCGTCACGGGTTGCTTGGTGGGCCGGGCCGATGCCGGTGATCGGATACCAGTACTGGGAGAACGTGCGCAGTTCGCCCGGCGCCAGGTAGGAGAAATCGGGCTGATTGTCGGTGTAGACCCCGGCCATCAACTCCACGTACGGGCCCGCGCCGTCGGTCAGATGGGCGTCCCAGGCGTGGCCGAACGCGTCGTTGCCCCACGTCCACATCTTCTTTCCCGGAGCGATCCGCCGATCGGCCCAGTGCACAAATCCCGCACCCTTGGAGTGGTCATAGCCGCCAAAGAAGCTATCGCGGGTATCGGTGATCATGTACGACGTCGGAACCACAATGTTGGAGTACACGTCCAGCCGGTCTGCGTCCGGGTGTTCCTGGGTCACCCGCTCCGGGTAGTTCACGCCGTAGTAGTCCCGATCAGCGCGCGGGAACGCGGTGATGGCGCGGCGCGCATGATCGGCGACGTAGCGCACGTCGGTGGGGAAGAAGGACTGGTAATTCTCGTGAGCGCGGGCGGCGACGTTGGCCCACCACAGGAAGGTCTGGGGCACCTCGGTGCGGTTGTGCAGCCGGGCGCGCAACTCGATGAGTGTGGAGTCTGGGCGCAGCCGGATCCCGTGGGTGCCACGCATCCGGGCGAAAGGATCGTGATCGGACATCCACACGGTGACGGCGCCGTCGTCTTCATGCTCGATGCTCCAGGCCATCGGCAGGTAGGTGGCGGGGCGATGGTGTTGCGGCCAGTTGAACTCCACGCCACCGGAAATCCACGGGCCAGCGAGGCCCACGAGCGCCGGTTTGATGACGTTATTGCAGTAGAAGAAGTCGTAATCGGCAGTCTTGTCATAGCCCACGTGGATGCGGCCGCCCAGTTCGGGCAGGATCACCAGCCGCACCCAGGCGTTCTCCAGGTGGATCGCCTGCCAGTGGTGTTCACGGGGTTCGTCGCTGATACGCTCGGTGAACGGGATCGGGTACACCCGTCCGCTGGAGCCTTGATAGACGCGCTGCTCGAAGAACATCGGCAGCGCCTCGGCCGGCGCCGGATCGTAGGTGGGGATGGCCAACGGCGCTTCCCAAACCGCTACTGCGCCGCCCTGGAGCTGGGTTTGCTGCTCCGGTGGCGGTTGCGGAAGATCTAGGTGGGCCCGCGGCGATGCAGGCGAAGACTCGGCGTCCATCACCTCACTATGACCTGCCCGGGCCGCACAGACCATAGCGAAAGCACCACGGGGCATGGACGATTCGCCGATTGTGCGAGAATCCGGCCATGGCGATCAAAGACGGCTTTGCCGGGGAGCGGCTGTGCGTGGTGCCAGCTCCCGCGGTCGCCCAAGCATTGCGCGCTCCGGTCACCCGCAAGGTGGTGGTCACCGATGCCGGGTGGTTCCCCAACGCCAGGTATCACGGTCGCACGCGGCCGCAAGGCATTGCCGAAACGATCGTGATCGTGTGCACCAAAGGGGCCGGCTGGATCGACCTTCCGGGGGCACGGCACCGCCTGAGCGCCGGGATGGCCGCCGTCATCCCGGCACACACCCCGCATTCCTATGGCGCTACGGATGATCACCCCTGGACGATCTGGTGGTGCCATGTGACCGGATCCGACGTGGCCGATCTGGTTTCGGCCACCGGTACCAGCACCTCCCGGCCCCTGCTCAGATTACGAAGCGTGGACCGAAGCGTGGCGATCCTCGATGAGATCGTGGGCCACCTGGAGCGCGACCAGACCCCGATAACGCTCCTCGCAGTGGCCGGCGCGGGATTCAAACTCATGACGCAATTGACGATCGATCAAACCCTGCCGCAGCAGGGCAATCCGCTGGAGCGCGCGATGACCTACCTAGCGCAGCGGCTCGATGGGCAGGTGCGGGTCTCTGAATTGGCCACGATGGTGGGCGTGTCCACCTCCCACCTGACCTCCCTGTTCCGGGCGGCGACCGGCGGCGGCGTGCTGGCGTATCACACCGCCCTTCGAATGACGGCTGCGCGCACCTTGTTAGAACGCTCGGATCTGGCCATCAACGAGGTGGCAGCAGAGGTTGGGTACGGCGACCCGTACTACTTTTCCCGGCACTTTCGGCGTGTACACGGCATGAGCCCGAGCGCCTACCGGGCGGAGCGCGCCCACTAGACCGCGCGCAGGATCGTGCAGGGTCGCGCCTACTTCCGTTCAGGGTCGCGCCTACTTCGCCCGAACCATCTTGGCTAGTTCCCGTGCAGGATCTTGGAGTTCATTTCTCGCTGCCACCCCGCATTGGCCCACAGCGGGTGGTGCGGCGCGGCATTGGAGCTGAGCACCATCCCCCACACCCCGTGCGCCAGCGCGGTATCCACGCCGTGCTCGATGAGGTCGGTGCCCACCGGGCCATCCTCGAAGTCCGCGCGCAGCGGTGTGTAACCGACCCAGCCCTCGCCGATGACCGCCGGAATGCCACGGCGCCTAGCCCACGCGGCCATCGTGATCACGCGCGAGGAAATCTCCCGGAGCATCTCGGTTCGGTACTGGCCGTAGTGGTTGTACAGCCACCGATCCCACAGGTTCGCATCGACCCAGTCATAGCCGTAAATCTGCTGGTCGGTGATGACGGTGGCCTCAAACTTCCAGTCCGCGGCGCGGCCGTATTGCGCGAACGACGGCGCATCGCGGGTGAGCAGGGCCCGCATGTTCTGGTTCGGGAACCCGTGGGTGCCCTCGGCGCGAATATCGATCTCGCGTTGCAGGGCATCGAGGACCCCGTAGGCGTACACGTGCAGTTGGGCCACGTCGAACTCGTTGGACAGCCGCTCCATGTCGTTGAATGGCGCCTTGCCGTAGCTGGCGGTGATGAGGTGACCCGGGTGGGCGGCACGGACCTTGGCCAGCGCCTCATCGCCGCCGTCGGCGAAGGCCGGAACGATGGAGAAGTCGACCTCATTGTGCAGTTCGGCGAAGGCGATCACGTCGCCCAGACCGTGTTCTTCGACGGCGTCGAGCATCCGGATCGTGGCCGTAGCCAGCGCGTCATAGCGCCGGGCGAGCGGGACCGCGTCGATCGCGTCGAACCACCGGCGGTCGCCGGCGAACACGGGCGATTGCTGGTACTCCCACGTCGCCAGAATCACCACCACGCCGTGCCGTTTGGCGGTGCGCAGCAGATCGAAGAAGCGCTCGCGCAAGTTCAGCCGATACCCGCCGGGAACGTCGTACCAGCGGGTTCCGTTGCCGTAGATTTCACCGCCCGGGGAGCGTCCCATCCCCTCGATCGGCAGGTCTTCGGCCAGGCCAGGCATGCCCGAGGTTTGGTCCGCCGGGTCACCTGCGCCTGAGTCTTGGGTGGGTAGGTCCCCGAAGAGCAGCAAGGTAGCGGCGCAGATGCGGATGGTGTTGTAACCGCGATCCACCGCTTCGTCCATGGCGGCGTCGAGGCTCTCGTAGGGCTCGCCTTCGCCGGCGCGGGTGTACCAGGAAAAGTCCCATAGGGAGATCGTGAGCCGGTCGGGCAGGTGGGCGGGCACCTCGCCGGTCAGAGCGGAGGTGTCCGGTCCGGGCTCATGTCCGCTTCCGGTGTAGCGCGCCATTGCTCAATCCCTTCGTGCATCCAGCGCCTGATCGGTGGATGCTGTCTGCACGTCACGGTAGAGGCTGAGGTAGCCGACGTGAAATGGCCGATTCAGCAAAGGGCCTAGACATTTCGATTTGCCATGAGCGGATTGTCCATCAGCGGTATCGAAACGGCTATCGCATGCCCAGTACCTGCGCACTATCGTCGAGCGGGCACCGAACGCTCATTACCAATCGCGCTCGAGGATGAGATGCCGCAAAGCTTCGCCCCCAGCCGCACGCTGGACGCCACCACGCCCCCGCAACCAGTGCGCCCTCTGGATGCATTCGGTGATGGGCCGGGCACCGCCGATCCGATCAGCGTGACTAACCGCTGGTTCCAACGCGGCGGGCGCCCATGGTTCCCGATTACAGGTGAGGTGCATTTCTCCCGGATCCCGCGCCAGCGCTGGTCGGAGGTGCTGGGCCACGCCCGCGCGGGCGGGCTGACCTCGGTTGCTACCTACATCTTCTGGCAGGCACACGAGCCGGCCCAAGGCCAATGGCACTGGGACGACAATCGCGACCTTCGCGCGTTCGTCGAGTTGGCTGGGCGCCACGGCCTGGGGGTGATCGTCAGGATGGGCCCGTGGGGTCACGGCGAGGCCCGTAACGGCGGATTTCCCGACTGGCTCTTAGCACTCGGGTACGCCAACCGCACGAACGATCCGCGCTACCTGGACTTGGTCCGCGCGTTCTACGCACAGATCATTGGCCAGCTTCGCGGACTGACGCACGCCGAGGGTGGCCCGGTCATGGGCGCGCAGATGGACAACGAGCTGTACAACCAGCCCGATCACCTCGCTACCCTGCGTGAGATCGCCGAAGAGTTCGGATTGCGGGTACCGATATGGACGGCGACCGGGTGGGGCGGCGCGCAACTACCGAACACGCTGCTGCCGTTGTACTCGGCCTACTCCGATGCGTTCTGGGAGGAAACCAGCGTCGAGTGGCCACCATTTTGCGAGTTCCACTACCGGTTCCAAGAGGTTCGCGATGATCTTTCCGTCGGCGCAGATCTGCGCCAGGCCCTGGACGGCCTGACGGTCAACGGAGAGCTCGTGTCGGATCACAGCGCTTTCCCCTTCGCCACCTGCGAACTCGGCGGCGGGATGCACGTGGCCTATCACCGCCGTCCACTCGTGACCCCGCGTGACGTCAGCGCCCTGGCAGCGAACAAGATTGCCAGCGGCTCGGTATGGCAGGGCTACTACATGTACGCCGGGGGCACGCAGCGGGTAGGTCCACAGGGCACCGAGCAGGAATCTCATGCCACCGGCTACCCCAATGACGTACCAAGCCTGAGCTATGACTTCCACGCTCCCATCGGTGAGCACGGACAAATTCGCCCCCACCACCACCAGTTGCGCCGCCAGCACCTGTGGTTGCACCTGGACGGCTCGGAGTTAGCCACGATGGCAACGACCGTTCCGCAGTCCGACGAGGATGATCTGCGGTGGGCAGTGCGGGCTAACAGCAACCGCGGGTACGTCTTCTTCTCCACCTACCAACCGCCCGCGCACGCGATCGCGTCCCAAGACCAGGTGCAGGTGTCGGTGCAGTTCGACCGCGACGTGCTCACCGTGCCGTTCGATCCCGTTGACCTACCGCAGGGCGTGAACGTGGCCTGGCCGTTGCGTTTCCCTTTGACCGAATCGTTGGTGCTGCGCAGCGCGACCGCTCAGCTGCTCACGCGCGTGGATGACGTCGTGGTGCTCAGCGCCACCGACGGCGTCGATGTGGAGTTGGTGCTGGAAGGCGGCGTGAACGCTCGCGGGCCGATCACGGCGCGCTCTATCCCCAGCGCCGCACGCGGGCAGGACACCCTGCTGCGCCTCACCCAGGACCCCAGCGCCACCACCGTGATCGACTTGCCCGGCGTCCGGGTCGTGGTTGTCGATGAGGCCACCGCTGATCAGCTGTATGTGCTCCCGCTTGCCGGCCGGCCGCGCCTGCTGCGGTCCTCGTCTCCGATCTACGTCGAGGACGAACAATTGATCACCCACACCTGCACCAACGTCGTGGAGATCGACGTCTTTCCTCCTCTGGACTCACTCACCTCCGGTGCGAAGGTTCACGGCCCCACCGACGCCGGACTCTGGCAACGGTGGAGCGTGCGTGATGACTCCGCCGGGCGCACCAGGGTGGCCACGGATGCGGCGCTGGATGCGCAACCGGTGAGGCCCACTCGAGGTGGGCCGATGGACCGGTTGAGTACGCCGTCGTATGCCACTGCCGCAACTCTGGAGTTGGACATCCCCGGCGATGCCACCGGGGCGGACCGGGTGCTGCTGCGACTTGAGTGGACCGGCGATATCGGCCGCGCATCGGTGGATGGTGAGGTCATCTCCGACCACTTCTGGCATGGCCGGCCCTGGGATATCGATCTGACGACGTCGCTAACGGCCTCGCGGAAGGTTCGCTTGGAGTTGATGCCCTGGGCGCAGGCGACGGGCATCTGGGTAGACCCGAGCGTGCGTGGCATCACCGACGGCGTGCACGTCGCGAGCGCCGAGGTGATCCGTGTGGCAAGGATCGCGATGTCGGTGACGGATGGGTCGGTGGGCTAGCGGTCTAGGACCTCGCCGAGGAAGCCCCGCATGCGCTCGGCGACCTCATCCAGGTGGGATTCGAGCAGGAAGTGACCGCCGTCGAGCAACTCGATGCGGGCATTGGGGAGGTCACGAGCGAAGGAGGTTGCGCCGTCGTGCCCGAAGATTTCATCGTTCTGTCCCCAGACGGCAAGTAGCGGT
>JBMDWZ010000176.1:0-18052 GCA_048594865.1 Beutenbergiaceae bacterium
GACCCAACCCAGGGTCTTGCCCCACTTGGAGCCACCCTTGGCTGCCTTCTCCTGCTTCTTCAGTGCCTTCTCGGCCTTCTTCACCGTGGAGTGCACCTGCTTCTGCACGCCGTCGGCTCCGCCCTTGGCGGCCTTGGCGGCGTCCTCCAGAGCGGCGATGACCTTGGGCAGCACGTCATCGACGAGCTTGTCGTGGGCCACGTCCACGGCGTCGCGGCTCTTGCCAGCGGCGGTGGCCAGGGCCGGGGCGGTCGCAACGACGCCCTTCTTCCAAGCGTTCTCCACCTTGGGTGCGGCCCAATCGATCGCGGCTTCCACCTTGGGGGTGGCCCAGTCCTTGCCCTGGTCAGCGAACTCCCGGGCTGCCTTGGCGGCCTCGTCGGCGCGTGACTGGAGTTCCTTCTCGATCTTCTTCTGCTTTCGCGACATGTGCTCCCCAGTTCCTTTCCCCCGCAGCGCGAGGATGGTCGAGTTGAACTAGTGCTCCTGGTCCTAGTGTGGCACTGGTAACGCAGATGTGCACACGAGGGCGATTGTGTCAGGTGAACAAGTGCGAAGATGAGTGCATGGAAGCGATATTGCACACAACGGCCGGAGACATTCGAGTAGCACTCCTGCCCAACCACGCCCCCAAGACCGTTAGTAACTTCACCGAGCTCGCCAAGGGCTCGCGTACCTGGCGCCACCCCGGCACCGGTGAGGAAAGCAACGAGCCGCTGTATGACGGCACGATCTTTCACCGCGTGATCCCGAACTTCATGATTCAGGGCGGTGACCCGCTGGGCACCGGCACCGGCGGACCCGGCTACCAGTTCGACGATGAGATCCACCCCGAACTCAACTTCGGTGAGCCCTACGTGCTGGCCATGGCCAACGCTGGAATCCAGATGGGCCGCGGCACCAACGGGTCGCAGTTCTTCATCACCACCGCCGCCACCCCGTGGCTGCAGGGCAAGCACACCATCTTCGGAAACGTGACCGACCCCGACTCCCGCGCGGTGGTGGACTCGATCGGATCGACCTCGACCGATCCGCGCAACGACCGCCCGGTGCAGGACGTCACGATCACCTCCATCGAAATCACCGAGTAGGACCACCTAGGACATGACCTCTTATCCCTCTGCCCCGCCGCCTGGTGGGGAGCGACCCGGCGAGAACGACGACGGCGCGCCGGGTTCGTATGGTCAAAGTTCCTCGGGTGGATATGGGCAGAGTCCACCCGGCTCCTACAGCTCTGGTTCCTATGGACAGGGTTCCCATGGACAGGGCGCCCAGGGAGGCACCGGCCAAGGCGCCGGTTCCTACGGGCAGACGCCTTCGCCGTCGTACGGGCAAGGCTCTTATGGTCCCCAGAGCCAGGGCGGGCAGACCCCGGTCTGCCCGCGACACCCCGACCGGCCCAGCTATGTGCGATGCCAGCGGTGTAACCAGCCCACGTGCCCGGAATGCCAGCGGGTGGCGCCGGTGGGGATCCACTGTGTGAACTGTGCGCGCGCCGAGGAACGGTCGATGCCGGCCGAACGCTCCCAGCTCGGCGGTCGGCAGCGCTCCCGCCCGACAGTGACCATCACGATCATGGCCATCTGCGTGCTGTTGTATTTGTCCGAATGGGTGATCGGGCGCCCAGCGACGTGGGAGAACCTGGTGTTCTGGCCCGGGGTTGGCGCCCAGGAGCCGTGGCGGATGATCACTACCGCGTTCCTCCATGGCGGAATCATCCACCTGGCGTTCAACATGTACGCCCTGTGGATTACCGGATCATTCCTTGAGCGAGCCTTGGGCACATGGCGCTTCATCGCGCTGTATCTGGTCTCGGCGATCGGCGGCACGGTCGCGGTGGTGCTACTGACCCCGCTCAGCAGTTGGGGCACGATGACGGTTGGTGCCTCCGGCGCGGTGTTCGGACTGTTCGCCGCCACCGGGCTGCTGTTGTACCGCGGCCGCGGCGACTACCGGCAACTGCTGGTGGTGATCGCCATCAACATGGTGATTTCCTTTACCCTGCCGTTTATTTCCTGGCAGGCGCACCTGGGCGGGCTGATCACCGGCGCGCTGGTGGCGCTGCTGTACGTGTACCTGCCGAAGAAGCAGCGCACGCGTGGCGCGATCATCGGACTCGTGGCGCTGACGGTGCTGCTACTGGGGGCCGCGTTCCTGCGCTACTCCGCCGCCGGCTTCCTCTAAGGCCCACCCGCGCGGCCCCCGCCCCCACCCCCTCCGCCGAATTCGTCAAGGTCCCGTCGAGGTAGTCAACGCGGTTGACTGTCTCGAGCGGGAATTGACTGTCTCGGCGGGGAGTGAGGGCCACGCGAGGGGCGAGTTACACGCGTGTGATTATCCCCAGGTTTGCCCACAGCTGGGGATAATCACAGCCGTGTAATCCCCCGATGTGGATATCTTCTGTGGATAACTTTGGCGCCGATGCACAGGCCGGAGTCCGGCGCCGTGGGTCGCCTGTCGAGGGTGTGGGTTCATGCCCGACGGCGTAGGTCGCCATGGACACGACGAGGTCGGCAAACCTCGGGCACGACGAGGTCGGCAAACCTCAGGCACGACAAGGTCGCCAAACCTTGGGCACAGCAAGGTCTGCAAACCTCAGGCACGACGCCGTGAGTTCGCGACCAAAAAGAAAGAGCGCGAGCCCGAACGGGGCTTAGCGCCAGCGCATCGTCATCAGGAAGCCCACCATCATCAGCGCAAAGCCGACGGCAAGGTTCCACTGACCGATCTCAGGAATGGGGAACCGGGAGTCGGTGAGGTAGGTCGTGACAACCCACGCCAGGCCGATCACCATGAGCACGCACATGGTGGGCGCCCACCACGTGGGGCTCTGCTTGGGGCCCGATGGCTTCGGCGGCGGCGGTGTCGCCGACTTCTTTCGGGACTTGGACTCCGGCATTCGCCTTGCTCCTCAATCGAATCGATGGCTGGGCCAATCCTAAACCGTGCGCAACCTACACTGGTTTCCATGGCGGCGAAACGACACCGGGCCCGCGGTTTGCGGTCCCTTCGCACCTCCTTGGCCTTGGGCCTTGTGGGTGTGCTGGCCGGTGTCCTGTTCGCCACGAACGCCGGGCTCTTCTCCGAGGCTACCGATCGCCGCCCCCAAGACCTCCGCGATCTAGTGCGCGATGAGAACTTGCGCATGCAGGAGCTCACCGAGGAGGTGGACGGTCTGCGCTCCGAGGTCGACGGCCTCATTCACGCCTCGGCCACCGGGGACGAAGACCATGACGAGGCCCCAGCTGAGATCGGTATTGCCGCCGGCCGTACCGCGGTTCAAGGACCGGGCGTGCGGGTGGAACTGTGGGATTCGCCGTACTCCGAGCCGCCAGAGGGCTACACGGTCGATTCGCTCGTGGTGCACCAGCAAGACGTGGACGGCGTCCTCAATGGGTTGCGCGCTGGTGGGGCCGAGGCGATCGCCGTGCAGGGCCACCGGGTTACCTCCACCACCTCGATCCGGTGCGTGGGCAACGTGCTGCTCGTCGATGGCCGGATCTACTCCCCGCCCTTCGTCATCGAGGCCATCGGCAACCCTCAAGAGCTCACCGACGCGGTGAACGCTGACACCGCGGTGCAGGATTACCTGTCTTTCGTCAACCAGATTCAACTGGGCTGGTCGATGCAGACCCATGATGAAATGAGTATCGCCGGATTCGAGGGAAACCTCAGCCTCGGTTTCGCTCGCGTCCCGGGCCATGAACCCTACGTGCCAGATGATGACTCGACTACGCCACCGTTCAGCGAGAGAGACTACGAATGAGCACCACACAAACGCGGGCCGATCGGCACCGCCCCAAGCACCCCAAGGGCGTGTCCCCGGCCGGCCGGGTCGCTGGCGTGCTCGGGGAAATCCTCATCACCCTGGGGATCCTCGTGGGCCTCTTCGTGCTGTGGCAGGTCTGGTGGACCGACGTCATCGCCGATCGCCAAGCCGAGGGCCACATGAGCGAATGGGAGGCCGGTGCCCAGGAGGCCCCGGATCAGATCGCCGAGCCTCGCGAGGATGACCCTGAGCCGCCCGATCCGGCGCCCGAGGGTGACGCGTTCGCGATCATGTACGTGCCCCGGTGGGGCGAGGATTGGCGCTTCCCGATCGCGTCCGGAACCGGTTACGCAGAGGTGCTCGACAACGGCTTCATCGGCCATTTCCCGGATACCGAAATGCCCGGTGAACTCGGCAATTTCGCCCTCGCCGGCCACCGGCAGTCCTACGGCCGACCGTTCTACTCGGTGGACAACCTGCAGCCCGGTGACCCGCTCGTGGTGCGCACCGAGAACACCTGGTATGTCTACCGTGTCACCGACCATGAGATCGTCACGCCCACCGACGTGGACGTGCTCGCCCCGGTGCCCCGCGAGCCCGAAGCGACCGCCGAGGACCGGATGATCACCCTGGTCACCTGTCACCCGCTGTGGTCGGTGGCCGAGCGTTACATCGTCTACGGCGAACTGGACTATTGGGCCGACGTTGCCGACGGCCGGCCCGCTGAACTGGATGGTGGTTCGTAATGTACGGCGGAATCTGGCGCGCGCTTCCCGGCCCCTGGCTGGTGAAGTTCCTCATCGCCCTGCTGTTGGTAGCCGCCGTGGTCGCGGTGCTGTTCACCTGGGTGTTCCCCGCCATCGCCCCCTACGTGCCCCTCAACGACCCAACGATCGGAGGCTCGGGATGAGCCGCATCCTGGTAGTGGATAACTACGATTCCTTCGTCTACACGATCGTGGGCTACCTCCAAGAGCTCGGGGCGCACACCGAAGTGGTGCGCAACGACGCCCCGCAATTGCTCGACGGCGATGTCGTCACCGGTTACGACGGCGTCCTCATCTCACCCGGCCCGGGCGCTCCCAAGGGCGCTGGGGCCTCGCTGGACATCATCGCCGCCTGCGCCAAGCACGAGGTATCGATGCTGGGGGTGTGCCTGGGGCACCAGGCGTTGGGGGAGGCCTACGGCGGCACCGTGGCGCACTCACCCGAGCTCATGCACGGCAAAACTTCCGAGGTCGTGCACGAGGAGGCTGGCGTGTTCGCTGGCCTGCCCACCCCGTTCACCGCCACTAGGTACCACTCCCTGGCGGTGCTGAGTGAGACCGTGCCACCGATCCTTGAGGTCACCGCGCGCACCAGCAACGGGATCGTCATGGGTCTGCAGCACCGCGAGCTGCCCCTGCACGGCGTGCAGTTTCACCCCGAGTCGGTGCTGACCGAGCGCGGCCACCGGCTGTTGGCGAACTGGCTGCTGACCACCGGAGACGCCGGCGCGGTGCAGCGCAGTGTCGGGTTGGCACCGCTGGTTCTGGACTAAATCCAGAGCCGACGACGGCGAAGCCACGCTGCGAGGTCCCCATCACCGCCCGTAGGCGGTGATGAGTGGGCGCCTCAATTGCCGCCGTTGCCTTCTTCGTCCTCGTCGCCCTCGTCGTCCGGCGGGGGATCTTCTTCGTCGCCGCCGTTGTCCTCGTCGTCCGGCGGAGGCTCGTCCTCGTCCTCGTCGGTAGGCGGCGGGTCTTCTTCGTCGGTGTCGGTGGGCGTGGGCTCCGGGGGTGCCTCGACCGAGTACCAGATCTCAACCGTGGTGTCTTGCGGGACCGTTCCTTCGCGACTCTGGCGGACCACAATGCCGGGCTCGCCGTCGGATTCCTCTTCGAACAACTGCGAACTCAGACCCAGTTCGCTGATGTGCTCCTGCAGCTCTGTAAGCGGGTCGCCCACCATGTTTTGGAGCTCGACGTTCCCGGTGCCGAGCACCAGGGTGATCTCGGTATCGAACGGCTGCGTTTCACCTGCTGAGGGCTCGGTCTCGATCGCCGTGTCGCTAGACACTCGCGGTTGGTTGCGGGTCTCGGTGACCACGTTGGTGAAGCCGGCCTCATCCAAGACATCGCGGGCACGGCTTTGGTTGAGGCCCTCAACGTCCGGGATCTCCGCAGAGTCTGGTCCCTGCGAGATCAACACGTTGACGATGTTGTCCACCTCGGGATCAACCTCGGTGCCGGTCTCGGGGTCCCAGCTGATCGCGAGGTCGGCCTCTACCTCGTCATTGGACTCGTAGTCGAAGTTGGGCTCTAGACCCACCGCATCCAGTTCCGCGCGGACCTCGTCCTCGGTCATTCCCTCCAAGTCCGGGACCATCACAAGTTCCGGCTCGGGTGGTGCCTCGGGCTGGTTATTGCGGTCGATGAGCAGGTAGGTGATCCCGGCGATCGCGAGCAGGGCCACGATGATGAGGATGGTGACCAGGGCCTTGTTGGACTTCTTTGGCTCCTCCTCCGGCTCCGCACCGGACTCGTCGTCGTCATCGAAGTCCAGGGGGCCAGCGTTAGCGCCGCGGTTGGGATTGAACACCTGGGTGGCGGGCGCCGCAGCGGCGAGCACAGGGGCGGCGATCGCGCCGTCGCGGGCCGCGGCCTCAAGGTCGGAGCGGAACTCGGCAGCGGTGGCATACCGCTGCTCGCGGTCCTTAACTAGGGCCTTGATGACGATCCGGTCTAGGCCTTCGGGAACATCGGGGGCCACCTGGGAGGGCGGCTTGGGCTGTTCGCCCACGTGCTGGTAGGCCACCGACACCGCCGAGTCGCCCACAAACGGGGGCCGGCCGGTGAGCAGCTCGTACAGCAGGCAGCCGGTGGAGTACAGGTCGGAGCGGATGTCGACCACTTCGCCGCGGGCCTGTTCGGGGGACAGGTACTGCGCTGTGCCCACCACCGCCTGAGTTTGGGTCATCGTTGCCGAGGAGTCGGCCATCGCCCGGGCGATGCCGAAGTCCATCACCTTCACCGCGCCGGTGGGGGTGAGCATCACGTTCGCGGGCTTGATGTCGCGGTGCACGATGCCGGCCTTGTGCGAGTACTCCAACGCGGCCAGCACGCCGGTGGTGATCTCGATGGCCTCATCGATCGGCAGCGCCGAGCCGTCCTTCAATAGGTCCCGGACGGTGTGCCCCTCGACGTACTCCATTACGATGAAGGGCACCTGGGTTTCACTGCCGTCGGGTGCGCCCACGATGTCTTCGCCGGTGTCGTAGACCGACACGATTGCCGGGTGGTTCAGCGAGGCCGCGGATTGCGCCTCACGGCGGAACCGGGCCAGGAACGAGGGGTCGCGGGCCAGGTCGGAACGCAGCACCTTAATGGCCACGGTCCGTCCAAGGCGTTGGTCACGGCCGATATGTACTTCAGCCATTCCTCCACGCCCAATGAGCTCGCCAACCTCATAACGGTTAGCAAGCAGGCGAGGCACGTCGTCAGCCACTACTCAATCCTTCACTCGGGGGGCTCTGGCTGCCAGGGTGCTGAGCAGCGGCAGTGCCGCGGCCAGCCAGCCGGCCGCGTCGCCAAGCCTACCCAGCGCAGACAACACCGCGAGCACGCCGCTAATACCGAGGGCGCCACCGGCCATCAGCGCCGAGGCGTTGATGTGCCCGGCTTCCCCGCGTTCGCGGGCCGCTTTGGTGCGGCGCATCAGTTCTTGGGCGCGCGAGGACTCGATAGCGCGTCGCCGCGCGCGGCGGGTCGCGGGCAACCGCAGCGGCTTAGAGGTCAAGGGTTCTGGCTGGGCCAGGGCCCGCGTCATCTGGTCGACCACCACGTCTTCGACGTTCACCTCGGCCACCGCGTCAGCAGCATCGGCGGCTTCGATGGCGTCCGTTGCGTCCTGCGCGAGTGTGTTCATTTGAAGCGTGGCACCGTGCACCGGAACCCACTTGATCTGGAACGTCGCGGTGGAAGGCAACGTCACGCCGTCGTCCGTCGTAGTGGACACGGCCGTCTCGGCGGAGGCGGCCGGCTCCGATGAGGCCGCCGACTCCTGCACCGAGGTCGCCGCCGGCTCGTGGGCACCGCCTGTGCGCCACGGCGCGGTCAGCTCATCGGTCAGCTCTTGCAAGGAGCGGGCGAGCGATGCGGCGCTGCGCGGACGCTGCTCGGGGTCCTTGGCGAGCATCTGCTCCACCACCGCCCGCACCCGGGGATCCAGGTGCTCGGGCAGCGCGGGCACCGGCTCGCGCACGTGCGCAAAGGCGATGTCCACCTGCGTCTTACCGGTGAACGGGCGCTCGCCAACCAGCGCCTCATAGGCGACCACGCCGAGGCCGTAAATGTCGCCGGCGCCGGTTGCGGCCTTGCCCATCGCCTGCTCGGGCGGCAGGTACTGGGCGGTGCCCATGACCATCCCGGCCGCAGTCATCGGCGCCTGATTCGCGGCCAAGGAAACGCCGAAGTCGGTGAGTTTCACATACCCGTCGGGGGTGATGAGGATGTTGGCGGGTTTGATGTCCCGGTGCACCACCCCGCCGCGGTGCGCGGTGTGCAAGCCGCGGGCGGTCTGGGCCAGGATGTTCAGCACCTGCGCCGCTTCCAGGGTGCCTTCGCGGTTCAGCAGCGCCGACATCGGCTCCCCGGGCACGTACTCCATGATGAGGAAACCCGAGCCTTGTGCTTCGCCGTAGTCGTACATCGCGGCGATGTTCTGATGGCTCAGTCCGGCGGCATTTCGGGCCTCGGTGCGCAGCCGGTCCAGGAACGTTTGTTGCCCGGCGTACTCGGTGCGCAGCACCTTGGCCGCGACCTCGCGGTGCAGGTTCTGATCCCACGCGACCCACACTTCACCCATGCCGCCAATGGCGATCCTGGTGCGCAGCTCATACCGCTCACCCAGGCGCAGTCCCTTCACCGGCTTCATTCGTTGACCACCGCCGCGATCACGTCCCGAGCGATCGGCGCTGCAACCGTCCCACCGGAGGCCTCATCACCGGCCACACCACCGTTTTCGACGACGACGGCGATCGCGATTTGCGGGTCATCTGCCGGTGCGAAGGCGGTGAACCAGGCGTGCGGGGAAGCATCGGTGCCGGACTCGGCGGTCCCGGTCTTTCCGGCGACCTGAACCCCGGGGATCTGCGCCGGGGATCCGGTGCCATCATTGACGACGGCGGTCATCATCTCGGTCATCTGAGAGGCGGTGGAGGCCGAGATCGGGCGGGAGAACTCCTGCGGCTCGGTGGTGGACAGCACCCGCAGGTTCGGTCCGCGTTCGGTGGCGATCAGGTGCGGCTCCATCAGCACGCCTTCATTGGCCACCGCCGAGGACACCATCGCCATCTGCAACGGGGTGACGCGTACATCGAACTGGCCGATGGCGCTCATCGCCGTCTGCGCCTCGTCCATGTCGCTGGGGTAGGAGGAGGGCGTGACCCGCAACGGGATGTTCAGGTCTTGACCGAAGCCGAACTCCGCGGCCTGCTCGGCCATCGCCTCTTCACCGAAGTCCATCGCCAGTTGCGCGAAGGGGGTGTTGCAGGAGATCTGCAGGGCGTAGGTGAAGGTGACCGTGTCCTCGTTGGTGCAGGAGATCCCGCTGGGATTGGAGATCACGTGGGAGGTCTGCGGCAGTTCAAGGGTGGCGGGCGCCGGGACCTGGGAGTCGGCGTCGTACTCCCCGGACTCCAAGGCCAGGGCGGTGCCGATGAGTTTGAACGTGGACCCCGGCGCGTACAGGCTGCCGCTGATCGCGCGGTTGACCAGCGGGTTGTCCTCATCGTTGATGAGTTCGGAGTAGGCCTCCTCCACCGCCGACCCGGAGTGCACGGCCAGGTCGTTGGGGTCGAAGCTAGGCGTGGAAACCATCGCCAAGATGGCGCCGGTGTTGGGGTCCAGGGCCACCACGGCACCCTTTTGATCCCCGAGCGCTTCGGTGGCGGCGCGTTGGGCGGCGTCGTTCAGGGTGAGTTCCACCGAACCGCCCTGCTGCTGGCTGCCGGTGAACAGGCTGCGGATCCGGGTCCACAACAGGGAGTCGTCAGTGCCGGAGAGCACCGAGGAGGACGCCCGCTCCATTCCGGTCATCTGGTACATCGAGAAGTACCCGGTGGTGTGGGCGTACAGCGGACCCTCTTCGTACACCCGCTGGAACTCAAAGGGGGAGTCCACGGGGGTGGAGGAAGCGATCTCGTTACCTTCCACCACCAGCGGGCCACGGTCGATGCCGTACTCGCGGTAGATGGTGCGCACATTGCGCGGATCGTCGTTCAGGCTTTCGGCTTGGCCGTACTGCACCCAGGTGGCACCGCCCATGAGGGCTAGGAACATCACCAACACCACGACGCTCAGCCGTCGTAGAGGTCCGTTCATGGCAGCCTCACCACCTCGGTAGGTGAGTCATCATCATCGCCGCCCCCGTGCTGCCCGCCGTCCTCTTGAGGGCGAGTGTTGGAAGATTCGGCGGAAAGTCCCGCCGTGGCGGGGATCAGCGCCAGCGCAGTTTCGTCCGACACTTCCTGATCGGTGGCGGCCGGCCGGCGGGCGCCGTCGGACAGCCGCAGCAGCAGTCCCAGGATCACCCAGTTGGCGACCATCGAGGAACCGCCGGCGGCCAAAAAGGGCATGGTGAGGCCGGTGAGCGGGATTAGCCGGGTGACCCCGCCGACCACCACAAAGCATTGGAACGCGATTCCGAAGCCCAGCCCGGAGGCCAGTAGTTTGCCGAACCCGTCGCGCACCCCGATCGAGGTGCGCAGCGCCCGCTGGGCGATGATGAGGTAGCACATCAGGATCGCCAGCAGGCCGGTCAGGCCCAGCTCTTCGCCGAGGCTGGCGATGATGAAGTCGGAGTTGGAGAACGGCACCAGGGTGGGATACCCCTCGCCCCAGCCGGTGCCCATGAGGCCGCCGGAGGCTAACCCGAAGAGCCCTTGCACCACTTGCCCAGAGCCGCCGGGGTCACGGTTGTAGATGACCGGGTCCAGGGCGTTGAGCCACACGTCGAAGCGGGCCGCGACGTGACCGAAGGTGTTCACTGCAACAAACACCCCGACGGCGAACATCAGCAAGCCCAGCAGGATCCAGGAGAACCGGTCGGTGGCCACGTACAGCATCGCCACGAACAGGCCGAAGAACAGCAGCGAGGTGCCCAAGTCCCGTTGGAACACCAGCACCGCCACACTGGCCATCCAGGCCAGCAGGATGGGGCCCATGTCCCGCACCCGCGGGAGCTGCAATCCCAGGATCTTGGGGCCGGCCAGGGTCAGCACGTCACGGTGGGACACCAGGTACCCGCCGAAGAACACCGCCAGGGTGATCTTGGCGAGTTCGGCGGGCTGGAAGGAGAATCCGGCCACGTTGATCCACAACCGGGCACCGTAGATCTCCTGGCCCAGGCCCGGGATCATCGGCAGCAACAGCAGCACCAGGGATGCCACCAGCGCGGTGTAGGTGAACCGGCGCAAGGTGCGGTGATCACGCAGCAGCACGACCATCGCGATCGCCAGGCCAGCGCCGATCACGGTCCAGATCAGTTGCCGGTCACCGACGCTGCCACCGGTGGTGGCATCGATCCGGAAGATCATCGCCAGACCGATCCCATTCAGGCCCAGCACCAGCGGGAACAGCACCGGGTCGGCGTAGGGGGCGCGCCAGCGCAGGATGAGGTGGCCCACCACCGCGATCCCGGCGAGAACCGCGCCGATCGGCAGCAGGTTGCCGGGGATCTGCCCGTCCATATTCAGCCCGGCGATCAACACTCCAGAGACCCCGAGGCACACCGCTAGGACCAGCAGACCGGCTTCGGCCCACCGACCGGTGCGCAGGCTGTCACCGGTGACCAGTGCCATCAGCCCTCACCCCCGGCCTCGGTGCGCAGGTCGGCAACGATTGCCTCGGCGCCTTCGAGGGAGTCAGCGGCGATGGTCCGTTCCACCGTGTTGCGGACGAAGGAGGGCAGCTCGGCCAATTCGATGTCGGTGCTTTCGTGGACGCTGGAGAAGTCCAGGGGGCCGATGCTTTGGGGGATGCCCTGGTAGATCGCCACCACCTGGTCATCGGGGCCCACGTAGTACTGGGTTTGGGTCCACCGGTAGCCGATGATGCTGCCGCCGGTGAGGATCGCCAGGACCACCACAACCGTCAGCACCCAACTGAACACCCGCCGTCGGGGCTTGTTTTCGTCCTCGTGCTCGTCGTCGTCGCTGACCTCACGGGTCAACGCGGCCGCTTTCGCCGACGCCCCGCTGCCGCCACGGGTGGGTTTGGCGCGGTCCTTGGCCGCCGATCCCACCACCTGCGGGGCGGTGGAGGGCAGGTCGCCGGTATCGAGATCGTCGATCTCCACGACGTCGGCGATGATGATCGTGATGTTGTCCTGGCCACCGGCGCGCAGCGCCAGGTCCATCAGTTCTTCGCACGCGCGCCCGGCGTTGCACTCGGAGGTCAGGGTGCGAGCGATGGTCTCGGCCGAGACAAACCCCGACAGCCCATCGGAACACAACAGCCACCGGTCGCCATCTTTAGCTTCGCGGATGGATTCATCCAGGACCGGCTTGGTATCGCCGTCGTCCAGGACTCTCATGATCGCCGAGCGTTGCGGGTGTTGCTCGGCTTCCTCCTCGGTGAGGGCGCCGGAGTCGATGAGGTGCTGCACGAAGCTGTGGTCGGTGGTGACTTGGGTGAGGACCCCTTCGCGCAGCAGGTAGGCGCGGGAGTCGCCGATGTGCGCCAGCCCCAGGCGAGCGCCGGAGCGCAGCAGGGCGATCACCGTGGTGCCTAGGCCCTTGAGTTCGGGGCGCTGTTCGGAGTAGGTGATGAGGTCTTCGTGGGCGTTGCCGAGCGCGGTGCGCAGCCGGTCTAGGAGGTCTTCGCTGCGGTGCGATTCACCGTCCAGCGGGGCCAGGTGGGCGATCGCCACGGAGGAGGCGATGTCGCCGCCGGCGTTGCCGCCCATCCCATCGGCCAGGACCAGCAGGTGCGGGCCGGCGTACCCGGAGTCTTGGTTGACTTCACGGACCAGGCCCACGTCGGAGCGGGCGGCGTAGCGCAGGGCGAGGGTCACGAGCGGGCCCTACCGTTGCAGCTCGATGACGGTTTGGCCGATCCGCACGGGTTGGCCCAGGCCCATTACGACGGGGTCGCCGATCCTGTCACGGCCCATAAACGTGCCATTGGTGGAGCCGAGGTCTTCGACGTACCAGCGCCCGTCTTGGGGGAAGATGCGCGCGTGCCGATTGGAGGAGTAGTCGTCATCGAGCACCAGGGTGCAGGCGGCGGAGCGGCCGATCAGGATCGCCGATTCTCCCAGCGGAAGCGTGGTGCCGTTCAGGGGGCCGCCGGTGACGCGCAGCCGGCTGGGGGTGTCGCGGGAGCGGCGGCCGGGGGCGGCGCTGTTGGATCGCGGGGAGCGGCGCTCGTGGACCGATCCGCGCGCGAGTACGCGGGTGCCGAACACGTCCCGGCGCAGCACGCCGATGGCGGAGAGCACTAGTAGCCACAGCAACACCAGGTAGCCCAGGCGTAAGACGGTGACGAGGAGTTCGCTCATGCGGGTGGGCTCATTGTTCGCCGTCGGTGCCAGACCAGAACAGGATCCGGGTGCGGCCAACGGTCAGGGTGTTGCCGTCCACCAGGGTGGCAGCGTCGATGCGGTGGCCCTCAACGAAGCTGCCGTTGGTGGATCCGAGGTCGGTGGCTACCACGCCGTCACCGGTGACGCGGATTTCCAGGTGCCGGCGTGAGACACCCGAATCGTCCACGATGATGTCCGCTTCGGAGCCACGGCCGATCACCGTGACCGGCCCGGTGAGCAGGTAGCGCTGGCCGTCGATGTCCACGATCGGGTGGCGGGCGGCGGAACTGGTGGCCGGGGCCACGGCACCGCGCTTAGAGGAGGAGCGCACCCGGAACCGGCCCGGATCAAGGTCCTGGGCCTCGGAGAAGGTGACCTCAACCGGGCCCACGAACACGTAATCCTGGCTGCGGGCGTGCTCGGTGGCGGCCTCGACCATCTCCTGGGCCATGGCGTCTTCGCCCCAGTCCTGGACCTGATCGAAATCCTTCACCGAGAGTTCTACGTGGAAGGTGTTGGGCACCACGGTGCGGCCGCGGGACAGGGCCGCGGAGCGGTCATCCATATCCCGGCGAATGGCGCTCGCGATTTCCACGGGCTTGAGTTCGGAGCGGAATGCTCGCGAAAAGACGCTGTTAACGGCTCGCTCCACACCCTTTTCGAAGCGGTCGAAAACACCCATCGCGCGCCTCCTGGTGTGGTTGTTGAGTGCGAATTCGGTCGTTTTGTGCGTGCTGGTAGCAGCCGTGTCGAGCACTGCTCCCCCTCGATGGTAGACGCCGCGAGGTCCGATTCGCGCGAAGCCGCGCCTGCGGGCGGGTGAATCCCGGGCCGCGGTGGCGTTATTGCTGGGGTGTTCCTGCCCATCGGCGTCGCTGTGGCGCTGTGGCGCTTTGGCGCTTTGGGCAGCGGGTTTGGCACGCGGTGTGCGGAATTTGTTGTGTTTCGGGCTGCGGAACAGCAGATTCGGTACACGGTGTGCGGGTGGGGTGGTGTGGGGTCTGGTGGGCGTCGGCGGAGTGGACTTGGGACGCGGTGTGCGGATTGTGTTGTGTTTCGGGCCGCGCAGCAGCAGATTCGGTACACGGTGTGCAGATCCGGTAGCTCAGGATCGTCATTTCGGCTCCCGAGGCATTCGGCGGCGTGGCGTGCGTCACGACGGCGGGCTTGGAGGCTGAATGGGCGGCCCGTGCGTGCTAATCTGCTCAGGCTGCCTGGCCTTGAGCCGGGTTGCCACATGCGCGAGTGGCGGAATTGGCAGACGCGCACGGTTCAGGTCCGTGTGCCCGAAAGGGCGTGGGGGTTCAACTCCCCCCTCGCGCACAAGCTAAGCCCCCGGAATCATCACGGTTCCGGGGGCTTTCGCATCCCCACCCCCTCCGCCGACTTCGTCAAACTCCCGGCCACTTCGTCACGGCAGTTGACTACCTCGGCGGTGAGTTGACTCGCTCGGCGGACGATTGACGACGTCGGCAGGCCGGGTGGGAGGACAGCGGCGGTCGGTTGGAACTCACGAGGGCAGCGCGGGCCGGTGCACGATCATGAGGGCGGCGCGGACCGGTGGCGCTCAATAGGGGGCGGCTTCGAAGGGTTCAGCGTCGCAGTTCGGCTTCGGCGATCACGTCGGTGGCGAACGTCGCCAGATACGGGCGGGCCTCGGCAATCGCCGTCGCCAACCGAATGGCTCGCTCGGCGACCGTTCCGTCCACACTGGGCCGCTCGACTCGTGCGAAGCCTCGGTCCAGCAATGAGTGGGCCTGCGCCTCATCACCCCGGGCATGGACCTTGATCGAGGCCAACGCGTTCTGCAAGGCGCTCTCGTATGGGTCCCAGGGCACCTGACTGACCACCACCTCACTGCCAACTGTGCTGCCAACGAAGGCTCCGCCGTCGGGCATCAGGGCTCGAACCTCAAGGTCCACCCGCCACCACACCGGCACCCCGGCGAACCGGGCGAAGACCAGCTGGCGTACGCAGGACCCGTCATCGTCGGGGTCGAAGCGGAGCGAGACCAGCGGTTGCACCGAGCCAAGCGCCCCGGACACCCCCGCGAGGGCGACCCCAAACCCCGCGGCCGGGACCGTCCACAGCACGTCGACGTCGCTGAACTCATCGGCGGTGCCAGCGGCCAACGAGCCGCGAAGCACGGCGGTAGAGCCAGGACACGCCCCCACAAGCGCGACCCGCAGCGCGGCGGCAAAAACATCGCGGGTCCACTCGACAGGCTGCATTCCGCGAGCCTACGGCTCATCGTGCCAGCGAGCGTCAGCCAAAGCCCTTGCCCTCGATCCAATAGAACTGCGTGAACTGCCGGGCCCGGTCCAACCCCAGATGGCCCTTGAGGACCGGCCTGATCGTCTTGACCAGGGTGCGCTCACCAGCACCCCAGACGTAGAGGCCAGCAGAATCCTCACGCTCGCTCAGCCACCCCGCCAGCGCAGCCCCGCGTGCCCCGGAACGCTGCAACACAGTCCAGGAAGCCGCGCCGCCGGCGCGCGGCAGGTCATCATGATCGGGATGGGAGTCCTCCAGGGCCACCTCGATCGGCAGTCGGTGCCCAAGTGCTTCCACCCAGGAATTGATTGCAGGCAGTGCCGTCACGTCGCCTACCAGCACCAGCGACGATGTATCGGCCGGGAGCTCCACCCGCTTGGGCGTCAGCGCGACCTCCCGCTCCTGCCCCACGGTTGCCGACTTGGCCCAGTCCCCAGCCGGGCCGGCCGCCTCGTGCAGCACAAAGTCCAGGGCGAAGGTCCCCTGCTGCGGTCGCACGTCGGTAAAGGTGTACCCGCGCTGGCTGACGTCGCCGCCCTTGCTCGGATCCTCCACCCATATCCGCAGCCACAAGGTGGGAAAGAACTCCAGGTCGGCGAGCAAGTCCGGGGCAGTGAACGTAATGCGCCGGTACCACGGGGTGAAGTCGTCAATGGCGCTCACCGTGACGGGGTGGTTGGTGATGCGCATTGCGCGCATCATTCCTCGCTGCCAATTTGGCATATAAACCTCAGGTGCTCGACGGCGAATGGCGGGGTGGCGTGGCGCGTTCCCGTGGGTGTTGCTTAGGTAAGGCTTACCTTAACTGCCGGGCGAACGGTGCGCTAGGCTCTCTTTTCCGCACCGTCGCGGGCCCCGATGGGCACCTCTGCCCTTGATGTAATTTCCGGGGGCGTTCACCATTTGCGAGAAACCCTGGCACCATGTAGCCATCAAAAAGGAATAGAACCGGGGAGCCCCCATGTCCGATCAGAACTATCCGCCGCAGAACTCCGGCGGTGACGACCCCACACACCAGTTTGGTGAGTTCGGTGCATCGTCGCAGCAACCCGGTCAATCCGACCCCTACGCCCAGCAGGGCCAAGGTGGTTACGGCCAGCCAGGTCAAGACCCTTATGGCCAGCAGGCCCAGGGCGCCGATCCCTACGGCCAACAAGGCCAGCAGCCCTACGGCCAGCAGCCTGGTTATGGGCCACAAAGCCAGCCGTCCTATGGCCAGCAGTCCAGCCCGGCAGCGGGCCAGCCCGGCCAGCCCGGTCCCGGCGACCCGTACAACTCCCAGACCCCCGGCTACGCCCAGGGCTATGGCCAGCCCGGCGCCCCCGGCCCCGGGGGGCCGCCCCCCGGCAAGACCAACCGCACACCGCTGTTCATCGGCGTTGGTGCCGCCGTCGTAGTGCTGGTGCTCGTCTTAGTCTTCGTGATCCGCGGGATCGCGGGCGGCGGCGATGAAACCGCCGGCCCCACCGGCGGTGGCGATGGCGACGATGACCAGCAGACCGAGGCGCCGGAGAATCCCATCGAGGCCGCCGTAACTGCCGCCAGCAGCTACTACGAAGCGCTCGCCGCGAATGACGCTGCCACCGCCTTGACGTACGTCGAGTCACGCGGCTCGTCCACCGACCTGCTCACCGATGAGGTGTTGGCGTACTCCAACGAGATCGCCCCGATCACCGATATCGAGGTCACGGCTCCTGACGATGCCGATGAATCCGACTACAGCGTGGACCTCGCTGTTTCCTACAAGATCGGCGAGCAAGAGATCAACGAAACCCTCACCGCTGGCATTTCCCACGACGGTCAGGTTTCCCTATACATCTACCTCGCCGACTTTGACCCCTCGAGGCAGTTGAACGGTCTGGACGTACTCGTCAACGACACCCCGGTGAGTTCAACGGCCGCGTTGTTCCCGGGCAGCTATGAGGTCACTACCGCCACCGAGAACTTCGAAGTCACTGGTGAGGACGCCTCATTCACGGTCACCGAGAACTACGTGAGCCTGACCAACATTCAGGCCAGCCTCACCGAGGACGGCCTGAGCGCCTTCCGCGAGGTTGTGGCCGCTGACGTCGAAGCTTGCATGTCTTCCGATTCCCTCAACCCCGGTTGTGGGCTAGAGGTGCCGGAGACCTTGTCAGACGGCACCAAGGTCACCGACGGGACCGTGGAGTGGAGCCTGACCCGGGATATGCGCACCACCCTGGAGAACATGGACGCCACCCCAAGCTGGGACAACCCCACGCTGATGGAGGGTGAGCGTCTTGGCAGCCCGGACATGACCGGCGACTGCGTCGATGAAGACGGCAACGAATACACCCAGTGCGAGCTGTGGTTCGGGCCATCCTTCGGCACTCCGAACGTGCTCATGACCGACGAAGAGCTCTCCGTGGAGTGGGAGTAACTCCTCGCGTGAGGAAGGCCGCCGGGCACGTCCCGGCGGCCTTCC
>JBMDWZ010000177.1:0-14744 GCA_048594865.1 Beutenbergiaceae bacterium
CATGGCGATGGCCGCGGTCGCCGCGCACTCCGGCTACCGCAGCGACGTGTGGGGGCGCCTGGCGCGCACCGCCACCTTCCTGGCCTCCACCACCTTCGGCACCGCCGAGCACGCCCAAGAGTCCATCGACATCGTCCGCGCGGTGCACGCCCGGATCAGCGGCACCGCACCGGACGGCCGCCCCTACCGCGCCGACGACCCGCGCCTGCTGCTCTGGGTGCACTGCGCCGAGATCGACTCCTTCCTCACCGCCCACCGCCAATACGGTGCCCGGCCTATGAGCCTGGAAGGCTACGACCAGTACGTCGCTCAAAGCGCCAACATCGCGATCAAACTCGGCGCCGAAGAACGCCGCGTCCCCACCAGCTTCGCGGGCCTGCGCCGCGCTCTGGCCGGCTACCGCCCGGAAATGCAAGGCACCGACGCCGCACGTGACGTCGCCACCTTCCTGCTCCACCATGCCCCCGTCCCCAAGCCGGCACGCGCGGGCTACCGCCTGCTCGCCAACGCCGCGGTCGGCACCCTGCCGCGATTCACCCGCCCGATGCTGGACCTGCCGCTGCGGCCAAACCGCGAGCAGGGCCTGTACCGAATCGGGGGACAAATCGGGACCGCCGCCATGCGGTGGCTCACCAATGCCAAGCCAATGCGCGAACCGCAACGGCCGCCCAATTAGCCCGACTCACTGAATTGGTCGCAAAAGCGCTACGAAACCGAACTACGCTAAACAAAAGTGACTATCGGCACTGGGAGAAACCAGTGATATCCCGCAAGGATGATCAACGTGAACGACGACGTCAATCCCGCCTCCGATCGGACGCCCGCCACCGAAATCCCCGCTAGCCGCTCAAACCCACAAAACCACAACTCCTTAAACGACTCCGCCCCAAACGACTCCGTCCCAACCCCGCGCATCAACCTCGCGGTTCGGATCGCCGTCGTCCTGGTTGGCGCCACCGCCATCTGGCTCGCGATGCTCACCCTCAGCCGCGCCCTGTTCGATGGTGAACTCAGCATCCCGGCACGGCTATTCAACGCCGCTCTCATCAGCGCGCTTGCGGTGCCAATGGTCATCGCCGCCCGGCGCTACCTCGACCGCCGGTCGGTGCGCAGCCTGGGATACGAACCGCTGCGCGGCGCGGCGCGCCCGTTCCTCATCGGCGTCATCGCCTTCGCCGCGCCGTCCCTGCTGGGCCTCACCGTCGCGCTCTTGGGCGGCTGGCTCATCCTGGAGCCAACGGTGCCGTGGCTGCACATCGCCGGCTGGGCGACCCTTCTGATCGTGCTGGTGTTCTTCTTTGAGGCCTGGCCAGAAGAACTGATCTTCCGCGGCTACCTCCAGCGCAACCTCACCACCGTGCTCAAGCCCTGGATGGCCGCGATTGTCCAAGCCGTACTGTTCACGATCTTCGGGGTCACGCTGTGGGTCATCACCGAGGGATGGGGCGTCCTGGGCGAGCGTGGCCTGATGTTCCTCGGCATCGGCGTCATCATGGGACTGATCCGCATCCAAACCGGTAGCGTCTGGGCGCCCATCGGGTTCCACCTAGCGTTCCAGGTGATCGCCCAAAGCCTGCTGAGCGACCGAGTGAGTGCCAGCAGCGAGGCGGTGCTGATGTTCAGCACCATCGTGGTCTCATTCGTGCTCGCCACCACCATCGTGGCGTTCCTCGACAAGCGCGAGGTGAACTACTCCACGCCAGAACCGGAGTAGGTCAACCGGAGTAAAACCACACCGCAAAACGGATACCTGGCACTCGCCTACTATTAACGACGATGTCTTTCCACGATCTAGAACAAGCCTTAGCCGTGAACGGCTCGGTGACTCTCACGCAGCCCCGGCTCCGGATGATCCTTATGCTGCCGCTCGCCGCAGCATTCACAGGGGCCGGAATACTGATGGTGATGAACGAAGTTTGGTTTGGCTGGGTCGCCATCGGATTCTTCGGCATCCTCGGGATTCCTGCGATTCTGTGGCAGATCGCGCACCCGCGAACCACCGTCGTCACCGCCCAGGGCATCGCGATTCACAAGAACCCTCCGGTGCCGTGGACCCAGACCGACGGCGTCGAACAATTCGGCGCTTCCTCTAATCGGCTGATCGTCATCATGCTGACGCCGGAGTTCCACGACCATATGCGGTCGCAGAAATCTCCGGCGCAGCGGGCACTGCAATCGGCGAACAACGTCAGCGTCGGTGCCCCATCGGTCGCGCTTCCCAGCCCGCTTCCATTCAAGGCAGACCTGGTGCAAGCCTGGCTGGAAACAGTCCGCTGGCGCGCGATCATGGGCACCGACGCCCACTGATTAGGCGCAGTTCACCGCGTCGTAGTCGACCGTGAACCGTTCGTAGTGGCCCTTGCCGCCAGCGAAGTAATAGCCGGCAATCGTGGCAGTACCGGCAGCTGCCTCGCTACCGCCCACCTCAAAGGCCGAGTACAGGTTCTCGGTCGGCTTCACCTTGTATGCCTTCTCTTCGCCGTACTCGGTGGTGATCCGAATATCGAGGCGCTCGGAGGTGAAGTTCGCGGCGTTCACCGCCACGTACGCGTCTTGTCCAATGCACTGTGCCGAGGCGCTGGCCCAAATGTTCACCGGTTCAAAGATGGTGAAGGTATCGGTGGTCACCTTGACGTTCCCGGCAAGGTCCGATGCCGAGGCGCGAACCGTGTACGTCCCCGGCGCCAGGTCCTGCGGCAGCTCCCAGGTCTGTGAGGCCTCCACGGTGCCCAGTGGGGTGGACGCGGAGGTGGATCCGATCGCCTGCAGGAACTCGGAGTTATCGGCGTCGTACAGGTTCGCTACCAGGCGATCTAGGCGGCCCACATCGCTGGCGCTGACGGTGACGTCAGCCTCGGTCACGGCCAACTCGATCTCCGGCCGGGTGGTGTCCGGGATCGGGTCCGCCTGATACGCCGTGGGCAGCCCGTACAGCTCCTGGGTGATCGCCGAGAGCTTCTCGGAAGTGTCATTACCGGTGAGGTCGTAGGTGATGATCGCGCCATAGCCCTCCTCCACGGTCCGGGCGGCCAGTTCCACGGCGCGCTCGGTGGGGGTTTGGCCCAGGTCGATCGCACCGGGCGCCAACTGGTCCGGACCCATCGCCGGGATGTCCGGCACGCTGTAGGAGCCGTAGTACGGCTGGAAGGCGTAATCGAACACCTCACCGAGGTTCACGCCGTCGTACTCCAACCGCTCCGCAGAGGGCCCAATGTCGTACAGCGTGATGAGCTTGTCCTCACCCAGCAACTCGCGCAGTTCGCTCACCAGGTACACAAAAGAGAAATCGTTCGGTTCGCCGGTGTCATTGGCACCGTACTGCACCCACTCGTCATCAAAGTCGATGCCGTCCAGATCATATTCCTGCACGACGTCGGCCAGTTCAGCGGCGAAGGCCTGTGCGGATTCGGCGTCGGGGAAGTTGGCAAAACCCGCACCCTGGTGGTTACCCAGGATCGAGAGCGAGACTTTGATGCCCGCGTCCTGCAACGGGCGGATCTGGTTCTCGGCGTCCTCCAAGGTTTCGGTCACCTGCTCGTTCAGATGCAGGTACGCATTTTCGCCGTCGTAATTGATGTTCGCCGCGAAGATGATCGCCAAATCGAATACTGGGGCGTTCGTGCCCTCCAAGGTGTAGTCGCCTACGTTGGCGATGCTGTGGTTGTTCACCTCCACATACGCCACCGTCATCGGGCCCTCAGGCTTCTCCGGGTGCGGCTCAATGGGGGCAGACATTGCCGGCATCGCTAGCGCCGGCACGGCCGCCGCCGCCACCGCTGCGGTGAGCACTCGTGGTACCCAGCTCCTGCGGCCAGATGGTGCGGTACGTCGTCGGGACACGTCATCTCCTTTGATCACCAGTGGTTCGACACTCTTCTGAAATGTCACCCAGGTCACTATAACGGTTTAGTGCCGAGGTGTGAAGGTTTTGTGTGAGAGAGCTCTCATGCACCCCTCACGAAGCCCTCACGTTCCCCCGCTTCACTAACTGCTACCGCCGAGGTGGTCTCGGAGGCCAAGAGATAAGGGATCACTGTCATGAAACTCTCCAAAACACTGGCAACTGCAGCAGCAGCCGGACTACTTCTGGTCGGTATTCCCACCGCAGCAAGCGCCAATGACGTCAGCGTCTCCGGCACCTACACCGTTCCCGAAGGACGCACAATCAAGGGCGACCTCACCGTCCGTAACGGGACCATCCACATCCGCGGGACCGTCGAAGGTAACGTCCGCCAAACCGGCAGCGGCGGAGTTGCGGTGTACCGCACGGGTGAGGTGGACGGAAACATCGTTGAGTCCGGATCGGGCAACGTCCGGATCCGCGGCGAGGTGGACGGCAACGTCACCGAGAACGGCAACGGGTGGCTCATCGTTGAACCCACCGGTGAGGTGGACGGCAACGTCACCGAAAACAATGACGGCTTCCTGCGCATTAACCCCGGCGCCGAAGTCGATGGCAATGCCACCGAGAACAGCACCGGTTCACTGGGCGTGGCCGGTGAGGTGGACGGGAACGTTACCGAACGCGGATCGGGGCATCTGAACATCCGCTCCACCGCCCGCATCGATGGCAACGCCCGCGAGTACGACAGCGGGGACCTGAACTTCTACCGTGGCGCCAAGGTAGACGGCACCATCAGCGAATCGGGTTCGGGTAAGCGCATTAACCGTTAACCCACACCGCAACGAGCCCGCCAGCAGCAGAAAGGCAACTGGCGGGCTCGTTCGCGTGGTGTGCGCCGAGGGCGGCTCAGCGGCGGCGGCGCTTCTCCCGCACGCGCACGCTGATCTCGATCGGTGTGCCACCGAAGCCGAAGGTTTCCCGCAGGCGCCGCTCGATGAACCGGCGGTAGCCAGGGTCCAGGAATCCGGTGGAGAACACCACGAACCGTGGCGGCCGGGTGCTGGCCTGGGTGGCGAACAGCACACGGGGCTGCTTCCCGCCGCGCACCGGGTGCGGGTGGGCCGCGGTCAGTTCGCCGAGGAAGGCGTTGAGGCGGCCGGTGGGCACCCGGGTGTCCCAGGACTCCAGGGCCACGTCGATCGCTCGCACCAACCGGTTGGTGTGCCATCCGGTGAGGGCAGACAGGTTGATCCGAGGCGCCCAGGGAACCTGCACCAGGTCCTGTTCGATTTCCCGGGTGAGGAAATGCCGGCGTTCCTCATCCATCAGGTCCCACTTGTTGAACACGATCACCAGCGCCCGGCCGGCGTCGATGACCTGTTGCACCACGCGGGTGTCTTGTTCGGTCAGGGCGGTGGAGGCATCCATGAGCACCACGGCCACCTCCGCCTTTTCCAGCGCGCCCTGGGTACGTAGCGATGCGTAAAAGTCGGCGCCGTAGGTTTGGTGCACGCGGCGGCGGATGCCGGCGGTGTCAACGAACCACCAGTCCCGGCCTTCCAAGCGGACGAGCTCATCGACGGGATCACGGGTAGTACCAGCGACGTCGTCGACCACTACCCGGTCATCGCCGGTGAGCGCGTTCAGCAGTGAGGACTTTCCGACGTTCGGTCGGCCTACCAGAGCCACCCGGCGCGGGCCGCCTTCGGGGATCGCACCACCGGCGGCCGAGACCTCCGGCAGCAGCTCCATGGCCTTGTCCAGAAGGTCTCCCGAGCCCCGCCCGTGCAGGGCCGACACCGGGTATGGCTCCCCCAGGCCCAAAGACCACAGCATGGCGGCATCGGACTCCCCGCGCAGGTCATCGACCTTGTTCGCCACCAGCAGTGTCGGTTTACCCGAACGCCGCAGTAGCTTCACCACGTGCTCATCGGTGTCGGTGGCTCCGACGGTGGCATCGACCACGAACAGCACCGCGTCGGCCACCGCGATCGCGGCTTCGGCCTGCTCGGCTACCCGCGCGTGCAGGCCTTTGGCGTCCCGCTCCCAGCCGCCGGTGTCGACCAGCATGAAGTTCCGGCCGGCCCATTCGGCCGGGTACAACACCCGGTCCCGAGTGACGCCCGGCGTGTCTTGCACGACCGCTTCGCGACGCCCTAGAACACGATTCACCAGGGTGGACTTGCCGACGTTCGGTCGGCCGATGATCGCCAGCACCGGCAGCGGTCCGGCCTCATCGCCTCCGCCTTCGTGGGCACCGTCGCCCTCCAGCAGGATGAGGTCCTCATCGTCCAGGTCATATTCCGTCAGCCCTGTGCGCAGCGACTGGGCGCGTTGCACCTGGTCGGCGGTTTCGGTGAGGTCGACTTCGCTGGGCTGCCAGTCCTCAGGCTGCTCGCCTGGCCCGGAGTCCGCGGTGTTGGGATCGGAGGAATTCACCGGACCATCATCCCTTAGATCTCGGTTGCTGAGTGCAGGGCGACGCCGGTCTGCTCTGAGGCCGCCTGGACGTGCTCACCCATCTTCACCTGAATGACGCCCATCGCTTCGGAGACTGCGGCGCGGCCGGAGCCCGACGCCGGGTCCGCCGCCATAAACGGTTCGCCGTAAACCACGTGCAGTTTGCCGCGGAAGCCGGGGATGTAGCTGGACTTCTTGCCCGGCGGCCGGGTGCCCAAGATCGCCACCGGCACGATCGGGGCACCGGAGCGCACCGCCAGCCAAGCGATTCCGGCCTTGGTGGCCTTGACGTCACCCGCACCGCGGGTGCCCTCGGGGAACACACCCACCAGGCGGTCTTCGTTCAGTAGCGCCAGGGCGGTGAGGAGCGCGGCGCGGCCGTTCTTGCGGTCCACCGGGATCTGCCCGGACATCCGCATGAGGAATCCGATGAAACCCTTAAAGATCTCCTCTTTGATGATGATGAACGAACTACGCGGGATGACGCCGTGCAGCAACGGCCCGTCGATGATTCCGGTGTGGTTGGAGGCCACCAGCACCCGACCGTCCGCCGGAACGTTCTTGGCACCGATCACCTTGGTGTTCCACACCACTTTGGCCAGGAACCAGCCCACCCGGCGTGACCAGATCGGCCCCCAGCGGCGGATGTGTTCGGGCTTGATCGCCTGGCCGGGGCTGACCTGCGCGGGATCCTTCTTTGCGTTCACCGCGCCTCCTGCACGAGTTGATGGACCGTGGCAATCGCCTGGTCGAGGGACAAGTTCGAGGTGTCCACGGTGTGCACACCGTCGGCGGCCGTGGTGAAGTTCGAGACGGTGCCGTCATCGGCGTCGCGCCGCAGAACCTGATCCCGGGTTGCCTCGATCGCCTTGGCATCGGACTCCCCGTGCAACTCCTTGGCCCGGCGAGCCAGACGTGCTTGCTCATCGGCGAGCAACAGGATGCGCACGCGTGCGTCCGGCGCGATCACGGTGGTGACGTCCCGGCCTTCGGCAACGATCCCTCGGCCTTCGGAGAACCCACCGGGTGCGGATTCGGTGGCGATCGCGTGGCGCTGCCAGTCCTGCAGCACAGCGCGGGCCGGCAGATTCGTTGCCACCTTGGATACGTGCGTAGAAATCTCGGTGGCACGAATCGCGGCGGTCACATCGTGATCGCCGACGGCGAAAGTCGGGTTGCGCGGGTTGGTTCCGATGCGTAGATCGAGGTTTTGGACCTCACGCTTCACCGCATCGGTGTCGGTGAGGTCGATGCCCTGATGCAGGCACCACCAGGTGGCGGCGCGGTACATCGCCCCGGTGTCGAGGTAGGCAAGGTCGAAGTCGGCCGCGACTCGTTTGGAGATCGTCGACTTGCCCGAACCCGACGGCCCGTCGATCGCCACGATCAGGGACTGTGTTTCGCTCACTGTGCGACCACTCTCCATCCGCGCTCGGTGAGCGCTGACTCCAATGTTGATGCGGCATCGGGAAGTACCGAGACGATCGCCATCCCCACCCGCTGCTTCGGGGAGTGCTCCATGGCGAAGTCTTCAATATTGACGCCTGCCTGGCCGATCTCGGAGAACAGTCGCCCCAGTTCACCGGCTTCGTCACCGACCAAGACGGTGACCTCCACGTAACGCCGTCGCACCCCGCCGTGCTTGCCGGGGATGCGACTGGCTCCCTCCCTTCCGGAGGCAATCAACCCAGACACCGCACCCGCGGCGCCGTGCGCCTGCGGGCCGTGCTCGGTCGCGCGTTCGAGGGCGTCGATCAGGGTCTCCAGGTCCGAACGAACCCCTTTGAGTCCGTCGAGCACCGCCGGGGCGTTGCCGGTGATGATCGCCGCCCACAGCCGGGGGTCGCTCGCCGCGATCCGGGTAACGTCACGCAATCCTTGGCCGGACAGCGCGAGGGCTTCGGCGTCAGCGGGCACCAACCGGGCGGCCACGAGCGAGGCCATCACCTGGGGTAGGTGGGAGACCAGCGCGACCGCTTCATCGTGCTCCTGCGGTGACAGGTGCACCGGGCTGGCGTCAAGGTCGGTGGCCAGGTGGCGGATGGTTCGCACCGCCCGCGGATCTGCGGCCTCGTGCTCGGCGATCACCCAGGGCCGGCCGGCGAACAGTTCACTGGAGGCCGCGGCAGCACCGCTGCGTTCCCGCCCCGCCATCGGGTGTGACCCCACGTACCGGCTCAAATCCAGATCGTCTTGCGCTTGCAGGTCGGACAGGATCGCGGCCTTAAAACTAGCGACGTCGGTAACCACAGACTCGGGATGCTCGCGCAGCATCTGCGCCACCACTACCGCTGTGATGTCGGGAGGGGTGGCAACCACGATGACTTCGGGCTCGGGGTCCTGGCTCGTTGCCAGTTCGCCGGCGCCCACGTCACGAGCCAAAGCCAGCGCCGTCGGTGAGGCGTCGAAGAGCCGAACCGGCACTCCGAGGTCGCCGAGTCCCAAGCCCACGCTTGCACCGAGTAGCCCGGTGCCGACGATCAGCACGGGCCCCGACGTCGATGCCAGCAAATTCACCTGCGTTACCCTATCGCTCGCTTCGCCCTGGTCAGGCGTTTCACATGCCGACGGCGGACATCAGGTCACCGAGTTGTTTGCCGGTGATGTGCCTGGTCCGCCCGGACTTCAGTTGCCCGAGCCGGATTGGCCCGATGGTGGTGCGGGTGAGTTGGGTGACCGGGTGGCCCACGTGGGCGAGCAGCCGCCGGACGATGTGGTTGCGTCCCTCATGCAAGGTGATCTGCACCAGGGATGCTTCGGCGGTGGTCTCCAGCACGGTGGCGGAGTCGGCAACGACGGGACCATCTTCTAGCTCTACGCCGGCCATCAGGGTCTTGGCCAGACCGCGTGGGGCCGAGCCTTGGACGGTTGCCACGTAGGTCTTGAGGACCTCGTAGGAGGGGTGTGCGAGCCGGTGTGCCAGTTCGCCGTCGTTGGTCAGGAGCAGCAGGCCGGTGGTCTCGGCGTCGAGGCGGCCCACGTGGAACAACCGCGCGGTCTCATCGGCCACGAACGTGGACAGGTCCGGGCGCCCCTGCTCATCTGCCATCGTGGAGTACACCCCCAGCGGCTTGTTCAGCGCCAGGGTGACCAAACTGTCATCGAGTTGCAGTCGGCGCCCATCAACGTGGATGACGGCGGTGCGCGGGTCCACGCGAACGCCCAATTGGTCCACGGTGGTGCCGTCCACGCTCACTCGACCGGCGGCGATGATCTGCTCGCACTTACGCCGCGAACCGAGACCGGCCCCGGCTAGCACCTTCTGCAGCCGGATGCCTTCGGGTTCGTGGACGTCGGGGGTGTCAGGGTCGGATTTTTCGTCATTACTCATTCGGTGAGGCCATCAATGTCGTCGAGGGTGTCTAGGTCGGGCAGGTAGGGAGCCAGTGGTGGCAGGTCGTCGAGGGACTTCAACCCCATCCGCTCCAGGAAGTAGGAGGAGGTGCGATACAGGACCGCCCCGCCTTCGCCGTCGTGCCCCGCTTCTTCGATCATGCCGCGACTGAGCAGGGTGCGGACCACGGAGTCCACGTTTACCCCGCGGATCGCCGCGACCCGGCCGCGGGATACCGGCTGGCGGTAGGCGATGACGGCGAGGGTTTCCAGGGAAGCCTGGGTGAGCCGCGCGGTCTGACCGTCCAGCACGAACGCGTCCACGGCGTCGGCGAACTCCGGTGAGGAGTACAGTCGCCAGCCGCCGGCGGCCTCACGAAGTTCGAATCCGCGCGGCCGCTCGCCGCTGGTGTAGTCCGACACCAGATCCGCTAGGGCGTCGCGGACCCTGTCGGTCGGAACCACGAGCACCGTGGCGAGTTGCTCGGCGCTGACGGGGGTGTCGGTGACCATGAGGATGGCCTCGAGGGCGGCGTGCAGCCCGCCCGGGCGCGAGAGCACCTCGAGGGGCGTCTCAACTTGCGAATCCTCTACCTCGGGCTGGCTCATGCGTCCTCCGAATCTTGCACTGCGCCGTCGTCGTAATCGTCGTAATCGTCATCCACTGTGACGTCGCCGTCGTCCCCGCCCGTCCAGCGCACGGTCAACTCCCCCAGCGCGCTCACCTGATCGAAGGAGACCGCGGCCTCACGGTACAACTCCAGTAGCGCCAAGAATCTGGCGACCACCACGTTCAACGCGCCAGCATCGGCCACCAGATCACGGAACGTCAGCACGTGTCGGCGGCGTAGGTGGGCGGTGATGACGTGCGCCTGCTCCCGGACGCTGACCACCGAGCTGTGCAGGTGGGCCAGGTCCACGCCCGGCGGCTCATCCTTGGGTGCCAGCGCCCCGGCGGCCAGGACCGCGAGCTGTTCGGGGGTGACCTGCATGATCAGCTCGGGCAGCAACGCTGCGAAGCGGGGCTCCAGGCGAACGCTGCGGGCGTGGGAGCGTCCCATCCGGTCCAATTCGCGACCCACGTGCGCGGCCACGTCCTTGAAGGCCCGGTACTGCAACAGTCGGGCGAAAAGCAGGTCACGGGCCTCGAGCAGCTCCAGGTCTTCGATGTCATCGCGCTCGGCCTGCGGCAGCAGCCGGGAGGCCTTGAGATCGAGCAGGGTGGCCGCGATCACCAGGAACTCACTGGCCTGGGACAGGTCCCATTCGCTTTGCGCGCGCAGGTGGGCGATGAAATCGTCGGTGACCACCGCGAGGGCCACCTCGGTGACGTCCATCTTGTGCTTGGCGATCAGGGAGAGCAGCAGATCGAAGGGGCCGGAAAAGTTGTCCAGCTTCACTTCGAACCCTGGCCGGTCGGCCAAGGTCACACGGTCGCCGTCCTGCGCCGGATCTGACCCGGCATCGTCCTGCGGCTGGGTCACATCAGGCGACGTCGCCACGGCTGATCAACTCGCGGGCGAGTTTGCGATAGTTGTAGGCACCGGAGTGATTGGGCGCGTAGGTAGTGATCGGTTCAGTGGCGACCGAGGCGTCCGGGAACTTCACGGTGCGGGTGATAACGGTATTGAACACCTGCTCACCGAAGGCCTCACGCACGCGCGCCAGAACCTCGCGGGAGTGCAGGGTGCGCGCGTCATACATGGTGGCCAGGATTCCGTCCACGTGCAGGCGGGGGTTGAGGCGGTCGCGGACCTTGTCGATCGTTTCCACCAGCAAGGCCACGCCGCGCAGGGCAAAGAATTCGGTCTCCAGCGGGATGATCACTCCATGGGCCGCGGTCAGGGCGTTCACCGTGAGTAAGCCCAGTGAGGGCTGGCAGTCGATGAGGATCACGTCATACTCTTCGGCGGCCGGGCGCAGCACCCGCGCCAACGCCTGCTCCCGAGCAACCTCGTTGACCAGTTGTACCTCGGCTGCGGACAAGTCGATGTTCGCCGGCACCAGGTGCAGGTTCTCAACCGAGGTCTCGTGAGTGATCCGGGAGATGTCCGGCTTTGCGCTCATCAGCTCGGTATAGATGGTCTGATCGAGCTCATTAGCGTTGATGCCGAGGCCAGCGGAGGCGGCCCCCTGAGGGTCCAGGTCCACCAGCAGCACCTTGCGCCCGTACGCGGCCAATGACGCACCGAGGTTGATCGTGGTGGTGGTCTTACCGACGCCGCCCTTTTGGTTGCACATCGCGATGATCCGCGCCGGGCCATGACCACTCAGCGGGGTCGGCTCAGGGAAGTCGCGTGCGGTGTTCTCCGCAGGGTTGTCGGTACTCATTTGCTCCAACCTACTGTCCACGCTTGCGCGCACCAACTATGCGCGCCGTTCCCAAGGACGTTTTATCACTCCAGCCGCGGATTTTCACACGCATGAGGTATTCACCTTGCCCGCGGCTTTAGTGTTGCGCTCATGTCCTTTGAGATCCGCCAACTCACCGAAGCCGATGTGCCCGCCAGTTCAACACTGGGCGGAGAAGCCTTCGGCGTCTCACCCACGCCGCCGCCGGCGCCGAGCGATGAGAAGTCCAAGCCCTGGCCGCCGCCCGGCACCACGCACTGGGGTGCGTTCGACGGCGATGTGCTCGCGGCACGGGCCAACCGCAACGGCTATCAGTCTCATTTCGGCGGAGTCACAATCCCAACCTGTGGTCTGGGTGGGGTAACGGTGGCCGCGGAGTACCGGGGGCAAGGCATCCTCACGCCGCTGATGAAGGCACTGCTCGATGATGCCCGCGAACGCGGTGAAGTGCTGTCGACCCTGTTCGCCTCGGCGCCGGGGATCTACCGGCGCTTCGGGTTCGAGCTCATCACCGGCCACGACACCGTGGAGATACCGATCACCGCCGCCGCCGCGGTCTCCCGGCCGGCGACCGAGGTACGCACTCGGCGTGCGGTGGCCGAGGACTTCGATGCGATCTTCGCCATCTACTCCCAGTGGGCCAGCGCCCAGAACGGGCCGCTGACCCGCACCGGGCCACGGTTCCCGGCGGTGGACATCACCAAGGAGTTCACCGGGGTGACCCTGGCGCTGGGCGCCAATGGTGAGGTGTTGGGGTACGCCTCGTGGGACCGCGGCCCCGACTTCGGCGCCGACGCGGTGCTGAGCGTCGATGAAATTCTGGCGACCACCGGCGATGCTTATCGGGCGTTGTGGCGCGCGGTGGGGTCCTTCGCCTCGATCGTGGGCAAGATTCGGGTGCGCAGCTCGGCCACCGACCCGGCCCGGCTGTTCTTACCGCCGATCGACTGGAACACGATCGCCGTCAACCCTTACATGCTGCGCGTTGACGACGTGGTGGGGGCGTTCAATGCCCGGCCTTTGGTCTTTGACTCGGGCGTCACGTTCGCCGTGTCCGGGGACCTACTGGGAGTGATGAACGGGGTGTATCGCCTGACTCCTGGGTCCGATGGTGCGCAGTGTGAACAACTGAGCGACGACCCCACGTCGGAGCCGGACGTTGCCTGCTACACACCCGGGGGCTTGGCGTTGGCGTGGTCTGGTGCGCAGTCGAGTGCGAACCTGCGGATGATCGGCGCACTGTCTGGGGATGCCGGCGCCGACGCACAGTTCGACCGCGCGTTCGCGGGTTGGCCGCTGCACATCCGCGACGGCTTCTAGGCCCTTCCCGAGCGCGCCCAAATGGTCGTGAATCGTGACCATTTGGGCACGCTCGGGGCTAGGTGCGGGGAACGCGGACCAGGCCGATGAGGTTGGCGTACCGCGGCCTGGCTGCGAAGTCCGCCCACGTCCACTGCGCTGGCCTCCCGACCTCGGCGCACAGGTGCAGCAGATGCTCATCATCGACGACGACGGCCACGTGCGCCCCGTAGGGGCGGTCACCGAACAACGCGAGATCCAACGGCTCGGGCCGTTCGGGATGCGGGTAGTGCGGATCTGCCCAAAGGTCGCTGGAACGGTGTGGGCGCACGGGGCGGCCGGTGAGCCTCAGGAGTTCATAGGCGTATCGCTGACAGTTGCCACCGGTCTCAAGCCCGCCGGCATGAGCATTGGCCGGATGCTTGGATCCATCGAACGGCATAGTCCAGACCCACTGGGGCACCTGCAGGACCAGGTCCTCAAGCGCAGGGATCCGAGCGGTCACGGGTTAACCCAACGCGCGGGGATGGGCGGCGGCGTAGACCTCGCGCAGCGCATCATTGGTCAGATGCGTGTAGATCTGGGTGGTGGTGACAGACGCGTGGCCCAGGAGTTCTTGCACCACCCGCACATCCGCCCCACCGGCGAGCAGGTGAGTGGCGTAGGAATGCCGCAGGGTATGCGGGGAGATGTGGGCGCTCAGGCCGGCACGATCCGCCGCCTGCTGCAGCACACCCCAGGCGCTCTGTCGGCTCAAGGGGTTACCGCGCTGGTTGAGGAATAGGGCGGAGTTGCCGCGACCCTTGGTCGCCAACTCGGGGCGCGCGCGCACCAGGTAGGCGTCGATCGCCTCGACGGCGAAGCGTCCCATCGGCAAGATCCGTTCTTTGCGGCCCTTTCCGAATAACCGAACACTGGCGGCGGTGGCATCCAACACCACGTCATCCACGCTCAGGCCCACGGCCTCACTGATCCGCGCCCCGGTGCCATAGAGCACCTCGATCAGCGCCCGGTCGCGCAGCCCGAGCGCGCCCTCAGCGGCCGAAGCGCCCTGCAGCAGCCGGTCGACGTCGTCGGTGGAGATCGCCTTGGGCAGGCGTTTGGTCAGCCCCGGGGGTTTGACCTCCTGGGCCGGGTTGTGCGTGGTGCGGCCCTCGAGGTTCTCGAACTTGTGCCATCCGCGCACCGCCACTACCGCGCGGCCCGCCGAGGTGGGCGAGAGCGCCGCTCCCCCATCGGAACCGGACCGGATCGCCTCGACGTAGGCTCCGACGTCGGGCTCGGTAACCTCCGCGAGATTTGCTCGCCCGATGCCGCCGAGGAATCGGACGTATCGCTCCAAATCGCGGCGGTACGCGCCCAGGGTGTGCTGGCTCAGGCCCCGTTCGATGCTCAGGTGCGCCAGGTACTCCCCCAGCCGCTCGTTGAATGCGGCCAGTTCGGGGTCGGGCGCCTC
>JBMDWZ010000178.1:0-49101 GCA_048594865.1 Beutenbergiaceae bacterium
CGGTGATGCGGTACGGCGAGATCGTCGAATATGGCCCAACGCTGGACGTCATCAACAATCCCCAGCACGAATACACCCAGGCGCTGCTGGAAGCGGTACCGGAGGCCGATCCAGATCTGGCTCGGCGCAAACGCGCCGCGCGCCTGGCGGCCACGGAGGAGGTCGCATGAGGGGCCTGCCGCTGGAGATGGGTAAGGCCGGGCTCGGTCTGGTCTCGTTCATCTTTGTCATGTGCGTGGGGGTGCTAGCCCTCAGCCAGCCAGCCCTCGATTCTGCTCAATTCGTTCTTACCACCCTCATGCTCGCCGTGTCCGTCACGGTGGGCGCCGTCTTGTTGTTTGCGATGCGCCGCAAAGTCCGCGGTGACAAAGCTGTCTTGAGTGAACTAGAAGGAGATTCCCAATGAGTAATGGCACGTCCAAAGACCCAGAACTGACTCGCCGCCTCTTCGGCATCCTGGGAATCGGCGCCGCCGGTTCTGCACTGGCGGCCTGCCAGGCCGACACCGGAGGCGGTGGTGGCGGCGGTGAGGGCGAAGAGGAGACCCCCGAAGGGGAGTCCGGCGTCAACAACCCCGATGGCGCCTTCCACGCCGCATGGCCGTATGAAGCACCACCCACCGGGCACTTCAACTTTGCTGCCGGTGTAATCGGGGCTATCAACCTTGGCCCAGGCTCGTGGCACCACATGGTCCTCTCGCCCGGTGGACTGTGGGACTGGGCAGCCGAGGAGTGGCTGTACCTGCTAGCGGATTCTTTTGAGTTCACCGAGAACCAGTTCATCTATAACCTCAAGGACGGGTTGACCTGGTCCGACGGGACCGACCTCACCGCCGAGGACGTGGAGATGACGTTCTGGATGCGCTGGTTGATGAACCAGCAGGAATGGCCATCGATCACCGGCATGTCCAGCGACGGCGCGCTATCGGTCACCTTTGAGCTCGATGACCCCTCCACGGTGTTCGAGCGCCGGGTGATGAAGGCTCCAATCCTGCCTGCCGCCGTCTACGGCGACTTCGGCCAGCGAGCCAAGGACCTGTTCGAGGCGGGCGATGCCACCGACAGCGACGACGCTAACGAGCTCCGCGAAGAGCTTCTGGCTTGGCGGACCGAAGATAACGAGACCGAGGTGCTCGCTTCGGGACCCTTCATGTACGACTTCGGCTCCATCAGCGATGCCTCGATCACCTTGGTGAAGAACGAGGGTGGGGTGCTCGCCGACCAGGTGGCCTTCAACTCCATCGTCGTCTACAACGGTGAGACCGACGACATCACACCGTTGGTGCTGGATGGCACCATCGACTACGCCACCCACGGGTTCCCGGTCTCCACCCAACAGGAATGGGAGGCGGCGGGAACACTGACCAAGAGTCCCTCGATCTACGCCGGTATGTCGTTGCTGGTCTCCATGGGCCGAAACGAAGAAATGCGCGACCCGCTGTTCCGCCAAGCCATCGCCTGCGCGATCAACTCCGAGGAAGCAGCGATCGTCTCGTTGGATCAGTCGGCGCTGGTGTCGGAGACCATGGCTGCCATGCCCGACCTGCTTGCTGAGCAGTGGCTCGATGATGACACCCGGGAGCAACTGGACTCTTACGCGTTCGACCAAGACCGGGCGGCGCAGTTGCTCGAGGAGGCTGGCTGGACCAAAGAAGGCGACAACTGGATGAAGCCGAACGGAGAGCGAGCGTCGTACTCGATCACCTTCCAGTCCGACTATGCCGACTACCCACCCAGCGCCCAGTACATCGCGCAACAGTTGACCGAGTTTGGCATCACCATCGAGCTCGACGGTATCGAGAGCCCGAACATGTCCGAGCGGGTGTACGCCGGAAACTACGACTTCGCCACCTTCTCCTGGGGCGGCGGCGAAACCCACCCGCAGTTCTCCTTCTCCTCGGCCTTCATCCTGGAAAACTACCCGATCGCACAGAACCAAGGCGGTCGCGGGATGGACTACGAGTTGACCCGAGAAATCGAGGGCATGGGCGAGGTCAACCTGCAGGAGTTGGTGAACGAGTGTGGTGAAGGCCTGGACGAGGAACGCCAGCGCGAACTGGTAAACCAACTGGCCCTGATCTTCAACCAAGAACTCCCCAAGATCCCGATCTGGGAGCGGTTCGGTAACAACCCGGCGCAGGAAGGCACGCGGGTGTTGGCGTTCCCGGCCGATGATGACCCGATCTGGGCATCGAACGCCTACGCCGATAACCCGGTGGTGCAGGAGATGTTCAAGGGCAACATCCTGCCCTCCTAGAGGCACCTGAGTAACGCCTGGGCGCAGCCCAACGTGGCCCGTGGGAATGTCCCGCGGGCCACGTGGCGTTATGGGGGTATGACCCTCACGCTCACCCGTCCCGAGGCGGCCTCGCGCACCATCTCGAAGATGCGCACGGCCGGCGGGGGACTAGGCTTGCAGGTAATGACAGAGCAGACCGATGGTGCCCCGGGTGAAGACCGCGCGCCGCAGGAGACCCCGGAACAGCGCCACGCGCGCTTCGAGGCCGAGGCACTTCCGTACCTAGACCAGCTCTACGGTGCGGCGATGCGGATGACCCGCAACCCGGCCGACGCCGAGGACGTGGTCCAAGAGGCGTTCTCCAAGGCCTACGCGGCCTTCGGGCAGTACCGTCCGGGCACGAACCTCAAGGCATGGTTGTACCGGATCCTTACCAATACCTACATCAACTCCTATCGCAAGAAGCAGCGAGAGCCGCATCAGTCCGATAGCGACGCCGTCGAGGACTGGCAGATCCATCGGGCCGCTTCGCACACCTCCACCGGGCTGCGTTCGGCAGAGGCCGATGCAATCGACGCACTCGGCGATGACGTCATCAAAGACGCCTTGGCCCAGTTGCCCGAGGACCGACGCCTAGCGGTGTACCTCGCCGATGTGGAGGGCTTCGCCTACAAGGAGATCGCAGAGATCATGGAGACCCCGATCGGGACCGTGATGTCACGCCTGCACCGGGGCCGTGCGCAGTTGCGCGACCTGCTGTCTGACCATGCCCGCTCGATGGGGATCAAGGTGGAATCGGCATGAGCGAGGAGATGGCAAACAACGAGTGCCAGTGCGACGAAGCGCTCATGCACTTGTGCGAGTACCTGGACTCCGAAATGTCCGAGCGTGACCTGATCCGGCTCCGGATCCACTTGGAGGAGTGCCCGCCGTGCGCGGACGCGCTGTTGCGGGAACGCTCGCTGCGAGTGGTGCTGCGCCGCTCCTGCGTGGAGATCGCTCCAGATTCGCTGCGGACCCGAGTGATGACGCAGATTACGGTGCTACGCACCCAGTCACCGCCGCGCTGAGGACTAAGACCGTATAAACGCCGAACGCCGGGTGAGATCGTATCGGTCTCACCCGGCGTTCGCAGTGTTGCGCCGGTCAGCTGTTGGGGCGCTTGCCGTGGTTTGCTGCACCCTTGCGACGTGCCTTGCGCTTACGTCCACGCTTGCTCATGTTGCACCTTCTTAAGTCTTGAGGAATTAACCGCAGACTATCTTCGCACACCTTAGGGTGGAGTAATGCGGTGCATATACGCTCGATCACAGGACCAGCAGAACCCACTATCGGGATTGCAGATCGGGGACCTGGACCTGTCAGCCCCGGAGCCGGGGTGGGTCAGGGTGGAGATGAAGGCAGCGTCGCTGAACCACCACGATCTGTGGTCCCTGCGCGGAGTCGGGCTGAAGAGCGAGCAACTGCCGATGGTGCTGGGCACCGATGCCGCCGGCGTGGACCCCGATGGCCGCCGGGTACTGATCCACGCGGTGTGCAGTTCGGCCAACTGGGTCGGTAACGAGACCTTGGATCCGCGCCGTTCGCTGCTGTCCGAGCGTTACCCGGGGACCCTGGCGCAGTACGTGTGGGTCCCGGCACGCAACGTGGTGCCGATCCCGGATTCGCTTGACTTCGCCCAAGCGTCGGCATTGCCGACGGCGTATCTCACCGCCTATGCGATGCTCACCGATGCCGGTGGGGTGCTTGCGGGCCAGCGGGTGTTGATTCAGGGCGCAGGCGGGGGAGTAGCGACCGCCGCCACCGTGCTGGCCCGAGCGATGGGCGCCTATGTGATCGTGAGCTCACGGGACGCCGGTCGGCGCTCCAAGGCCCTGGATATCGGCGCCCACGAGGCCATCGAGACCGGCGAACGGACCGAACCGGTCGACGTCGTGCTGGAAACGGTCGGAGAGGCGACCTGGCAGCATTCGCTACGGAGTCTGCGTCCCGGTGGAACGGTGGTGGTCTCCGGGGCGACTTCCGGCCCGGCACCATCGGCCGACCTGAACCGGGTCTTCTTCCGCAGCCTCAAAGTCATCGGGTGCACCATGGGCACCTTGGAACAACTGAACCGCTTGCTGGCCATGCTGCAGGCCACCGGGATCGAACCGGTCATCGATTCTGTGCATGACTTCGACGACGACGAATCGGTCACCTCGGCCTTCTCCCGGCTGGAATCCGGTGAGGCGTTCGGCAAGGTGGTGCTGCAGCGCGATTGAGAGATCGGCTCAGGCTGGGGTTTGCACACCCATCCACTCGTGCCAGCCGTTGTGCAGCACCAGCCAGGCCAGCAGTCCGTAACCAGCCTGCCCCGGGTGCTGACCGTCACCGGCGGCGACATCGGCTTGCCACTGCTCATGAGCGACCAGCGGTGCGAACGTCTCCACATAGGGCACCCGGCGCCGGCCACAGACGTCGGCGAAAGCATCCGATAGCCCCGCCAGCGCACGCTCGTCAATACCCGGACGCGGGCACGGCCCGACGACGAACGTCGGCAGGTTCGCCGAGGTGGCGTCATCCACGATGTTGGCCAGGTTCAGCCGGCTCCGTGCCAGCGACACCCCATGATCGAGGTCTGCGCTTCCCGGTGCCACCACGAGGCGCCCCGGTCCCTTGGCGAAGCGCCGATTGCACTCGGTTTCCCACCGAGCGGCCAGTGCCGTCGTGGTCTCCCCGGGAACCCCGAGGGTGTAATAGGAGATCGTTTCATCGGCCTGGGTGCGGGCGGCCACACGGCCGACCCATCCCATGGCGCGGGCGTCTCCGACACCGGCTACCAGCTCATCGCCGATGATGCAGACTCGGCTGCTCACCGGTTGAAGGCTTCGTTCAACAGGGTCTCCTGCTCCAGGGCGTGCATCTTGGAGGACCCGCTCGCCGGGGCTGCGGATGCGGGGCGGGTGACGCCACGGATGCCGCGCTCGGCGATCGTTTCCACGACCTTGGGTAGGGCCATGTGCAGGTAGCTCCACGCGCCCTGGTTCCGCGGCTCGTCCTGGACCCAGAGGATTTCGGCATCCGGGTACTGAGCGAGCTCGGCCGCGATTTCCTCGGCGGGTAGCGGGTAGAACTGCTCGATGCGCACCAGCGCGGTCCGAGAGTCCTCATCCTTCACCCGGCGGGCCAGCAGGTCGTAGTAGACCCGGCCGCTGCACAGCAGCACCCGGTCCACGCCCGAGGGGTCCACGTGGTCATCACCGATGACGGGCTGGAAGGTGCCCGAGGTGAAGTCCTCTACCGGTGAGGTAGCGGCGCGCAACCGAAGCAACTGCTTGGGCGTGAAGACCACTAAGGGCTTCCTGGGCCGCTGGTAGGCCTGGGTCCGCAGCAGGTGGAAGTGGTTGGCCGGAGTGGAGGGTTGAGCCACCACCATGTTGTGCTCGGCGCACAGTTGCAGGAACCGTTCGATCCGTGCCGAGGAGTGGTCCGGCCCCTGGCCCTCATAGCCGTGCGGGAGCAGCAGAACCACCGAGGAGTGCTGGTCCCACTTCTGCTCGGCAGAGGAGATGAACTCATCGGTGACGATCTGGGAGCCGTTGACGAAGTCGCCGTACTGGGCCTCCCACAACACCAACGCATCGGGGCGCTCAACGGAGTATCCGTATTCGAAGCCCAGGGCGGCGTACTCCGACAAGTGGGAGTCATACACCCAGAACTTGGCCTGGTCGCTGGACAGGTACATCAGCGGCGTCCACTCCGAGCCATTGGAGTGGTCGTGCAATACCGCGTGCCGTTGCACGAAGGTGCCGCGTCGGGAGTCCTGGCCGGAGAGTCGCACCGGGGTGCCCTCAAGGAGCAGGGTGCCGAAGGCGAGCACTTCGCCAAAGCCCCAGTCGATGTTGCCGTTGGTCGCCATATCGACGCGGCGCTCGAGCAGCTTCTTGAGCTTGGGGTGCACGGTGAAGCCCTCGGGCGTGCGCTCGTGCGCCTGGCCGATGCGGTCCAGCATCTTGGGCGTGACGGCGCTCTGCCAGCCGACCATGACTCCAGCATCTTCTTGCTGGGATTCGGGGCGTTCCAGGCCGGCGACTTTCTCGGGGTCTCCGGACTCGGACTTGCGAGATTCGGTGAAGACCCGCTCGAGTTCCTTGCGGTAGTCGGCCAAGAACTCTTCGGCCTCGTCCTCGGTGAGGTCGCCACGGCCAACGAGTGCTTCGGTGAACTGGGTCCGCACCGATGCCTTGCCCTCGATGAGGGAGTACATCACCGGCTGAGTCATCGAGGGGTCATCGCCCTCGTTGTGGCCCCGGTGGCGGTAGCAGATCATGTCGATGACGACGTCTTTGTTGAACTCTTGGCGGTAGTCGAACGCTAGCGCGGCCACGTGCGCGACCGCTTCGGGGTCATCACCGTTGACGTGGAAGACCGGCACCTGTAGCCCCTTGGCCACATCGGTGGCGTACAGGGTTGAGCGGGAAGCCGAAGCCCCGGTGGTGAAACCAACCTGGTTGTTGATCAGGATGTGCACGGTGCCGCCGGTGCGGTAGCCGCGCAGTTGGGACATCTGCAGGGTCTCGGTGACTACGCCCTGGCCAGCGAACGCGGCATCGCCGTGGATGAGCACGGGCAGCACCGGGAATCCGGCACCGCCGAGGTCGATGCGGTCCTGCTTGGCGCGCACCACACCCTCCAGGACACCGTTAACGGCTTCCAAGTGGGAGGGGTTAGCGGCCAGGTACACGCCGGTGGTCTCACCGTCGGGGGCGGTGTAGGTGCCCTCGGTACCCAGGTGGTACTTCACGTCACCGCTGCCCTGCACCGAGCGCGGGTCGAGGTTGCCCTCAAACTCGGCGAAGATCTGGCTGTAGGACTTGCCGGCGATGTTTGCCAGGACGTTCATCCGGCCACGGTGCGGCATTCCGATGGCGACCTCGGCCAAACCCTCCTGAGCCGAACGCTGCAGCAGCCGGTCCAGCATCGGGATCAGCGATTCGCCCCCCTCGAGGCTGAACCGCTTTTGGCCCACGAACTTGGTCTGCAGGAACGTCTCAAACGCTTCGGCAGCGTTCAACGTGCGCAGAATTTGCTTCTGCTCGGTACCTACCGGCTTGGTCCACCCCGACTCCAGGCGCTGCTGCAGCCAGTGCCGCTGCGCGCCGTCGTCGATGTGCATGAACTCCACGCCGATGGTGCGGCAGTAGGAGTTGAGCAGCAGACCGAGGATGTCCCGCAACGGCATCCGGGGCTTGCCGCCGAACCCGCCGGTGGGGAAGGTCCGGTCCAGGTCCCACAGGGTCAACCCGTGGTTTTGCACGTCCAGGTCGGGGTGCTTGCGCTGGCGGTAGGCGAGCGGGTCGGTGTCGGCGATGAGGTGTCCGCGGGTGCGGAACGCCTGGATCAACTCGGCCACCTTGGCGGGCTTGAGCAGCTCGTCCTCGGCGGTGCCGGAAATGTCGGTGGTCCACCGGACCGGCTCGTAGGGAACCCGCAGCGCGGCGAAGATGCGATCGAAGAACCCGTCTTCACCGAGCAGCTTTTGGTGGACGATCCGCAGGAAGTCACCGGACTGCGCGCCCTGGATGATGCGGTGGTCGTAGGTGGAGGTCAGGGTCAGGACCTTCGAGACGCCCATCTTGGCCAGGGTCTCTTCGGAGGATCCCTGGAACTCGGCGGGGTAGTCCATGGCGCCGACGCCGATGATGGTGCCCTGGCCCTGCATCAAACGCGGCACCGAGTGCACGGTGCCGATGGTGCCGGGGTTGGTCAGGGTGATCGTGGTGCCAGCGAAATCCTCAACGGTCAGGTCACCGCCGCGAGCCTTGCGGACCAGCACTTCATAGGCCCGCCAGAACTCTGCGAAGTTCATCTGCTGGGCGCCCTTGATCGAGGGCACCAACAACTGTCGCGACCCGTCGGGACGGGGCAGGTCGATCGCCAGACCGAAGTTCACGTTGGCCGGGTTGACGATTCCGGGCTTGCCGTCGACCTCGCGGTAGCCGGCGTTCATCGCCGGCATCTCAGCAAGGGCTTCAACAATGGCGAAGCCGATGAGGTGGGTGAAGGACACCTTTCCGCCACGGGCGCGGCGCAAGTGGTTGTTCAGCACGATCCGGTTGTCCACCAGCAACTTCGCCGGAACGCTGCGCACCGAGGTTGCCGTGGGCACCTCGAGGCTGGACTCCATGTTCGCGACCACCCGGGCGGCCGGACCACGCAACCGGGATACGTCGTCGTCGCCTCCGGCACGTCGCGGTCCACCGGTGGTGGGGGAGCTGGTGTAACCGGCGGTGGCCGCCTCCGCGGTGGCCTCCAGGGTCAAGGGCGGCAGGTCGGGCGCGTGCGGCGCAGCCTCGGTGGATTCCGGAGTGGGGGCGTCTGAGGCCTCCACGGGGTCTCCTGCCTGATCGGCCTTCGTGGCCTGAGGTTCGGGTGCCTTTTCGCTGGCCGACTTCGAGGGTCGGGCCGGCGCGGCGGCGTCGGCCGAGGAAGACTTGCCGGACTCGGCGGACTTCAACGCTTCGCGCTTGCCGTCGCTGGTGGAGGCGGCGGGCTTCTTAGCGGTCTCGGCTCCGTTGCTAGCCCCTTGGCTGCCATTGCGGGGTTGGTAGTCAGCGAAGAAGGTGCGCCATTCCTCACCCACACTCGAAGGGTCCTTTTGAAACTTGGCGTACTGCTCTTCGATGAGCCATTCATTTCCGCCAAATGAATCTGCACTCAACGGCGCATGTGGCTGAGCCTGGTCGGACACTCGGGGATCGCCCACTTCCGGTTGACAAGGTGGATCGGTATCGCCTCCAAGCCTAGGCGACAATGGGCGTGTCGGCCGACCAGACGCGGCCGAGAACACATTGATTACCAGCACTTTCACACATTGGTCGCATCGCTGTTCAAGCGCCGGTCAAGACCGAGTCAGCGTTGGTTGTCACGCGCCTTACCGGAGTCTGTACTGAACATCGGAAGCTCACCGGTGTCCAGGGTGCGTGGCTTGGGTGCCGGCGGTCCGGAGGCGGGCAATCGGACTTGCACCGTGGTGCCCTGCTCGGAGGCGGAATCGACGATCGCGATGGTCCCGCCGTGCAGCCCCACCGCCCAACTGGCGATCGCCAGGCCCAGTCCAGTGCCGCCGGTGGACTCCCCGTGAGCCATCGGACGGTTCCCGCGCTCGAAACGTTCAAATACCTTGATCCGGTCGGACTCCGGGATGCCCTCACCCTGGTCGGCCACATCGATGACGACGGCGTCGGTGGCGGCTTCGTAGCGGGCGCTCAGGTCAATGCGGCCACCGGTAGGGGAGTGTCGCGAGGCGTTGCCGAGCAGGTTTGACAGCACTTGGCGCAGCCGTTCCGAATCGGCGCGCAGGGTCAGCTCTTGTGGCGAGACCCGCACCCGCCAGGTCAGGTTTCGGCCGAGGTGGTCACTCGCGTGCCGGGCCTGATCGGAGGCCTCGGTGAGCAGGTCGTGTACCGACACCTTCGCCAGTTCCAGATCGGCGGCGCCAGCTTCAAGGCGGGAAAGGTCCAAGAGGTAGGTGATCAACCGGGAGAGTCGCTCGAGTTGGGTGAGGGTGGCTTCCAATGCCGGCCCGTCGGCCGGGACGACGCCGTCGGCCATGTTCTCCATTTGAGCTCGCAGTGCCGCGACCGGGGTCCGTAACTCATGGGAGACGTTGGCGACCATCTCTCGCCGTTGGGCATCGAGGGTGTCCAACTCCCGGCTCATCGCGTTGAACGCCGCGGCGAGCTGGCCCACCTCGTCTTGGCTGTTGGTGTGCACTCGCTGGGAGTAGTCCCCGCGGGACATCGCCTGGGCGGCGGCGGTCATGTCCCGCAACGGGCGCGTCATCCCGCGCGCCAGGATCTGGGTGATGAGCAAGGAGGACACCAGCGCCACGGGGAAGGTGCGCAGCACCCCGAAGCCGAACCGGATCCCCACCCACGTCACCAGGGTGTACATGGCCACGGTGGCGGCGATGATGAAGATCAACTTCATCTTGATCGAGCGCACCGGGTCTAGGGGGCGCAATTCACCGATCGCGATCGCGATCCGCTCACCCCAACCGAGTTCGGTCGAGCGCGCGTGCCGCAGAGTGTTCACAAGTGTTCTACTTCTCGCCGGATTCCGCGTCGGCTGGCGGGGGATCGGAGGGGGTGTCGTCGCTGGGCGCGGTGCCGTCGGGTTCGAAGGCGTACCCCACCCCGTGCACCGTGCGGATGAGGTCCGAGCCGAGTTTGCGCCGCAGCGCCTTGACGTGGGAATCCACGGTGCGGGTGCCCGAGGCATCGGCCCAATCCCAGACCTCAGCGAGCAGCCGCTCCCGGGACAACACCGTGCGAGGGCTGAGAGCCAAACACACCAGCAGGTCGAATTCGGTGGGTGTCAGGTGGGCCGGGGTGCCGGCTCGGCTGACTCGCCGGGAGGCGCGGTCGATTTTGACGTCGGCGAGCAAGATCGGCGGTTCGCTGGCCTCGGCGGTCGGAGCGACCCGGGCTCGCTCCACCCGGCGCAGCAACACCTTGAGGCGGGCGAGCAGCTCACGCATGGAGAACGGCTTGGTCATGTAATCGTCGGCGCCCACGCCCAGGCCGATGATCATGTCGGTCTCATCGTCCCTGGCGGTGAGCATCAGGATCGGCGCGGCCGGCCCGGCATCGCCGCCGTGTTCCGCCTGGATTCGGCGGCACACCTCCAGTCCATCGATTCCGGGCAGCATGACGTCAAGCACGATGATGTCCGGCTGGAGTTCCAGTGCTTGCTTGACACCCGAATGCCCATCATGGGCAACGTGCACACGCCACCCCTCGGCCTGCAGCCGGTGGGCGATTTGGGTGGCGATCTCGGCTTCGTCCTCGATTACCAGGGCCAGCGTTGATGATGAACTCGGCATAGGGCTAAGCCTTTCACATTCGACCCAATTTGTTGTGGCTCGCCCCACAGGGGGCTAGCCGAGAAGCGAACAGATGGTTATTGTGGGCGGCGGCCACGACATGTTGTGGTCTCTTTGCGCATCTGGCGCTCATTTAGTTTTCCCGACTGTACGTAACCCGACGCCTATCCGACCCCGGGGGTCTATGTGACTGCTCCGCACGAGTCTCGTGCGCAGACGTCGGTGACCCGTCGCCAACTGCGGGAAGAGCAATCGGCTCCCGCCACCCGCCGCCCAAGCGTGGGGCGCGTTCTGGGGCGACTCGCTGTTCTCGGTGCGCTGGTTGCGACCACCTGGGTGGTCCCCGCGACCGGACTGGTCTTGCCGTCTAACGACGTCGAGGAGAGCGCCGGCCCGGTGCTGAGCGAGACCAGCGCCCTGGACGTGATGGCCAGCCTGAGCGCCGAGGATCCCGAAGCCCAAGGGGCCGGCTCCTTGTTGGCCGACCCAGAAGCCAGCGGCCGCGCGATGCTCTCGGCCAGCCGCAACAACACCTCTCGGGATGACCCGACGTGTTCGATGTTCTCCGTGGAGGCAAACGGCACGCTCGCCGCAGAGTCTTCCACCGGCAACCTGGACATGGTGCGGCCGTTGCCCGAAGGTAGCTACCGCGTCACCTCCACCTACGGTTTCCGCGTCCACCCGATCTTTGGTCGGTCGATGGAGCACAGCGGGTATGACATGGCGGCCCCGACCGGGACGCCGATCTACGCGATCGCCGATGGTGTGGTCACCCACGCCGGCCAGGGCCGTGATGGTCGAAGCGGAATGCTCATCATCATCAAGCACGAGATCGATGGCGCCCCGGTATGGACCTGGTACGTGCACATGTACCCCGACGGCGTCTTCGTCACCGAGGGCCAGCAAGTCCAGGCCGGTGAACAGATCGGGACCGTCGGCTCCTACGGCTACTCCACCGGGCCGCACCTGCACCTCGAAGTGCACAGCGACGACAACCTCACCACCGTGGACCCCGAGTCCTGGATGGAAGAGAACGGCGCGGTTCCGATGAACCCCGAGACGATGGCCTGCGCGGGTAACTGAGCCTCCATTCGGGCTCTGGTCGTGGCGCTATCGCTTCGGCGGGTCCATCTTTGCGCTCTTTACCAATACCCCCTCGGGGTATAAAGTGGAGCCGTGATCGATCGACTCAACGCTCCCGCACGCCTTGCGATCTACGGCGTACTCCTCGCCGTGGTTTTCCTCGGTGCCATGTTCACCGCCCGCGCAGTCTCACCCGATGAAGCGCCAGCGCCTATCGAGGAACATCAGAACGAGCCGGCCGAAGAGGAGCACGGCGAACCGGCGGAGCCCGAGCACAACGGTGCGCCGGTGGAAGGTGGCCAGCGATGACGAACGCTCCAGCTCCCACCCGGGAGATCGATCTGCAGATCGGCGGTATGACCTGCGCCTCCTGTGCAGCGCGCGTGGAGAAGCGGCTGAACAAACTCGATGGCGTTCAGGCCAGCGTCAACTACGCCATCGAAAAGGCCAGCGTTATCGCCGATGAGGGGATAGAGGTCCAGGCGTTAATCGCTGCGGTGGAAGCCTCCGGCTACACCGCGACTGTGCCCAAGCCCCCGGAGCCGCCAGCGGAGCACGAGACGGCCGCCGGCGACGGTGGCACCGAGGCCAGCGCGGGGGAGAAGCCAACCACAGGTCCGGCCGCGGAACTCGCGGCGCTGCGGCAACGGGTCATCGGGGCCGCGGTGCTTTCGGCGCCGGTGATCGCAATGGCGATGATCCCGGCCCTGCAATTCGACTACTGGGGCTTTGCATCCCTTGTTCTCGGTGCGCCGGTGGTGCTGTGGGCCGGGTGGCCGTTCCACCGCGCCGCCTGGCTGAACCTGCGCCACGGGGCCGCCACCATGGACACCCTGATCTCGGTGGGCACGATCGCGGCATTGCTCTGGTCGATCGTGGCCCTGTTCGTCGGAACTGCCGGCCAGCCCGGCATGGTGCACCCCTTTGAATTCACCATCTCTCGCGGGGACGGTCTAGCGAATATTTACCTGGAAGTGGCCGCCGGGGTCACCACCTTCGTACTGCTCGGCCGGTACCTGGAGAGCCGCTCCAAGCAACGCGCCGGAGCGGCCCTGCGGGCCCTGATGGAATTGGGGGCTAAGGAGGTCTCGGTGCTCCGCGACGGCGTGGAGCAGCGGATCGCGACCTCGGCGCTCGCGGTCGGCGATGAGTTCATCGTGCGGCCGGGCGAAAAGGTCGCCACCGACGGCGAGGTGGTCACCGGGCGCAGCGCTCTGGACGTCTCGATGCTCACCGGTGAGTCGGTGCCGGTGGAGGTGTCGGTGGGTGATTCGGTCACCGGCGCGACGGTTAATGCCGGCGGGCGGCTAGTAATTAGGGCCACGCGCGTGGGAGCTGATACCCAACTCGCCCAGATGGCGAAGATGGTCGAACAAGCCCAATCTGGCAAGGCCCGGATTCAACGCTTGGCCGACAGGGTCTCGGGAGTGTTCGTGCCGGTGGTCATCGCCATCGCGGTGGGCACCCTCGGCGCCTGGCTCGGTGCCGGGTACCCCGCTAGCGCCGCATTTACCGCTGCCGTGGCGGTCCTGATCATCGCCTGCCCATGTGCCCTCGGCCTGGCCACGCCCACCGCGCTATTGGTGGGCACCGGTCGCGGTGCTCAGCTCGGAATTCTCATCAAGGGCCCGCAGGTGCTGGAATCCACGCGCCGAGTGGACACCGTGGTGCTGGACAAGACCGGGACGGTCACGACCGGAAAGATGACCCTCCTCGACGTCATCGCGGCCCCCGGGAACGAGGAGCAACTGGTGGCGGCGATGGCAGGCGCCGTCGAAGACGCCTCGGAGCACCCGATCGCTCGCGCGGTGGCCGCGGGGGCGCGGGAGCGCACCGGAGACCTGCCTGCGGTCGATGACTTCGAGAACGTCGAAGGGTTGGGCGTGCGCGGCACGGTGCAGGGCCGCGCCGTGATCGTGGGCCGGGAATCCTTCGTGGCCGAGCACGCCGGTACGGTGCCCGCGGACCTACAGCCCGCGGTATCGCAGGCTCATCACGCTGGCCAAACGGTGATCGTGGTGGCCTGGGACGGTGCAGTACGAGGGCTGATGGTGATCAGCGACCAGGTCAAGGATTCCAGCGCTCAGGCTGTTCGCGATCTGCGTGCCCTGGATCTGACCCCGGTTCTGCTTACCGGTGACAATCGCACCGTCGCCGAGCAGGTGGGCGCCGAGGTTGGGATCACCGACGTGATCGCCGAGGTGCTGCCCAAGGACAAGGTCGACGTCGTTGCTCGCCTGCAGTCTGAGGGCAAAGTGGTGGCGATGGTTGGCGATGGCGTCAACGACGCACCGGCTCTGGCGCAATCGGACCTCGGGCTCGCCATGGGCACCGGAACCGATGTGGCGATCGAAGCTGCCGACATCACGCTGGTGCGCGGCGACCTGCGGGCGGCAGCCGATGCCGTGCGACTGTCGCGGCGGACCCTGAGCACCATGAAGGGCAACCTGTTTTGGGCCTTCGCCTACAACACCGCCGCCATCCCGTTGGCGGCGTTGGGGCTGCTGAACCCGATGATCGCCGGGGCGGCCATGGCCCTGTCCAGCGTGTTTGTGGTGAGCAACAGCCTGCGCCTGCGAACCTTCAAATAGGCATCCGAGATTGCCGAAACCCCTGCAACAACCGAACCCATAGCAACGCGTAAGAAGAGGACCACGATGAGTACCGAGCAGCACGGCTATATCAGCGACAAAGCCCGCTACCTTGCGCGCCTGAAAAGGATCGAGGGCCAAGCCCGCGGGATTCATCGAATGGTCGATGAGGACACCTATTGCATCGACATCCTCACCCAGATCAGCGCGCTCACCAGCGCGCTCGAAAATGTGGCGCTGGGCCTTCTCGATGACCACCTCAAACATTGTGTGGTCGGTGCGACGCAAGGCGAGGACGCTGAGGCCAAACTCAAGGAAGCCTCGGCAGCGATCTCGCGACTGGTGAAGTCGTAGCTCGAACGAGTCCTCACCCGAAAGGTAGCCCGCAGAGCCTTGAGTTTTTCGGGCTAATCCCGGGCATAAAAAGTGCCCCTGACAGGATTCGAACCTGTGGCCTTCTGCTCCGGAGGCAGACGCTCTATCCACTGAGCTACAGGGGCGGAGTACCGCCGGATGAGAGTACCAGCCTCAGGCCGCTACCTCCCAACCCAGTGGCCTGCCACACGGTCACGGTCCGCTTGGCGCCACATACGCCTACGATGTGTAGCGGTAATGCCTCATTTGTGCGCTGACTAAGGAGCAGGCGATGAATCAGCCACCCCCAGATCATCCTGGTGGACACCAGGGCGCTGGGCCTGGCCCGCAGGGTGAGAACCCCGGAGACGCTTCGCAGCCGCAGGTGCCGGGCGGCGACCAAACGCCCGGGCAGGCAGACAGCGTCCCGACTCCTGCCGAGCACCCCACTCAGACCTTCCCTGTTCCACCCGCGCAGCCAAGTGAACAGACCCAACCGGGCACCATCGAATGGAACGCTGGGGACCCCGGTGCGACCTCGCAGCTGCCGCAGCTGCCGCAGCAGGGGAATGAGCCGCAGCCGGGATACGACGCATCGTCGGGCGCCGCTGGAGCGCAAGCCGCGTACCAACCCAGTCAACCCAGTCAACCCAGTCAACCCAGCCAGGCCGGATATCCCGGTCAGCCGGGCCAACCCGGCCAGCCTGGGCAACCCGGTCAACCGGGCCAACCCGGCCAGTACGGCGGAGCCTCATCCCCGCAGCCACAGAACCGCAACGTGCTCGTGGTGATCATCGCCGTCGTCGTCAGCTTGCTGCTGATCGCCGCCCTCGTCTTTGCAGGGTTCTGGGTGTTCGGCGGTAACGACGACGAACCCAGCGGAACCGAAACTCAAACCGAACCCGCCGACCCCGACCCCACCGACGATCCGGACGAAAACACGGGCGAGGACACCGGTGACGAAAACGGCACGACCGACGACGACACCACCAACGGCACCGACGATGGCGCCACCGACGAGGACGCCGACGCCGACGGTCGCGACGATGACGCTGATGCCGGGCCCGAGAGCGGCGGTCAACTCCTCGCCTTCCTCGAGCAGAACCTCGAAGTCGTCGAGGGCCGTGAGTCGGTGTGGACGATCGAGGATTCCGGTTGGCAGGACTACCCCGTCGAGGACGAGAACGCCGACGAATCCTACGAAGCCACCTACACCAACGATGACGGCGAGAGCATCGTGCTGCGTGTCACCGACTTCCTGGAGGTGGACCACGCCGTTCAGTTCGGCGAAGACCTCGTCAGTGAGCGTGGCGATTCCGATGAATCCGGCCCTGTGTGGGACGCCCCGGAGGAGTCCGATGACCTGGTCCGCGGTCAGTACCACCGTTGGGACGACGGCGACGAGCTAGAAATGATCTGGTGGGACGACTCCCAGATGGTGCGCCAAGTCCAGGGCCCATCGGAGTTGACCATGGACTTCTATCTCGCGTTGCGGATCTAGAACCATGTGGCAGCAGGACCTGGCGCGCTTGCTCCGCGTCGACTTGGGTTCTGCGGTCCTGGTTCCCGCCGGTGAATCGACCCGCGCCGACTGGGCTTTTGTGCCCACCGATGCCTCGGCGGACCTGACCTCCTGTCTACGCGAGCTGCGGTCGCCGTACGTGGATCATATGGCGGCCGATCGCGGCAGGGTCTTGGTGCATTTGACCGCCCAGGGCCGCGGACTGGTGGTCCATGACCTGATCAGCACGCCAGATGCCGAACACTCGCGCCCCCTCGAAAAATCTGCGGCTGGTGCTGCCGCCGGGGCGCCGGACCTGTACGACGCTCGACTGGCCCATGCCCGCACCCGAATGCTGCTGCGCCAGGCCCACGGCCATCGGATGCGCACCGATCCGCAGTGGTTGGCGCAGCACTGGACCGAACACTGCGGCCAGCGCGAGGAAGATGATGCCTCACGCCGTCTGTTGTTGGCACTGGCAACCTCGCAGGTGGCCCGCGACCGTGCCCGCACGATGAGACGTGCCGCACCCGTGCGCGCGAATCTGCGAGGGTTGACCCAGGCTTTTAGCCGGTGGTTTGACTCCCATCGCTGCACCCCGCGGGGTCCCATGGACCCCGGCTGCTCCAGTGAGAATATCGAGTCGATTCGCCAGCACCTGAACCTCACCATCGCCTTAGCCACGGGCGTGGCACTACGCCGTGGCCTACATGACCTGCACCTGTCCGCTCCGGAGAACCTGTGAACACCACCAACCACGCACGCCCCACCGACCTGAGCATCTGGCCGCAGACCACCGTGGTCGAAAATGGCCAGTGGTCCATCGGTGGCCGCGACTTAGCCGACCTTGCCCAGGAATTCGGTACCCCCACCTTCTTCCTGGACGTGGTCACCCTGCAGCAGCGGGCCCGCCGGTACCTGAACGCGCTCACCGCGCCGTTCGAGCGCGCCAAGGCCTATTACGCCTCCAAGGCGTTCAGCAGCACCGCGGTGCTGCGGTTGGTGCATGCAGAAGGGTTGGGGGTTGACGTTGCGAGCATGGGCGAGCTGGTCACCGCGCTGGCTGCCGACGTCCCGGCGAGCGCACTGGGCCTGCACGGCAACAACAAGTCAGATGAGGAACTCGAGTTGGCCGTCCGCAGCGGCGTCGGCCGGATCATCGTGGACTCCCTCGGAGAGATTGAGCGGGTAGCCCAAGTCGCCGCCCGGCACGGGGTGCAGCAACCAGTGATGGTTCGCGTCACCACCGGGGTGCACGCCGGCGGGCATGACTTCATCGCCACCGCCCACGAAGACCAAAAGTTCGGGCTATCCCTGGCCAGCGGTGCCGCGAGGCAGGCGCTGGACCTCATCAATGAACGCCCAGAACTGCACCTGCTCGGGTTGCACTCCCACATCGGTTCCCAAATCCTGGATGGCGCGGCCTTCTCGGCAGCCGCCCGCGCCCTGCTGGGGCTACGCGCCCAGTTCGCCGCCGACACCGGCGTGGTGTTGCCCGAACTGGACCTCGGTGGCGGCTTCGGGGTGCCGTACTTGCCGGGGGATGAGGACATCGAGATCGAAGCAGTCGCCAAGGATTTGGCCGACGTGATCGCCGAAGAGTCGGTGCGAACTGGCCTGCCGGCACCGGAGATCTCCTTTGAGCCAGGCCGTTCGATCACCGCTCCGGCCATGATCACCCTGTACCGGGTGGGAACGGTCAAGCCGGTCGCTCTCGACGAGGGCACCAGCCGCCTGTACGTGTCCGTGGACGGCGGGATGAGCGATCATGTGCGCACCGCGCTGTACCAAGCGAAGTACCACGCCAGTGTGGTGAACCGGGACGTGCCGGGGGAGCTCGTGGACGCTCGTGTGGTGGGTAAGCACTGTGAGAGCGGGGACATCGTGGTCCGCGACGTCGCGCTTCCCGGGGGTATCGAACCCGGCGACCTGCTCGCGGTTCCGGTGACCGGTGCCTACGGCCGGTCGATGGCTTCCAACTACAACCTGGTTCCCAGGCCCGGCGTGGTGGCCGTGCAGGACGGTCAGGCGCGAACGATCGTGCGCCGCGAGACGATCGAGGACCTCTTGGCCCTGGACGTCGACGCCCGGTGACGCGACCGGTCCGAACTGAGCCATAGGGTAGGCACGTGTCGCAGGGCCAAGGCCAGCAAGAGGAGATCATGGAGACCAAGGCTTCATTGCCAACATTGCGCGTTGCCGTTTTAGGCTGCGGAACGGTTGGTACCGAAGTGGTGCGCCAACTCATCGAACAGCCAGATGAACTGGCCGATCGAAGTGGTGCGCACCTGACGCTAGGCGCCGTGATCGTGCGCGACGTCACGCGGCCGCGCGATCCGGTGGTTCCGGTGGAGCTCATCGGTACCGACGCGATCAAGGCGGTCGACGACGCCGACATCGTCATCGAGGTGATGGGCGGTATCGAACCGGCCCGCGAACTCATCTTGCGTGCGCTTGGTCAGGGAACTTCGGTCATCACCGCGAACAAGGCGTTGCTGGCCACTCATGGACCTGAGTTGTACGCCGAGGCCGATCGTGCCGGGGTGGACCTATGCTTCGAGGCGGCCGTCGCCGGGGCGGTGCCGGTGGTGCGCGGCGTGCGTGAATCCCTCGCCGGAGACACTATCGACCGCATCCTGGGGATCGTCAACGGCACCACCAACTACATCTTGGATCAGATGTCCAGCACCGAGCTGGACTTCTCCGAGGCCCTGGCCCAGGCCCAAGCACTGGGCTATGCCGAAGCCGATCCGAGCGCCGACGTGGACGGGCTGGACGCCGCGGCAAAAGCCGCGATCCTCGCCTCCCTGGCCTTCCACTCCCGGGTGCGCCTGGACCAGGTTCAGGTCACCGGGATCCGCGACATCACCGCGGCCGACATTGCCGCGGCCAAAGAGTCCGGGCACGTGCTCAAACTCCTCGCAGTGATCGAACAGCACCGCGATGAGAACGTCCGCGGTTTGGCCGTTCGGGTGCACCCGGCCCTGGTTCCCGATGACCACCCGTTGGCGAACGTGCACGGTGCCTACAACGCCGTGTTCGTTGAGGCGCGGGCCGCCGGCACCCTGATGTTCTACGGCGCCGGCGCCGGTGGCGCGCCCACGGCGAGCGCAATCCTGGGGGACGTGGTGTCCGCCGCCAGGGACCGGATGGCAGGTGGCCGCGGACCGGCGGAGACCGTGCACGCCGATCTGGGGCTGCTCGACCCCAAACATGTCCTGACCCGCTTCCAGTTCCGGCTCGAAGTGCGCGACGAGCCCGGTGTGCTCGCCACCCTGGCCACCACGATCGCCGAATCGGGTGTCTCGGTGCACACCGCCCGCCAGGTCCGCACCGAACCCGGGCAAGCCGCCCTGGTCCTCATCACCCACCGGGCCAGCGAACGAGACCTGGCGCAAATGATTGACGGACTAACCAAACTCGATGTTGTATTGCAGGTCTCCTCAGTCCTGCGTGTGGAAGGACACTGATGGCCCAGCCGTGGCGTGGCGTGATCGCCGAATACGCTGACCGACTCCCGATCGATGACGTCGACCCCGTCATCACCCTGGGGGAGGGCGGCACCCCGCTGGTGCCCGCCCCCAGCCTGTCGGCCCAGACCGGAGCCCAGGTGCACATCAAGGTCGAGGGTGCCAACCCCACCGGCTCATTTAAGGACCGCGGGATGACCGTGGCGATGAGCAAGGTCGCCGGCACCGGTACCGAACTGGTGGTCTGCGCTTCCACCGGGAACACCTCCGCATCTGCCGCTGCCTACGCCGCCCGCGCCGGCCTGCGCTGCGCCGTGGTGCTGCCAGCGGGGAAGATCGCCGCCGGCAAACTCGCCCAAGCGATCGTGCACGGGGCGCAGTTGGTGGCCGTGGACGGCAACTTTGACGACTGTTTGCGGATCGCCCAATCCTTGGCCCAGCAGTACCCCGTGGCGCTGGTGAACTCGGTCAACCCCTACCGGTTGCAGGGCCAAAAGACCGCCGCGTTTGAAATTGTCGACGCCCTGGGTGACGCGCCGGACATTCACGTGCTGCCGGTGGGTAACGCCGGGAACATCAGCGCCTACTGGATGGGCTACCGCGAGTACGCCGCCGACGGCCCCGCCACCAAAACTCCCGCCATGTGGGGGGTACAGGCCGATGGCTCGGCCCCACTGGTCAAGGGGGAGGTCGTGGAGCACCCCGAGACCATCGCCACCGCGATCCGGATCGGGAACCCCGCGTCCTGGGACCTGGCGATCAGCGCCCGTGATGACTCCGGGGGTCGGATCGATGCGGTCACCGATGCCCAGATCCTGGCGGCGCAAGAACTGCTTGCCCGGGACGTGGGCGTGTTCGTTGAGCCGGCATCGGCCGCCAGCGTGGCCGGGCTACTACAGCGCGCCGAGGCCGGCGAAGTTCCCGCCGGTGCCACCGTGGTGTGCACCGTCACCGGCAATGGGCTGAAGGACACCGCCACCGCCTTGGGTTCCCACCCACTCGACCCCGACGTCATCGCCCCCGATCTCGAAGCCGCCGTCGGCGTGCTTGGGCTGAAAAATGCGGCTGATTCGTGACCTCGTAACCGCGCAGGTTCCCGCAACCAGCGCCAACCTCGGCCCCGGCTTCGACTCCTTCGGGATCGCCCTGGCCTTGCATGACGTGGTCGAGGTGAGTGCCACTACCGGTGCCACCCACGTGGATGTGGAAGGTGCCGGTGCCGGGGAGGTGCCCGACGGCGAGGATCACCTCGTGGTCCGGGCGATTCGGTTGGCCCTAGATCAGGCAGGTGCCCCGCAAGCGGGTTTGGCGCTGCGCTGCCGAAACTCGATCCCACACGGGCGCGGGCTGGGCTCCTCGGCCGCCGCCGTGATCGCCGGTCTCATTGCCGCCCGCGCATTGATCTCCGAGCCCGAAGAACTTCCCGACTCAATGATCCTGCAGTTGGCCACCGAGATGGAGGGCCACCCCGACAACGCCGCACCGGCGTTGCACGGCGGGGCGACCATCGCATGGATCGACGAGGGCCAGGCCCAGGCCACCCCGATCTCCATCCATCCCGAGCTCAGCCTGACCCTCCTGGTACCCACCGAACGTCTGTCCACCACCCAGGCCCGCACCGCGCTGCCACGGACTGTGTCCCATGCAGATGCGGCTTTTAACGCGGCTCGCGCGGCCCTGCTGGTCCGCGCTTTGGAGCATCAGCCCGAGCTGCTCTTCGCCGCCACCGCCGACCGGTTGCACCAGCAGTACCGCGCCGACGTGATGCCCCAGACCTTGGAACTGTTGGCAAGCCTACGAGAGGCTGGACTGCCGGCTGTGGTGTCCGGGGCCGGGCCTTCGATCCTGGTGCTCGCCCCGTTGCCGGCCCACGTCTTGACGCAGATCCCGCCGGGTTGGCGCACCCGACACCCCGGGGTCGATAATGACGGCGCGTCCAGTGACTGAGCGGTGCTAGGCTCGTGCGAGCACCAGGCTGGCGTAACGACGCCGCCGAGCTCTAGGTGTCATTTGGGGCGCTAGGCCGATCATCGGTGTGGCAACACATGCGATGCATTGTGGCGTAGCCCTCCCACCCACTTATCCCACTTGTAGAGGCCCTCATGGGTCCTCGTGGCCTATATATTCCACCCGAGGGAAGGAACCTCGTGACCGAAACCAACACCGCACAAAGCGGTGATCTCAGCGCGCTCAAATTGCCGCAGTTGCAGCAGATCGCTGGCCAACTCGGCATTAAGGGCGCTCGCAAGATGCGCAAGGGCGACCTGATCGCCGCGCTTCGTGACCAAAGCGGCGGTGCGCCCGCTGGCGCCTCGGACAGTGCCAAGCAAGCGCCGGCTCGTAACGCCGAGACGCCACCAGGCGGGCAAGACAGCTCGGCGCAGCCCGAGTTGGACTTTGGCGACCAGTCCAGCCGCAGCGACCAGTCCAATCGCAGCGACCAGGGCGACCAGTCCAACCGTGGTGGCCGTGGACGCGGCTCTCAGCGCTCTGCGTCGCAGCAGGGCGAGGACGCCGCAGCCAAGGGCAAAGACGCCGCGCCCGGCAATAAGAACAACAAGAACAAGAAGGACGACGGCGATGGCGGCCGCTCCCCGCGCGGCAACTCCGGCCGGGGTAACTCCGGCTCCACCGGTGGGTCCGATGACGGTCAGCGCCGTCCTAGCGTCGAAGACATTCAGTTGCCCGAGCCGCGCAACGGCGAAGACGAACCCCGTCGCCAGGGCGAGGATCAGCGTCGATCAAACAACAACGGCGGAAATAATGGCGGCAACAATGGCCCGGACGCCAAGGGCAACGATGACGGCAACGAACGAGGCAACCGCCGTCGTCGTGGTCGCGATCGTGGCCGGGACCGCAAGCGCCGCGGCGGACGCGGCAACGACGAACTCGCCTACGACGACGTCGAACTGTCACCCGATGACGTCCTGATCCCGATCGGCGGGATCCTGGACATCTTGGACAATTACGCCTTCGTGCGGACCTCGGGCTACCTGCCCGGATCCAACGACGTGTACGTCTCGCTGAACCAGGTCAAGAAGGCCGGTCTGCGCCGCGGTGACGCGATCGTCGGTGCCGTCCGCCAGCCTCGCGAGGGCGAGTCCCAAGGCAACCAGCGGCAAAAGTTCAACGCCCTGGTGCGACTGGACACCGTCAATGGCGCCCCGGCGGAGGAAGCCACCGAGCGCCCCGATTTCTCTGACCTCACCCCGCTGTACCCCAGCGATCGGTTCCGGCTGGAGACCACCGCCTCGGCATTGACCCCCCGGATCATCGACATCGTTGCCCCGTTGGGTAAGGGGCAGCGCGGGCTCATCGTGGCCCCGCCGAAGGCCGGCAAGACGTTGATCATGCAGCAGGTTGCGAACGCGATCACGGCCAACAACCCCGAAGTGCACCTGATGGTGGTGCTGGTCGATGAGCGGCCCGAAGAGGTCACCGACATGCAGCGCACGGTCAAGGGTGAGGTCATCGCCTCCACCTTCGACCGGCCCGCGTCGGACCACACGGTGGTGGCGGAACTGGCGATCGAGCGCGCCAAGCGATTGGTCGAACTCGGCCAGGACGTGGTGGTGCTGCTCGATTCCCTCACCCGACTGTCCCGGGCCTATAACCTCGCGGCACCGGCCTCGGGGCGCGTGTTGTCCGGGGGAGTGGACGCCTCGGCGTTGTACCCGCCCAAGAAGTTCTTCGGCGCCGCGCGCAATATCGAGCACGGCGGGTCGCTGACGATCCTGGCTTCGGCCCTGGTGGAAACCGGATCGAAGATGGATGAAGTGATCTTCGAGGAGTTCAAGGGCACCGGAAACTCCGAACTGCGCCTGTCTCGGCAGCTGGCCGATAAGCGCATCTTCCCCGCCGTTGACGTCAACGCCTCCGGCACCCGCCGCGAGGAACTGCTCGTGGGCGAGGACGAGCTGCAGGTGCTCTGGAAGCTCCGCCGCGCTCTGGCACCCCTGGATCAGCAACAGGCGATCGAGTTGCTGCTGACCAAGCTTCGGAGCCGGTCCACCAACGCTGAGTTCCTGGTGACGGTCAACCAGACCACGCCGAGCGGGAAAGACTGAAAGCAGCGCAGATGACGGAGTTCGAAGGCGTCGAGCCGCTGCTGAGCGAATACGCCGATATCGAGTCGCAGCTGGCCGACCCCTCGGTGCACGCCGATGTTGGCCGCGCCCGCACCCTGGGCCGCCGGTATGCCGAGCTCGGCCGGATCGTCAATGCCTACCGCACGTGGGAGTCGGCTCGTGACGACCTAGCCGCGGCGCGGGAGCTCGCGGCAGACGATGAGAGCTTCGCCGAGGAGGTCGCCGAACTGCAGGAGGGTGAAGCGCAGGCCAGCGAACAGCTGCGGCACGTGCTCATCCCGACCGACCCCGACGACGGCCGCGACGTCATCTTGCAGGTGATGGCCGGTGCCGGCGGCGAAGAGTCGGCACTGTTCGCCGGTGACCTGCTGCGGATGTACCTGCGCTATGCCGAACGCGAGGGCTGGGCGACCGAGATCCTGGACTCCACCGACTCCGACCTTGGCGGAGTCAAGGACGTGTCGGTTGCGATTAAGTCCAAGGCCACCGACCCTGCCGAAGGGGTCTTTGCGCATCTCAAGTTCGAAGGTGGCGTGCACCGCGTCCAGCGCGTGCCGGTGACCGAATCCCAGGGGCGCATCCACACTTCGGCTGCCGGTGTCATGGTGCTGCCGGAGGTCGATGACCCAGGTGAGGTCGAGATCGACCCCAACGATCTGCGGATCGATGTGTACCGGTCCTCCGGACCCGGCGGACAGAGCGTAAATACCACCGACTCCGCGGTGCGGATCACCCACGAACCCACCGGGATCGTGGTGTCCATGCAGAACGAAAAGTCCCAGCTGCAGAACCGTGAGGCCGCGATGCGCGTGCTGCGCGCCAGGCTGCTCGCCGCTGCGGCTCAAGAAGCCGCGGCCGAAGCGGCGACTGCCCGGCGATCGCAGGTGCGCACGGTGGACCGCAGTGCGCGGATCCGCACCTACAACTTCCCCGAGAACCGGGTCGCCGATCACCGCACCGGGTACAAGGCCTACAACCTCGATCAGGTCCTCGATGGCGACCTGGGGCCGCTGATCGCTTCGGCGGTTGAAATGGATGAGGCCGAGCGGCTCGCCGGTGCCTCCGACTGAGCCCACGCTGCGCCAACTGATCGACGCTGCGGCGCAGGTTTTGGACCAAGCCGGGGTCCCTTCACCCCACGCCGATGCCGTGGCGCTGGCCGAGCATCTCTTGCCAGTGGACCGGTTGGTGTTGGCCATGGCGCCGGAACTTCCGGAAAGCTTCACGGGCCATTTTGCGCAACTGGTGGAGCGGCGTCGCCAACGCGTGCCACAGCAGCACTTAACCGGGGTAGCCCACTTCAGGTTTCTACAGATGCACGCGGCGCCCGGGGTTTTCATTCCGCGCCCGGAGACCGAGGTAGTCGCCCAAGAAGCGATCGACCCGGCGAAGGAGTTGGTGGCTCAGGGCGGCTCACCGGTAGTGGTGGACCTGTGTTGCGGCGCCGGGCCGATCGCTGTGTCGGTGGCCCACGAGGTACCCGGCGCTCGGGTCTACGCCATGGATATCAACCCGGACGCGGTTCAGCTGACCGCCCGCAACGCCAAGAAGCACGGGGCGCACGTGCAGGTGAGTGTTGGCGACGTCAGCGATCCCGAACTCTTCGACCACCTCGATGGCGCAGTGGACGTGCTCGTGGCGAACCCGCCCTACATCCCGCCGGACGCGGTGCCCAATGAGCCAGAGGTCGCCGTGTACGATCCCGACGTCGCGCTGTATGGCGGCGGAACCGACGGACTGGATCTGCCCAAGGCGGTGGTGGTGGCGGCTGGCCGGCTCTTGAAACCCGGGGGAGTGTTCGTGATGGAGCACGCCGAGGTACAGGACGCCGCGGTGCGCGATGTGGTGAGCGCCACGGACCTGTTTACCGAAATTCGCAGCACGAAGGATCTCACCGGGCGCTGGCGGATGGTGGTTGCTCGGCGCCGGTCCGATGCCGACTGATCATCCCCGCCAAGTACCACCCCACGGCGATTCCGGCGAGGTTCGCGATCACATCACCCGGATCACCGGCACGGTTCTCCAGGGCGAGGTGTTGGATGACTTCGCTGACCACCGCGTGCGCGGCTAGCCCGATCGCTAGCGGCAGCGCGCGGATTCCGGCGCGCAAACCGGTGAGCATCACCGCCCCGAAGATCAGCACGTGCACCGCCTTGTCCGCACCGGGAACGGTGATCCCGCCGGTGGAGGGCACGGTAGGGATGTACAGCACCACGAGGTGAGCGATCACGGCGGCGATCAACAGCACCCATCGCCACGGTCTGCGCGTGATGCCGGTGTGCTCTGCCGGTTGACTAATTCCCACCAGCCCAGCCTGGCATATCGCGCCACGTGCGGCCTCGATGCGTCGGCGTGCCCTGCGGACGTGGGACACTCATGGGCGTGAGTGATCCAGTGATCCGTGATTGCACCGACTCAGCAACCTGGTGGCCGCACATCGACGAAGCGGTGCGCGTGTTAGCCAAGGGAGCGCTAGCGGTGTTTCCGACCGACACCGTCTACGGGCTGGCCGCCGATGCGTTTTCATCGCGTGCGGTGAACTTGTTGCTAGCCAGCAAGGGGCGGATGCGTGACAAGCCCTCTGCCGTGCTCATCGGAGACCCTCGAACGTTGGACGGGCTGGCCGCCGACGTGCCGGATTCGGTGCGCGCCCTGGTAGAGAAGTTCTGGCCCGGCGGGCTCACCATCATTTTGCGTGCCGCGCCCTCGCTGCACTGGGACCTGGGAGACACCAAGGGCACCGTGGCCTTGCGGATGCCCGATAACGAGCTCGCTTTGACGGTGCTGCGTAAGACCGGCCCGCTGGCGGTTTCCAGTGCCAACCTCACGTCTCAGCCACCGGCCACGACGGCGGAGGAAGCCGCAGAGCAGTTGGGCTTGGCGGTCAGCGTGTACCTCGATGGTGGCCCGGCGAGCAGCTCGACGGCGTCGACCATCGTCGATGCCACGGGCGAGAAGTTGCGGATCGTGCGCGAAGGCGCGCTCACCCGTGAGGTGTTGGCACAGGTGGCGCCGGAGCTGAGCGAGGAAGCCGAGAAGGCGGCTGACGACGCTGAGAAGCCCGACGACGAGAAGACTGACGACGTAGCGAAGTCTGACGACGCTGAGAAGGCCGAGGACGTCGAGAACTCTGACGACGAGAAGACCGACGGCGTCGAGAACTCTGACGACGCAGAGAAGCCTGACGACGCAGAGAAGCCCGACGACGCAGCGAAGCCCGACGACACCGACGCGACGGTGACAGAAGAACCTGCCTCTGTCCAAGAACCAGCACCCGCAGAGCCCGACGCCACACCCACCGAAGCACCAGACGCCGAATCCTCCTCGGCGAAGGAGGCGCACGGCGAACCGTGAGGATTTACCTGCTCATCATGGCCGCCGCTGCTGCGGTGAGCTTCCTGGCCACACCCATGGTGCGGTCGGTCGCCTGGCGGTGGGGAGCAGTCAAACCCGTACGAGCGCGCGACGTGCACAACACCCCAACGCCACGGCTCGGGGGAGTGGGCATCTTCATCGGTCTGGCCGCCGCGATGCTGTTCGCCTCCCAGATCGGCTTCCTGGAGGAACAGTTCACCGATCCGGTGCTCTGGGCGGTCTTGGTCTGCGCCGGACTCATCTGCCTGCTGGGGGTGGCCGATGACTTATGGGATTTGGACTGGCTGACCAAGCTCGTTGGCCAAACCCTGATCGCAGTACTGCTGGTCTGGCAAGGCGTGCAACTGGTGACCTTCCCCGTCTTCGGCCTGACGATCGGATCATCGAGGCTGTCGATGTGGACCACGGTGATCGTGCTGGTGATCGCGATGAATGCGGTCAACTGGATCGACGGCCTGGACGGGCTCGCTGCCGGGGTGGTGGCGATCGGTGGCGCTGCGTTCTTCCTTTACACCTACCTGCTGACCCAGATCACCGACCCCACCGATTACTCCAACCAGGCCACGGTGTTGATGGCAATACTTGTCGGGGCATGTGTGGGCTTCCTCCCGCACAATTTCTACCCCGCAAGAATCTTCATGGGTGACTCCGGGGCGATGATGCTCGGCCTGGTGATGGGCGCCGCTGGCATCGTGGTCACCGGGCAAGCCAACCCCGGGGTGCTGGAAGCCAGGCAGGCGCTGCCAGCGTTCATGCCCATCCTGCTCCCGATTGCGGTTCTGCTACTGCCGCTCCTGGACGTCACGGCCACCGTGTTGCGCCGGGTGCTCAAGGGCAAATCACCGTTCCACGCCGACCGCACCCACCTGCATCACCGCCTGCTCGACCGCGGAAAGTCCATGCGCCGGGCCGTGGTGATCCTGTACGTGTGGACCTTCGCCTTCGCCTTCCCGGCGGCGCTGTTCGCGATGTTCCCGCAGTGGTGGGTGGTGGCCGGAGCGGGCGTTGGCCTTCTGCTTGCGCTCATCATTACCCTGGTGCGGCTGCCCGTGCGAACGAGCGAGGGTTGGCGCCGCTTCCCAGCGAAGTCGGCCGCCGGCAGCCTTGGCGCATCTGTAACAACAAAGGACGACTAGAGACGTGAACCAACCCGTATTCCTCAACTCCGGCGTGGTCCGCACCGACGCCATGCTCGAGATGTTCCGCAAGGTCTTGCGCCGCATGCTGATCACCACGGTCATCGGGGCCGTGCTGGCCCTCGGCGTTGGCTACCTCGTCGGCGGGATGTCGGGGGTGTGGGCGGCATTGCTCGCCACCGGGATCGGACTGTTCTTTACCGGCACCACCGTCGGACTCATGTACCTCGTGGTGGGACGGGGGCCAGAGTTGCTGCAATTGGTGCTGCTGGGCGGCTGGATCATCAAGATGGCCATCGTCCTGGTGCTGATGCTGTGGCTGCGCGGATTGGATTTCTACCACCGCGGCATGTTCGTTGGCGCGCTCGCCGTCATTGCTTTGGGGCTGGTGGCGGTAGAACTCGTCACCGTTGTCACCACCCGTTTGCCCATTTACGACGCCGCAGATCCCCAACGCCACGCCGAGTCCGAGCCGCAGACCAACAGCCCTACCACGGCGCCCGTGGAGGCTGGTACAGATAGCCCAGAACCCGGTGTAGAAAACCTCACCCCCGATGCGCCAGACAATGGCAACGGCGGCGATGAGGATCGGGTAGGCTGAACGCCGTTACCGTGCTTAAGCGGTGCCTCGTGCTGGCGCGTTCGGCGCCCACGCAACGTGAAGATCACAGCCCATCACCCGTAGGGAGAGAACTCTGTCCGCCGTCGCAAGCCCTCCCGAGGTGACAGCCGGTTACGGCGATGAGTTCAAGGCCCCCGGGATCGAAGAGTTCTTCCCCGAGCTGATCTTCGGCTCCACCGAATCTTGGTTCTCCTTCGGGTTCGACCGCATCATGATGCTCCGACTTATCGTCGCTGCGGCTTTGATGCTCCTGCTCTGGCTGGCCGTCCGCCGCGTCAGCTTGGTCCCCGGCCGTGGACAAGCGGTCGTGGAGATCATCGTTGACTTCATCCGCATCCAGATCGCAGAGCAGATCATGGGCAAGGACCGGGCCAAGCCTTACCTGCCGATGCTCACGGTCATCTTCTTCACGATTCTGGCGATGAACCTCGCCGGAGTCATACCCGGTCTGAATATGGGTGGAACCGCCCGCGTTGGTCTGCCTCTACTCCTCGCGGTCTGGGTGCTACTGACCTACCTGGCCGCTGGTGTGAAGGCGCACGGACTTGGCGGCTACCTCAAGGCCCAACTGTTCCCCTCCGGTGTGCCGTGGCCGATGTACTTCTTGATCACCCCGATTGAGATCCTGCAGGTCTTCATCCTGCGCCCAGCCACGCTGACCATTCGGTTGCTGGCCAACATGGTTGCCGGACACCTCATGCTGGTTCTGGCCTTCGCCGCGACCGACTACTTCGTTCGCACCGGTGGTCTGAACTACCTGTTCGCACCCATCAGCTTCGCGGGCGGCGTCTTCATCACCGTCTTCGAACTCTTCATCGCCGGTCTGCAAGCGTTCATCTTCACCCTGCTTGCAGCCGTCTACCTAAACTTTGCGCTTGAGGAAGAGCACTAAGAGCGCAAGCACTCACGGTGGTCCACTACCGGACTCGCCGACCTGACGCCCACAGGGCGCCACACGAAAGGAAATGCAGTGGAAGGAAACATCGCGACCGTCGGTTACGGTCTTGCAACCCTCGGCCCTGGTGTCGGTATGGGAATCATGATCGGCCAGACCCAGGCCGCTACCGCTCGCCAGCCAGAAGTGGCCAGCCAGCTGTTCCGTAACATGATCATCGGTGCCGGTCTTATTGAGGTGCTGGGTCTGCTGGGTTTGATCGCCGGCATCATTCTCTAGATTGCCCCTGGCAGTAATCGAGGCACACATGTTGCACGCAAGCGAAATTCAAGGCGTCGACCTCTTCATCCCACCGCTGTACGACATCATTTGGTCGGCAGTGGTGCTGCTCCTGCTGGGGTTCTTCTTCTACAAGTTCCTGCTGCCCCGGATCAACAAGATCCTGGATGAGCGGGCCAGCAAGATCGAAGGTGGGCTGGCGCTCGCCGAGAAGGCTCAGGAAGATGCCGCCGCGGCTAAGGCTGAGCGGGACGCTGAGTTGGTTGCCGCCCGTAAGGACGCAGCCAAGCGACGTGAAGAAGCTACCGCCGAGGCCGGCCAGATCGTGGCCGAAGCCAAGGAGCAGGCCAAGGTCGAGGCTGCGCGCGTTCTGGAGAACGCGCACCGTCAGATCGAGGCCGAGCGCCGGGCAGCCGTGGTTTCTCTGCGTTCGGAGATCGGTGGCCTGGCTACCGAACTCGCTTCGAAGATCGTGGGCGAATCCCTGGCCGACGACGCTCGCCAAGAGCGTGTCATCGACCGGTTCCTGGACGAACTGGACTCCGCCGACCCGGCCGACGCCGCCGTCGCAACGTCCGCTCCCGCCGTCAGCGGCGAGAGCACCGACCAGGAGGCGTGATGCGCGCAAGCAGCAAGGCAACGTTGGATGCGGCTTCGAGCACCTGGGAGCCGATCCTGAGCAGCGCCGGTCCGGAGGCCTTCACCTACGGACGGCAACTGTTCGACGTCGTCGACGTTCTGGATTCATCGGCCTCGCTGCGCCGTGCGCTTACCGACCCCAGCCGCACGGGTGGGGACAAGGCCAAGGTGATCGAGGCCATCTTCGGTGCCAAGGTGGCCGAGCCGGTGGGTGACCTGCTCGCCGGGTTGGCACGCGGACGTTGGTCCGATGAGGCCGACGTTGCCGATGCCGTCGCGCACCTCGCAACGGACTCGGTATTGGCCAGCGCGCAGAACGACGGCGTGCTGGAGACCGTGGAAGAGGAAGTGTTCCGGGTGGGCCGCGTCCTGGCCCAAAACCGGGAACTTCGCCTGGCACTCTCGGACTCGAGCGCGACCCTGTCGCGGCGCCGGGACTTGGTGCGCAGCGTCTTCGACGGCAAAGTCACAACGCAGAGCGCCTACCTGCTGGAACGTTCCGTTGGTAGCGCCCGGCACCCCTCACTCGCCGCCGCGCTGACCGAGGTCAGCGAACTGGCTGCCGGTCGGCGTCGTCGTCTGGTCGCGGTAGTGACCGCCGCGGTACCCCTAACGCAGGCGCAACAGGACCGGCTAGGTGAGATCCTGGCTCGTAACTACGGTCGCCAGGTTCAAATCAACATCGCAATGGATCCGCAGGTGCTGGGTGGGCTACGGATTCAAATCGGCGAAGACGTGCTGGACGCCACGACCGTGGCACGACTTTCCGAAGCTCGCCGCCGGCTAGCGGGCTAACACAGACAAACTGATCGCCAGGCGATCATCGTGCAAATGGATTGATGGAAGAGGACAAGGAACCATGGCTGAGTTGACGATCAAGCCCGAGGAGATCCGCTCGGCGCTGGATACCTTCGTGAGCTCCTACGAGCCTGCGAGCAGCGCGGCCGAGGAAGTCGGCACGGTGACCCTGGCCGCTGACGGCATCGCGAACGTCGAGGGCCTGCCCGGCGTGATGGCCAATGAGCTACTGCGCTTCGAGGACGGCACCCTGGGCCTAGCCCTGAACTTGGACGTGCGCCACATCGGTGTGGTTGTGCTGGGCGAGTTCGACGGCATTGAAGAGGGCCAGGAAGTTCGCCGGACCGGCGAGGTGCTCTCGGCTCCGGTCGGCGATGCGTTCCTGGGCCGGGTCGTTGACCCGCTGGGTCAGCCCGTCGATGGTCTGGGTGAAATCGAGGCCGAAGCCCGCCGCGCGCTGGAGCTCCAGGCTCCCGGCGTGATGGACCGTAAGAGTGTGCACGAGCCGCTGCAGACCGGTCTGAAGTCGATCGACGCGATGATCCCGATCGGGCGCGGACAGCGCCAGCTGATCATTGGTGACCGCCAGACCGGTAAGACCGCGATCGCGCTGGACACCATCATCAACCAGAAGGCGAACTGGGAATCCGGTGACCCGGACAAGCAGGTTCGCTGCATCTACGTGGCCGTGGGCCAGAAGGGCTCCACGATCGCTTCGGTGCGTGGCGCCCTGGAAGACGCCGGCGCCCTGGAGTACACCACCATCGTGGCCGCTCCGGCATCGGACCCCGCAGGCTTCAAGTACATCGCCCCCTACACCGGTTCGGCCATCGGCCAGCACTGGATGTACGGCGGCAAGCACGTCCTGATCATCTTCGATGACCTGTCCAAGCAGGCCGAGGCCTACCGTGCAGTGTCGCTGCTGCTGCGCCGCCCGCCGGGCCGTGAGGCATACCCCGGTGACGTGTTCTACCTACACAGCCGCCTGCTCGAGCGTTGCGCGAAGCTGTCCGATGCCATGGGCGCCGGTTCGATGACCGGCCTGCCGATCATTGAGACCAAGGCGAATGACGTCTCCGCCTACATTCCCACCAACGTCATCTCGATCACCGACGGTCAGATCTTCTTGCAGTCCGACCTCTTCAACGCCAACCAGCGCCCCGCCGTGGACGTGGGTATCTCGGTGTCCCGCGTGGGTGGTGACGCGCAGCGTAAGGCGATGAAGGCAGTGTCCGGAACGCTGAAGCTGGACCTGGCGCAGTACCGGTCCTTGGAAGCGTTCGCGATGTTCGCTTCCGACCTGGACCCGGCCTCCCGCCAGCAGCTGACCCGTGGTGCGCGCCTGATGGAGCTGCTCAAGCAGCCGCAGTACTCGCCCTACCCGGTCGCCGAACAGGTCGTATCGATCTGGGCCGGTACCAAGGGCTACCTGGACCGCGTCGAGATTGCCGACGTACCCCGATTCGAGCGCGAGATGCTGGACCACATCGGTCGCAGCACCGACATCCTCGGCGTCATCGAGTCCACCGGGAAACTGGAGGACTCCACGGTGGAGAAGATGCGTGCCGCGGTCGAAGACTTCCGTGACTCCTTCCTGGCCGGCGAGCACGATGATGCTGCCGACGATGTCGACGACGCCGATGTGGACATCGACCAGGAGCAGATCGTCGTTCAGAAGCGGGGCTGAGCATGCCAGTCTCCCAACGGGTTTATAAGCAGCGGATCCGCTCCACTCAGACTCTGAAGAAGATGTTCCGGGCGATGGAGCTGATCGCTGCCTCGCGGATCACCAAAGCGCGGGACCGCGCCATTCAGACCGTGCCCTACACCCGCGCGATCACGCGTGCGGTGTCGGCGGTGTCGGCTCACACCGACCTGTCCCACCCGTTGACCTCCGAGCGCACCGACACCAACAAGGTCGCGATGCTCGTCATCACCTCCGACCGCGGCATGGCCGGCGCCTACTCGGCGATGGTGCTGCGGGAGGCGGAGCGTCTTCGTCGGCAGTTGACCGACGACGGCAAGGAGATCGACCTGTACGTGCTGGGTCGCCGGGGCGTCAGCTTCTTCTCCTTCCGGGGCCGCAACATCGTGAAGTCCTGGACCGGTGACTCCGACTCTCCAACGTTGGAGACCGCCAACGACGTGGCAGACACGTTGCTGAACGCGTTCCTCACCGACCCCAAGGACGGCGGTGTGGCCGAGCTGCACCTAGTCTTCACCCGGTTCAAGTCGATGGTGGCTCAGGAGCCTCAGGTGTTGCGCATGCTGCCGGTGGAGATCGTCGAGGGCGTCGCAGAGCCCGGCAAGGAAATTTTGCCGCTGTACGAGTTCGACTCCGAAGCCGACACCGTGCTGGACGCGCTCTTGCCGCGCTACATCCGTAGCCGAATCTTCTCGGCAATGCTCCAGGCAAGTGCATCGGAACTCGCTGCCCGTCAGCGTGCGATGCACACCGCCACAGAGAACGCCGAAGACCTCATCCGTAACTACACGCGGCTGGCCAACCAGGCCAGGCAGGCGGAAATCACCCAGGAGATCAGTGAGATCGTCTCGGGTGCCGACGCCCTGGCCGCTAGCTGATAACGAAGAAGGATCGTCACATGACTGTCACCGAGACCGAACAGCCGCAAGCTGCCAGCGAGCCGGGCGTGGGCCGGATCGCCCGCGTGATCGGCCCCGTGGTGGACATCGAGTTCCCCCCGGATGCGATCCCGGACATCTACAACGCCCTGAAGACCACGGTGGACCTGTCCACCCAGGGCGAGGGTGAGTCTCTGCTGGAGATGACCCTGGAAGTTGCTCAGCACCTGGGCGACAACCTGGTGCGCGCCATCGCCTTGAAGCCCACCGACGGTCTGGTCCGTGGTGCCGAGGTGCGCGACTCCGGCGAAGGCATCACGGTGCCCGTGGGTGACATCACCAAGGGCAAGGTCTTCAACGTGATCGGCGAAGCGCTGAACCTGCAAGAGGGCGAAACCCTGGAGGCCGATGAGCGCTGGGCGATTCACCGCCCGCCGCCGCCCTTCCACGAGCTCGAGTCCAAGACTCAGATGTTCGAGACCGGCATCAAGGTCATCGACCTGCTGACCCCCTACGTCCAGGGTGGAAAGATCGGTCTGTTCGGTGGCGCCGGCGTGGGTAAGACCGTGCTGATCCAGGAAATGATTCAGCGTGTGGCCCAGGACCACGGTGGTGTGTCGGTGTTCGCCGGTGTCGGTGAGCGCACCCGTGAGGGCAACGACCTGATCGCCGAAATGGAAGAGGCCGGCGTCTTCGACAAGACCGCCCTGGTCTTCGGCCAGATGGACGAGCCGCCGGGCACCCGCCTGCGGGTCGCGCTCTCGGCACTGACGATGGCCGAGTACTTCCGCGATGTACAAAAGCAAGACGTGCTGCTGTTCATCGACAACATCTTCCGTTTCACCCAGGCCGGCTCGGAGGTATCCACCCTGCTCGGCCGGATGCCTTCGGCGGTGGGTTACCAGCCCAACCTGGCCGATGAGATGGGTGTGCTCCAGGAGCGCATTACCTCCACCCGTGGTCACTCGATTACCTCGCTGCAGGCTATCTACGTGCCCGCCGATGACTACACCGACCCCGCTCCGGCCACGACGTTCGCTCACTTGGACGCCACCACCGAGCTGTCGCGTGACATCGCCTCGCGTGGTCTGTACCCGGCCGTGGACCCATTGGCCTCCACCAGCCGGATCATGGACCCCCGGTACTTGGGTGAGGACCACTACCGCGTTGCCACCCAGGTCAAGGCGATCCTGCAGAAGAACAAGGAACTCCAGGACATCATCGCGATCCTCGGTATCGACGAGCTGTCCGAAGAAGACAAGATCACGGTGAACCGTGCACGTCGGATCGAGCAGTTCCTGTCGCAGAACACCTACATGGCTGAGAAGTTCACCGGTGTGGCCGGTTCGACGGTGCCGCTGAGTGAAACCATCGAAGCATTCGGCAAGATCGCCGAGGGCGAATTCGACCACATCGCCGAGCAGGCGTTCTACAACATCGGTGGCTTGGAAGACCTGGAGCGCAACTGGGAGCGCATCCAGTCCGAGCTGAACTGATAACCCGAGTTTTCTAAGCGAGCGATGAACAGGAGGATGACGTGCCACTAACCGTGGAAGTTGTCGCCGCCGACCGCGTGCTGTGGGAGGGTGAGGCCACTGCGGTGGCTATTCCCACCGTGGAAGGCGACATGGGAATCCTCGTTGGACATCAGCCCGTCTTGGGCCTGCTGCGCCGCGGGGTGGTTCGTATCACCACCGAGTCCAACGAGAAGGTGGAGCACCACGTGGACGGCGGATTCCTATCCGTAGATCAGAATCAGGTGACCGTCGTCGTGGACCCAAGCACCGAGGAGCTGGACGCGGTTCCCACCGTGCTCACCGGCTCTGAGGCCTCTGACGAGGGCAGCGAGTCTCACTAAGACCGACGGACCGGGGAGGCGATGGCCACGGCATTAACCGTGATCGCGGTGCTTGCAGCACTTGTTCTGATCACTGGACTGGTATTGCTGTGGCGCCTGCACGCCCTGGGTCGACGGGTCGGCTCATTTGAGTGCGCGATGCGTGAGGGCGAGCATTGGCACGCTGGAATCGCGGCCTACGCCAAAGATGACCTCACCTGGTATCGGGTGGTGTCGCTGTCCCTGCGGCCCTCACGCCGGTGGGCCCGCCGGGACATGTGGGTGCATGAACGCCGGGTCCGGGAAATCGAGGGTGGCACCTCGCGGGTGGTGGAAGTGCATTGCCATTACGGCGATGAACAGTTCTACCTCGCCGCTCGGGATCACTCCTTGGATGGGTTGGTCTCATGGCTGGAAGCCGGACCCCCGGGACCACGAACCGAGAACGTCTAAGGGAGAACTGTGCGGCTGGTAGTGGCGCGGTGCGCCGTGGATTACTCCGGACGGCTGAGCGCCCACCTGCCGCTCGCCTCCCGGGTGCTGATGGTCAAGGCCGACGGATCGGTGCTGGTGCACTCCGACGGCGGGTCCTACAAGCCGCTGAACTGGATGAGCCCGCCGTGCACGCTCGCCACCGCACCGGCCAGCGGCGAGGAAGCCGACGCCGGAGTTCAAGAGATCTGGACGGTGCAGGCCGCCAAGAGTGATGACCAGTTGCGGATCCAGATCCACGAAGTGCTCTCCGACACCTCTGTTGAACTGGGCGTGGACCCAGGGCTGATCAAGGACGGCGTCGAGGCGCACCTGCAGGCCCTATTGGCCGACCAGATCGCGGTGCTCGGCGATGGTCATTCCTTGGTCCGCAGGGAATACCCGACGGCGATCGGTCCAGTAGACATCCTGGCTCGCGATTCCGATGGCGCGAGTGTGGCGGTGGAGATTAAGCGCCGCGGAGACATCGACGGGGTGGAACAGCTGACGCGCTACCTCGAACTGCTTAACCGAGACCCGCTGCTGGCGCCGGTGTACGGCATCTTCGCTGCCCAAGAGATCAAGCCGCAGGCGCGCGTGCTGGCCCAAGACCGCGGCATCAGGTGCGTGGTGCTGGACTACGACGCGATGCGCGGCGTCGACGATCCCGACTCCCGGCTCTTCTAGGCCTCTGATGCCACGCCGCTCACGCCGTCGTCCATACTCCGAACCCCATCGCGAACTGGACTCCTCCACGGTCTTTCGCGGCTCCGCCCGCACCGAGACTGGGCGCGACGGTCTGAGTTGGACGGTGCGCACGGTTAGCGGCGGCGAAAAGTCCTACACCTGCCCCGGATGTCACCAGAGCATTGGGCCGGGCGTGGAGCACGTGGTGGCCTGGACCGATGAGCACCTGTTCGGCCACGAGGCCGGCCTGGCCGAACGGCGCCACTGGCACAGCCGATGCTGGAGCTCTCGGCGCTAGCGACCGAGCTCGGACCAGGGTTCGGCAGGATCGTGGATCGCGACGGCCAAGGTGGTGTCGGATTGGCCGTAGTAGGCCAGCCACCGCCCCTGGAAGAACACCAGCCCCTCCACAAAGGTCACATTCGAAACCAGCCCGTGGCGATCCTCATGGGTTTGCGGAGCCAACCACGGTTCGTTTAACCGCGCTAGCACCTGCGTGGGCCGGTTCGGGTCGATGACGATCTGACCGCACCGATAGTCCACGTCGACTCGGTCGTGGTGCACATATCGGCGGGCGCCGTTGGTGAGGAACACCATCAGCCCGGTGTCGGTGTACACCGGTTGAGTACCGATCTCCACCAGGTCGGCATCCCAGGCACCGGGTGTGGGGGCGTACATCGGGTCCTCGTCGCTAGTGCCCGGGGTCCAGTGGATGAGGTCATCGGAGGTGGCCCAGTAGATCCCGCCCTCACCGAAGTACATCCACCACCGGCCATCGATCTGGTGCGGCACGATAACGCCGGCCTTGGACCAGTTGTGACCGCGCGGGTCCATGGTCTTGAAGGTGTCGAAGTCCTCGAACACCGGGCCGTGTTTGGTCCAGGTGTACAGGTCGGTGGAGGTGGCCAGGCATAGTTGCGCCACCCGCCGATCCCAGCCGGTGTAGGTCAGGTAGTAGACGCCGTCGATGTAGGCCACCCGCGGGTCTTCGCAGCCGTAGCGTTCGTAATCGTGCTCGGGTGACATGATCGGCGCAGCTTCGCGCCGGAACTCGATGCCATCGGTGCTGCGCGCTAGGCCCACATGGGAGATCAGGTCCGCACCGTGCGCGCGGTACAGCAGCACCACCTCATCGCCATCGACAAGGGCGGCGGGGTTGTACAGGTTTCCGGACTCCCAGTCCTGGCCTTGCGGGCGCATGATCGGGTTGCGGGCGTGGGGAGTGAAGGGGCCCAGTGGGAAGCGGGCATCGCCAAAAGTGGTGGTCGGCATGGGGGTCCGTTCGTTGCAAGAAATGTGGGGTCGGTAAGAATCGTGGGGCGAGTAGGGGATCGACGGCGATGGTTAACCTTTGACGGCTGCCCCCAGATCTGTGGAGCGGAAGTACCGCTGGAACAGGCAGAACAGGATGACCACCGGGAACGCCAGGGCGCAGGCACCAGCCAGGATGGCGCCGTTGGGATTGGCGGCGGTTTGGGCCACGTTGGAGATGTAGTTCGCCAGCGCCACCGCCAGTGGTTGCATCCCGGCCTCCTTGGTGATGAGGAATGGCCACAGGAACTCATTCCACGGGCCGATGAAGGTCACCAACACCACCGTGACGAACGCCGGGCGTACCAACGGCAGTGCGATCGCTCGCAGGATCCGTACCTCTCCAGCACCATCGATCCGGGCGGCGTCGAAGATCTCTTGCGGGAGGGACAAGAAGAACTGCCGAAAGATGAACACCGCGGTGGTGTTCACCGCGAAGGGCAGGATCATGCCCAGGTAGGTGTCACCCAAGCCGTAAGTCCTGGTGATCTGCACGTACAGCGGGATCATCAGCAACTGAAAGGGGATCATCTGGACCAGCAGCATGAGTGCGAAGACCAGCCCTCGGCCCCGGAACTTCAGCCGAGCCATCGCATAGCCGGCGAGCAGCCCGAAGGTCAAGGTGCCCAAGAGCACCCCGGCGGTGAAGATGGCCGAGTTGGCCAGCGAACCCACCAGGTCCACCCGGGAGTTGATCGCGGTGAAGTTCTCTGTTGTCCACCCCGTCAGCGGGAAGAGGTCTTCGGGAGTGCTGGTGGGGCTTTCTTGGAAGGCGCCCACCACCATGAAGTAGAACGGGAAGATGAAGCCCAGGGCGGCTATCCCCAGAGCTAAATACAGAAGTGCTCGGCTCAATCGCGTGGACATCTCCTAGCGCTCCCTTCCGGCACGGTTGGCTGCCAGCGACAGCAGACCCACCGCGATCACCAGCACCACACCGATCGCCGAGGCGACGTCGGGGTTGGTTTGCTGAATGCCGCGTTGGTAGATCAACAGCACCGGCGTCAGGGAGGCCCCGTTCGGTCCACCGCCGCTGGTGAGCAGATAGGGCTCGGTGAACAGGTTCGCCCCGGTGATGATCGCCAGGATGAGCACTAGCACGGTGGCGTTGCGGACGCCCGGGACGGTCACGGTGAGGAACTTCCTGATCACCCCGGCACCATCGACCGACGCCGATTCGTACAGTTCGCGGGGCACGTTCTGCAATGCCGCGAGGTACAGCAGGATGTAGAACCCCAGCTGTTTCCACGTGACGTACAGCGCGATCGAGGGCATCGCCAGCGACGAGTTGACCAACCATGAGGGGTCCGGCGCCAGTGGCCCCAAGATCGCATTGACCAGCCCGTTTTGGCTGAACAGGAGCATCCACACCCCGATCAGCGAGACGCTGGCGGTGACGTAGGGAACGTAGAACGCCACCCGAAAGCCGCTGGCGAACCTGATCGAGTTGTTTAGCGCGTAGGCCAGCACCATCGACAGCAGCACGGTCAGTGGCACGTTGATGATGAGGAACACGGCGGTGTTGCGGAACGAGCGCAGTACCGCGGCGTCGGTGAGGGCGGTGACGTAGTTGGCCAGGCCAACGAAGTCGCTTTCGACCGACACCCCGGGTGCGGTGAACATGAAGTCGTGGAACGAGATCCACACCGCGTAGCCCAACGGGAAGGCGAAGACCACGCCCAGGAAGATCACATAAGGCAGGCTGAACGCCAGCCCCAGAGGTTGGCGGCCCAGGATCCGCTGCCACCACGGGAGCTTCGTGCCACCGACTTCTGCGTTGCCGGTGGTGGCGCTCATTGCGAGGCCAGCGAATCGATCTCGGTTGCGGCGTTGTTCAGGGCGTCATCGACGGAGGTGTCCCCGAAGATCACCGCCGAGGAGTACTGATCCCGGAAGGTCTGCCAAATCTCGATGGAGTTCGGGACGCTGGGGACGTCGATGGTGCGCTGCGCCTGGCTGGCGAAATCCACGTAGTCGGGGTTCTCGCTGAAGTAGTCGGAATAGGCGTCTTCCAGCCCGGCACGCATCGGCATCTGACCGGTGGCGGCGAGCAGTTCGCCGTCTTGCTCCTGGCTTGTGGTGAACTTCAAGAACTCCCAGGCGGTGCCTTGGTTCTCACAGCTGGTGAACATCGAAATGTTCTTGGCGTCGGCGAAGGTGTAGGTCTCCTCCGCGGGGATGCCGGTCGGGGTGGGGACGGGCATGAATCCAACGTCGATGGCTCCGTCGTAGGCGGCGATCGCCCACGGTCCCGCCACCTGCATGGCGGTGGTTCCGGCCGCCATCGCGTCATCGCTGGAGGCTTCCTGCGGCGCTAGCCCGTCGCTGTAGATCTGGGCCCAAAATTCCATCACCGCGCGGCCGTTGTCGTCGTTGAACGTGGAGGCGCCGTCCTCAACGAGCAAGGTGCCCCCGGTGACCGCGGCGTACAGCGGGTAGAAGTCGAACCAGGGTTGATAGAACTCACTCGTGGGGGAGGGCCAGATGGCGCTGTCCGCCGCCCCGGAGTCCACGATCTGGTTGGCTGCGGCGAGGAACTCCTCGTAGGTGGCCATCGACGGGTCGTCGGCATTGAGACCTGCCTCGGTGAAGATCTCCTTGTTGTACATGACCATGACCGGGTTGGACTTCCACGGGATCTGGTAGTAGCCGCCGTCGTCAGCGGTGTACCCGGCGGTGATGTCTCCACCGCGCTCGGTGATGTAGGACTCGCCGTCGTCGAAGCCAGAGAGGTTCACCAGACCTCCCTGGGCTTGCCACTGGGGCGCGGCAGCCGGGGAGATGTTGTACACCAGGCATGGTGCGGTGCCGGCGGTGATGGCCGCGGTGATCGCCTCTTCCGAGGAGCTGCCTGCCGGGATCTCCTGAGCGGTCACCTCGGCGTCGGGGTTGTCGGCGTTCCAGGCCTCCACGGCGGCGTTGCCCCAGGCGAGTTCTTGTTCGTTGTTGGAGAACCAGACGGTGATGGGGCCGGTGGCTTCGTTCCCGCCGCCCTCACCGCCTCCACCGTTATCGTCATCTCCGCCGCCGTTACACGCGGCGAGGAGCAACGTGGTGGCAACTGCTGCGCTGAGCACTGGGGTGCGCAGTGATCGGCGGGTCATTCGTGGGTTGCGTGACATCGAAAACTCCTCATTGAGTGTGTGCGATTGGGTGAGTGCGCGGTGGCTAGGGCGCGCTACGTACTGGGCCGGTGCTGTGACGCACAATGAGCTCGTTGCAGCTCAGCGTGGTGCTGTGCGTGGGACGTTGGTTGATGAGATCGACGAGGGCAGCAGCGGCGACGACGCCGCGCTCAAAGGCGCCGGTGCGAACCGACGTCAGGGAAGGGGACAGGTGTGCCGAGAGTTCGTTGTCGTCAAAACCGGTCACCGAGATGTCATCGGGCACGCCGATGCCTTGCTGTTGCAGGTAGCTCATCCCCGCGACCGCCATCGTGTCGTTGGCGTAGGTGATGGCGGTGACCTCGGGATGTTCGGCCAGCAGCGTTTGAGTGGCCGTGCGCCCGGACTGGGCTGTGAAATCGGCCTCGACGATCGCGTCGCCGGGCAGGCCCGCCTCGCTCAGGTACTGCTGGAAAGCGCGCTGGCGCACGTGGGAGTGCACATACTGGTGCGGTCCACTGACGTGGGCGATGTGGGTATGACCCAGGCCCGTGAGGTGATCGAGCACCTCACGCATCGATTCTTCATCATCGGCGCGCACTTGAACGAGGTCGGTCCCGGGGAAGTAGTCGCCGATGGCCACGGCCGGTAGCCGGAGTGCGGGCATAAGGTCCAGCCGGGCGTCATCGACCTGCAGGTCCAGCAGCAGCGCCCCATCTACGCGCCCGCGGGACATCAGCTTGTAGGCCTGGTTCTCTGCGACGGTGGAGGAGACGACTTGCAGCGTCAGGGCCATCTCGTGTTCCGAGAGGGTCTGTTCAACCCCGGCGAGGAATTGCGGGAAGAAGGCATCGGTGGCCAGGATTCGCGGATCGCGGGCGAGCACCAACCCGATCGTGTTGGTGCGCTTGGTGGCCAGGGTGCGTGCGGTCTGGCTCGGGGTCCAGTCCAACCGTTCGGCGGCGGCGATCACCCGGGCCCGGGTGGGCTCGGAAATCTTGCGCTTGCCACTGAAGACCAGGGAGACGGTGCCCTTGGTGACGCCCGCGGCTCGCGCCACATCGCCGATGGTGATGTTCGCCGTCATCTGCGCCTCCTTGCGCTTGTGGTGCACCGGCACTGTGCCTGTGTCTGTGTCTATGTCTGTGTCTGTGTCTGTGCCTGTGCCTGTCTGTGCCTGGCCCCGTGTTTAGGCCCACCTCTTGTTCAGGCCCGGCCTCTGGCCTACCCTGAAGAGGCTTCAAACCGGTTTAACTCTGGGGTCATTAAACCGGTTTGACCGATCGGAGTCAACGACTCTGGCGAAGATTTCCAGCCCTCAAGGAAGAGAGCACAAACCATGGACCTAACCAGGCGCACAGCGCTCGGATTCATCTCCGGCGGCACGGCCGCCGGACTGCTGACGGCGGCCGCTCGTCCACCTGATGTTGCCGCCGAGAAACCGAACGATTCCGGCACCCTGACCAACCTGTCGCACCTAGAGTTCCTGCTCGATGAGGTGCCACTTGAGCACTCGAGTGCGCACTCGACCTACGGGATTGCCGACTCTCCTGTGGTGCGTGCGCCGTGGACGTATTGCGAGCTCGAGGACGATGGCAGCTATCGCCGCGTGGGTGGTGGTGACTTGGACGAACAGACCGGCCACTACACCCAGGGCGCGTACAACGCCGATGACACCTCGCGCGCCGCGGTGGTGTTCATCCGGCACTGGCTCGCCACCAAGTCCAAACGCAGCCGCACCAACGCCTATGAGGTGCTGCGGGCGCTCGCCTTCCACCAGAGGCTCGATGGACCCAATGCCGGGAACGTGGTCTTGTGGCAGCAATCCGATGGTTCGCTCAACCCCAGCGCGCTGCCCATCGAACTTCCCGATCCGTCGGATTCCGATGAGTCCTACTGGTTGGCGCGCACGGTGTGGGCACTGGGCGAGGGGTATGCGGCCTTCGCCGCCGCGGGGGCCAAATACGCAGGTTTCGCCGAGTTTCTAAGAGATCGCATGCACCTGGCGCTCGCCGCCTTGGAGCGTGCATCCCTGGGCCGGTACGAGACGTGGGAGCAGTCCGACGGCGTGGCGGTGCCGGGATGGTTGATCGCCAACGGTGCCGATGCCAGTGCCGAGGCGATCTTCGGGTTGGCGGCTTTCGTGCGCGCAGCCCCGCAGGATTCCCTGGTGCGTTCGGCGCTGGAAAAGTATGCCCACGGGGTGGCGCAGATGGGCCGTGGTGGTGTGGGCCAGTGGCCGTTCGGTGCGATCCTGCCGTGGGCGCCCTCGGGCTCGTTCTGGCATGCGTGGGGGTCGATGACCCCGGCCGCGCTCGGTGCGTGCGCGGATCTGGTGGCAGGGGACTCACTGTCAGCCGAACTGCTGCAGGCCGCGGTCCCGGATATCGGGTCCTTCACGCCGCAACTGCTCACCTCCGGCGGTCCGTTCAATGCCTGGAGCCCGGTGCCCGGGGAGTCGCAGATCGCCTATGGCGCCGACTGCCGGGTCGCGGGTGCGCTGGCGGTGTCCGAGGCGTTGGCCGATGCCGATGCCGGCGACGGCGAGGGATTACGGCTGCTGGCAGGACTCGCCGGTGGGTGGTTCTTCGGGGCCAACCCGGCTGGCACGGCGGTGTATGACCCGGACACCGGGGTCACCTTCGACGGCGTGGAGCCCAGCGGCACGATCAACCGCAACTCCGGCGCCGAATCCACCATTCACGGACAGTTGGCGATGATCGCGCTCGATGCCCAGCCGGATCTTGCTGCCCTGGCTTCCGCCATCACCGGGCACACCTACAACGGTTTGCGTGTGCTGGAGGCCGAGGACGGGGAGCTCGGCGGCGGCGCGCAGATCGTGGAGCCCGAGTCCGCCTGGACGGGTGAGGCGAACATCTCCGGCGGCGCCTACGTGCAGGTGCCAGATGGTGGCAGTGTCCGGATCGACCACGATGGCACCGAGTGCGTCATCCACGTCATCCTCACCCAGCGCCCCGATGCTTCCGGTGAGTTGGTGATCAGAGCCATCGACGACGACGGAGGGTCCAGCGAACTTGGTCGGTTGCGCAATCGTGGTGCCGACCCGCAAGGAATCTCGGAGAACTCCGGTGCGCTCTTGCCCTTGCCGGTGCGGCGCAGGGTCCCGGCCGGCACGAGGTGGCTGGAGGCGGTCGCCGAAGGTGGCACAGGTGCGCACGGCACCGCCCAGTTCGATGCGATTCTGGTGCAGCCGCTCGTTGCCACCGCGGACTATGCGACGCTCGATGGCGGGCACGTGGTGCTGTATGCCAACGCCACCCGTAGGGCGCGTCAGGTGGCCCCGCTGCGCACCGGCGGGGGTTACACCTACGCGATGGACGGGCGACGGCGTACGGCCACTGCGCGCCGCAAAGTGTTGGTCGCCGGCTCGGGGTTCAGCATCACCGGGGCGTAGATCCGCTTCGCGAGCCGGTGCCCTAGGGGAGTTCCCACGTGTGCACCGGCTCGTTGGAGTGCATGCCCTGGGCGTACAGGCTGAGCATCCGGTCAAGCGCCTGCTCGCGCTCCATGCCGGCGTTTTCGAGCGAGCGCACCGCTTCCACCTGCCACCAGGCCCCGTTGCGCCCGAGTTTGCACCGGCTCTCGACCACCGAGAGGTAACGGTCGATGGCCGCGCCGTCCATGCCCCGGCGCTGCAGCCCCTCGGCGGCCAGCGGCAGCAGGTGTCGCAGCAGCAACTCATCCCAGGGGACGTCGCCGAAGCCGGGCCAGTAGAACCGGGCATCGACTCCGTGCCGGGCACCGGAGGTGAAGTTGGAGTGGGCGGCCTCGAAGGACACCTTGGTCCAGGCCGGCCGATCGGCATTGGCGAGCATCTCAATGGCGCCGTAGTAGAACGCGGCGTTGGCCAGCACGTCGATCACCGTGGGGCCTGCGGGCAGCACCCGGTTCTCCACGCGCAGGTGCGGTTCGCCGTCCACCACGTCATAGACGGGGCGGTTCCACCGGTACACGGTGCCGTTGTGCAATCGCATCTCCTGCAGGCGCGGCGCGCGCCCGGCGGCGAGTTCGGCCTCGGGGTCTTCATCGGTGGTTTCGGGCAGCAGCGCGGGGTAGTAGCGCACGTTCTCTTCAAACAGGTCAAAGATCGAGGTGATCCACCGGTCCCCGAAGTACACCACCGGGCGTACCCCCTGATTTCGCAGCTCGGGGGAGCGGGTGTCGGTGGCCTGCAGGAACAGTTCGGTGCGAGTTTCGGCCCACAGGTGCTTGCCGAATAAGAATGGCGAATTGGCGCCCAGCGCCAGCTGCGGCCCGGCGAGCAATTGGGCGGCGTTCCAGTAGTCGGCGAATTCTCCGGGCGCCACCTGCAGATGCAGTTGGACCGAGGTACACGCCGACTCCGGGGCGATGTTCGGGGTGAGCATGCGCAGGTGCTCGGCGCCGCCGATGTCCAGATCGATATCTTCGCGGCGGGAGGCGAAGATCGCCTCCTCAAGGGCGCGGTAGCGGGGGTTGGCGCTCATCCAATCGCCGGTGAGATCCTGCGGCATCAGGGTGGGCAGGACGCCGACCATGATGATTCCGGCGCCGTGCTCCTGGGCCTTGGACTCGGCCTGATTCATCGATTCCCGAAGGGTGCGCTCCAGGTCGATCATGGCCTGCCCCCGTAGCGGTGAGGGAGGCACGTTCAGTTCGATGTTGTAGCGCGCCAGTTCGGTTTGGTACGCCGGATCGGCGATCGCCTGCAGCACCTGGGCGTTGGCCATCGCCGGGTGCATGTCCTGTGTGACCAGGTTGAGCTCGATTTCCAGGCCGGTCAGCGGGGACTGGCTGCGAAACGCGTCCTGGGCGAGCATCTGGGCGAACACGTCCAGGCAGCGCCGGACCTTCTCGCGGTACTTCTGCCGTTGCTCTCGGCTGAAGTCAGCTGAGGAGATCTCATCGCCCATGTATGCGCCCTATCTCGGTTAGTGGCAATAGCCAACCAGTAGCGGCCGATGTTGTCAGCCCGAAACGGCTCTCGGCCCAAAACGCGCCAGGTGGGCCGCGGACTTATGGTGGAGCAATGTCTGACTTCGTGCATCGTTACGGCACCTGGCCCGCATCCACCGACGCCCCTTTGGTGCTGCTGCATGGCTTCCCGCTTGATTCGCGGATGTGGACCACGGTCATCGGTGAGCTGCCGGAATTGCCGGTCATCGCCGTCGACCTTCCCGGTTTTGGGAAGGCCAGCGATGCCGAGACTCCGGGGGGCTTGGAGGGCTTCGCCGATGCGCTCGCCCAAGCGTTGGCGGATGAAGGTGTGCAGCGGGCCGTGGTTGCCGGGTTATCGATGGGTGGGTATGTGGCGATGGCTCTGGCGCAGTCCCATCCGCAGATGCTCGCCGGGATCGGTCTGCTGGACACCAAGGCCAGTGCCGATGCTCCCGAGGCCAGAGCGAACCGGCTGGATGTCGCCCAGCGCGCGCTGGGGGATGAGGGGGCGGCGGTGGTTGCGCCGATGATTGAGGCCTTGGTGGGGCCGACGACGGCGGCACACCGCCCGGAGGTCGTCGCCCAGTTGCGCGAATGGCTGGCTCAGGCGCCGCCGGCCGGGATTGCGCGGGCACAGCGGGCGATGGCCGCCCGCGTGGACCGGCATGCGGTGCTGGAGCGGCTCGGCTCGCGCCAGCTGCCCGCGCTGGTGCTGCGGGGTAGCGAGGACGCCCTAGCTACCGGCGATGATCACCAGAAGATGGCGCAGGCGCTGGGCACCGACGTGGTCAGCATCGAGGGCGCCGGTCACATGTCCGCACTGGAAGATCCGGTGCCGGTTGCCGCGGCGCTCGGTGAGCTTTACAGGCGGGCCGAGGCCTAGGTAGGCCTAGGTAGACCTCGGTAGACCTAGGCCTCTTCCCGCCAACCCGGCAGAACCCGCTCCAGGGCATCGACCAGGTCGATGGAGTCGCCGTCCTTCCCGCCTGCGCCCAGGACCATCGGCGGCCGCGAGGGCTCTGGGTGCACCCCGCGCACCCGGTCCAAGACCGACAGCGGTGCGGTGAGGATGTAGAAGTCCCCTTGGGTGCTGACCCCGGCGGTGCGGTCGATGCGCAGGTACCAGCCGTGCAGGTTCGTGCGGGCCGAGAAGTTGCCCCCGTAGCCGCGCACCCGCAGCGGTTGCGCAGGCACGGGCTTGCGGGCGATGGCGTTCATGAACTGCTCCAGGAGCGCTTCGGCGCGCTGGTGCTCGGCATCCTGGCGGGCGCGCAGCCGCTCGTGTTGGATGCGTGCCGCCTCGGTGCGATGTGCTGCCCAGTCCGAATCAACCATTGTGAGTAGTCTGCACCATTGTGAACCGCGCAAAAATCAGAGCCGCCCACCCCGGCGACGCCCAAGCAATCGCCGATGTGCACGTGCAGACCTGGCAGGAGAGTTACGCCGAGTTGCTGTCGCCAGCCACGATCCAGCGCCACGCCCGGCGGGCACTGCAGGTGTGGTCCGAGCGCCTCATCGACCCCGGGTCGGCGGCGTTCTGGGTAGCCGAAGGCTCAAGTGGAGTGGTCGGGTTTGCGTGGACGTCCGCCGCTGGAGCGGGGGAGGTCCGATCCCTGGAGTTGGTGGGCATGTACCTACTGGCCAGTCACCACGGCAGCGGTACCGCCGATGACCTGCTGCTCTGCGCCACCGGCGAGGCGCCGTGCTACCTGTGGGTTGCCCAAGACAACCCGCGCGCCCAGGCCTTCTACCGTCGGCACGGATTTCATGCCGACGGCGAGGACCGGGTCGTGGAGCAGTGGGACAACATCACCGTGATGCGGATGGTGCGGTAGCCAGGACTTGCGCCACGGCCCCAATCCTCAAGAGGACTTGGACTCGCTCTGCATAGCGGGTAGTTCGGCGGTGTCTTCCCCAGCGTCTTCTTGCTCAGGGTCTTCCTGCTCAGCGTCTTCTTGCTCAGGGGCCTGTGCTGCGCCGGCTTCCGCGCCGTCGACCGCCTGAATCTCAGCGGTGTCATCGGGCTCTGACTCCTCGACCGGCTCTGACTCCTCGACTGGCGCTGACTCCTCGACCGGTTCGGGACTCTCCACGCTGGCGGCGCTATCGGCGAGCCGGGCGGCTTCGGTGATCTGCCCCGAGCCGAGCAGTCCGCGCAGCTCGTCGAGGTAGGAGGTGATCGATTCCCGCTGGGTGTTGAGCTCATCCAGGTGTCGTTGAGCCGTGCGGCGCTCG
>JBMDWZ010000179.1:0-3246 GCA_048594865.1 Beutenbergiaceae bacterium
GCCGTGGCCACCTCGGTGCTGTGGGCGATCACCACCACCCCTTCAACCGACTGGTCCACGAGGGCGTCGAAGGCCGCGGCCATCGAGTCCGGGTCGGCCTGCGGCACGGTGATCACCGAAACGAAGTAGCCGCTGGCGCGCATCGACTGCTCCACCGCAGCCAGGGTGCGCGCCGGTCCCAGGTGTTCAGAACCGGCGGTGATGATGCCCAGCACCGTCGAACGTTGGGTGACCAGCGCCCGGGCGGCACTATTGCGCCGATATCCGAGCTCTTCGATCGCCGCCTGGACCCGCGCCTTGGTTTCCGGGCGCACATTGGGGTGGGCGTTGAGTACCCGGGAAACGGTCTGATGCGATACCCCAGCCAATCGGGCCACATCGTTCATACCTGGGCGCCCTGGCGGCCGGGCGATCAACGCCTCGGGCCCTTTCACCTCATTGGTCATTTGAGAGGCAAGCCTAGAGCCACAAGGGTCTTATCCCAACCGAGGCACGGCCCATAAACGCCGGATTGGCGGCGAATATCCCGCGAAAGGACACAAACGTGCACATTCGCGGCGTGGTTAGCGTCCCACGGCGTAACCCTGATTGCCTCGCGGGTTAGCGGCGGCTTTCAACCACTCGCCGTCACGCGCCACCGCGCTCAGACGGCCCTCGGTCCAACTGCCGCCGACTTTCAGACGGTGACCACGGCGCTCCAGCTCGGCCAGGACTCCGGCGTCGAACCGGTCCTCGATGCTGATCTGGCCCGGGTAGGCCTCGCGCGGGTAGAACGAACTCGGAATGTGGTCGGAGTGGAAGGCGGGGGCATCGATGGCCTCTTGGAGGTTCATCTTGCCGTGCACCAAGTTCAGGAACAGTTGCAGCGACCACTGGTCCTGGTAGTCACCACCGGGGGTCCCGAAGGCCAGCCACGGTTCGTTGTTCCGAAGGACGAACGACGGCGTCAGGGTGGTCCGCGGGCGAGCTTGGGGGCGTAGGGAGTTCGGCAAGCCCGGCTGCAACCAGAACATCTGGCCCCGGGTACTTAAGCAAAACCCTAGGCCGGGGATCGTGGGCGAAGCCTGAAACCAGCCACCTGAGGGCGTCGCTGCGATCATGTTCCCGCGGCTATCGACAACGTCGACGTGGCAGGTGTCCCCTCGGGTGTCTCCGGAGGGGGCGATCGTGGGTTCACCGACGCCGGCCTCGTCCAGCCCGTGGGCGCGGGGGTCGGGGTAGGTCGGCAGCAGGGGTTCACGCCCTCCGGGCGCGCCAGGGCGCAGCTCCAGATTGGCGCTCTCGCCAGCCAGCGCCGCGCGCTCGCGTGAGTAATCGGAACTGAGCAGATCATCGAGGGGCACGTCGGTGAAGCGCGGGTCGCCGTACCAGGCCTCACGGTCGGCGAAGGCGAGCTTGCCCGATTCCACAATCGCGTGCACCCAGTCGGCAGAGCCGGGCACATCGGACCCGAATCCCAGCTGATCGAGCAGGGCCAGGTGTTGCAACATCACCGGGCCCTGTCCCCAGGGGCCGGTCTTGCAGACCCGGTAGTCGCCGTAGTCGTAGCTGACCGGGGCCTCGAACTCGGCCGTGAACTGCGCCAAGTCATCGGCGGTGATGAGGCCGCGGTGCGCCCGCCCGGAGGTGTCCATCACCTCGGTGGCGCGGCTGTAGGCATCGATGGCCTCGGCAACGAAACCTCGGTACCAGGCGTCCAGGGCGGCGTCGATCTGGGCCTCGCGTGAACTGCCCGCCGCCTGCGCTTCGGCAACGATACGGGTGTAGGTGGCCGCCAACTCGGGGTTGCGGAACCGGTCCAGGGGCTCTGGTGCAACCCCGCCGGGCAGCCAGGTTTGGGCCGAGGTGGGCCAGTGCTCTTGGAACATTGGCCCGACGGTCTTGAGCGCCTCGGAGACCCGGTGTAGCACCGGGTGCCCGGCGCTGGCGTAGTGGGTGGCGGGCTCGAGCACCTGCTGCACGGTCATGGTCCCCTGGTGCTTGAGCAACTGCATCCACGCACCGAAAGCGCCGGGGACAACCACGGGCAGCAGCCCGGTCCCGGGCATGACGTCCAGGCCGAGGTCCGCGAACTTCTCAAGGGTGGCCGCGGCCGGCGCGGTTCCTTGCCCGCTGATGACCTGCACGTCCTGCCCGGTCTCATCCCAGAACAGGATCGGGACCTCCCCGCCGGGACCGTTGAGGTGAGGTTCAACGATCTGCAGCACGAATCCGGCGCAGCAGGCGGCATCGGCCGCGTTGCCGCCGCGCTCCAGAATGCTCATCCCCGCCGCGGAGGCGAGCCAGTGGGAGGAGGCGACCATTCCGACGTCGCCGACGAGCTCTGGACGGGTGGTGAACTGCATGCGCGGTGTTCTCCTATCGGTGGTGCTGCGGGTTCGAGCTAGCTGCTTGCGGGCGTCGCTGAGTCGATGCCTCAGATAACGACGCCGCCCTTGATCACCGTGCGTGGGCGCTGGGTGTCCCAGAGCACCGAGGCGTCGGTGAGCGGGTCGGTCGCGAGCGCCAGCAGGTCTGCGGGGGTGCCGACGTCGAGGGTGGCGAGCTCAGGAAGGCCGAGCATCTGCGCGTTGACCGTGGTGAGGGCACGCAGCAGGTCCGCAGGACTTTGCGCTTGACCCTGCAACTCGATGCCGCGCAATTGGTCGTCTTCAAGGCCGCCCATCAGGTCGCTACCCCACCCGACTTTGACGCCTGCCTCGGTAGCCAATGCCACCGCGCCACGACCGGCGTCCAGCACCTCGGCATTCTTGGCTGCGCCAACCGCCGATAGCCCCACTTCGGCGCCGCGACGGTCCATGGCGTCATAGGCGGCCAAGGTGGGGACCAAATACGCCCCGTGTTCGGCCATCACCGCGGCGGCCTTGGCATCGATGAGGTTGCCGTGCTCCACGGACATCACGCCATTACTGACCGCGTGGATCACGGCCTCGGAGGTGTAAGCGTGGGCGGCCACGTAGCTGCCGCGGCGCTGGGCCTCATCAACTGCCACCCTGATCTCTTCTGGGGAGTACTGCAGCGCGCGCAACGGGTCGGAGGGTGAGACCACACCCCCAGAGGCCATGATCTTGATGCAGTGCGCACCGGTGCGCAGACGTTCGCGCACGGTCCGGCGCACGGCGTCCACGCCGTCGACCAGTTCTCCTAGGTGCCCGCCGCTGTGACAGGTGTCGTAGCCGGCGGTGCGCGGGTCGCTGTGCCCGCCGGTCTGGGAAAGGGCCGGGCCGCTGAAGAGGTACCGCGGCG
>JBMDWZ010000018.1:0-36592 GCA_048594865.1 Beutenbergiaceae bacterium
ATTCGCCTGCTGGAGGAGGCCGGCTGGACCGACGTCGGTGAGGACGGGATTCGCAGCAATGCCGAGGGGGAGCGGCTGACGATCGAGATCCAGTACACCACCCCCACCGCCTTCGAAACGACCTTCCAACTGCTGCAGCAGCAGTGGGCTCAGGTTGGTATCGAGTTCGTCATCACCCCGGTCTCAGACCTCTCGGACTACAACATTCACAACTACCCGTTCGACGTCTCCACGTGGTCCCAGACCCGAGCCGATGCCGATGTGCTGCGCACCGTGTACTCCTCGTTCTACGAGAACCAGTCCTTCCTCTTTGGGCACGCCGATGAGGACGTCGATGAACTCCTGGAGGAGCTGCAATCGACCGTGGATCTGGAGGATCGCGCGGAGGTTTCGCAGGAGGTGCAGCGGCTGCTCATCGAGCGGGGCTACACCGTGCCGCTGCACGACTTGGTGCAGTACGCCGCCTACAACGGTGACCTGCGCGGCGTGCACGCAGACCTGGAGGGCAAGCCGCTATTCGTGGACTTCCACTATGGCCAGTGAGCACCGGTTCAGCCAGCACGGGTCTAGTGAGCACCGGTTCAACCCGCACGGGTCTAGCGAGCACCGGTCCGGCGAGCACCAGCTCGGCCAGCACCGATGCAGCGAGAGTCGCGTGACCCCGAGCGTGCGCGGTCAGGTGCGCCGATGACCCGGTATGTGCTGCGCCGCCTGGGCCAGGCGGTGGTGGTGCTGTGGGGTGCGGTCACGTTGTCCTTCCTCATCATCCACCTGGTGCCCGGTGATCCGGTCCGGATCATCCTCGGCGATGGTGGAGAAGGATCGACGACGGCGGATCCGGCCGTGGAGGCGCAGTTGCGTGAGCAACTGGGCTTGGATCAACCGATCCTCGTTCAGTACCTGGACTTCCTGCGCCGGGCCATCACCCTGGACTTTGGAATGTCCTATTCCACCGGACAAGAGGTCACTGCCGCGATTGCAACGGCACTGCCGGTGACGATCGAGTTGGGGATCGCGGCGATCGTGGCCTCGGTTGCACTGGCCCTGGTATTCGCGTTGCTCAGCGTGCTGCTGCCGAGCAAAGCCCTGCGCTCGGTGTTTCAATCCCTGTCGTTGCTGGGCACGGCGATGCCCTCCTTCTGGGTCGCGATCCTCATGCTGCAGGTGTTCTCTTTTGGGCTCGGATGGTTCCCCGCGTTCGGATCTCAATCCTTCTCTGCTCTAGTCTTGCCAGCGTTCACGATGGCGCTGCTGACGGCGGGCACCTTGGGACAGATCCTCACCCGCGGACTGAACGAAGCGCTGGCCGAACCGTATGCCGACACCGCCCGCGCCAAGGGCGTGAGCGAACTGCGGGTGGTCCTGGGGCACGCGCTGCGCAACGCCTCACTGCCGGCGTTCACGATGGTGGGAATGATGGTGGGTGGCATCCTGTCCGGTGCCACGATCGTGGAGACCATTTACGGGCGCCGCGGCATCGGAATGTACTTTGTGCAGGCGATCGCCAATCAGGACTTCCCGCTGATCCAGGCCCTGGTCATCCTCTCCGGTGCGTTCTTCGTGGTGATCACCCTGATCGTTGACCTCGCCTACCGCTGGATTGACCCGCGCGTGGTGGCGCCCCAGAACAGAACTCAGCGCAGAGCCCAAAACGGGCCTCAAAGCGGTCCAAAGAGCGTGCCTCCAAGCGGCCCTCGAAGCGGGCCTCAAAGCAGAGAGGCGGCCAGCCGATGACCGGGCTCGTGCTCCCCGGCGCTCCCACCGAGGAACAAAAGCCCGGCGCCCTATCCGGGACGAAGGCTCAGGCGTGGTACTTGCTCAGCCAGCCGGGTCTGGTACTCAGCGCACTGGTGTTCGCCACCCTCATCGCCTGGGCGATCGCTCCGGGATTCTTCGCCACGCACCACCCGGTCACCGACCTGGATCAGGCCGCATCGTTGGCCGGGCCCAGCGCGCAGCACTGGTTTGGCACCGACGTGCTGGGCCGGGACATCTTCAGCCGGGTGGTGTACGGAACCCGACTGTCGATGTCCGCAGGACTGCTCGCGGTGACCCTGTCGCTGGTGGTGGGGTCGCTGCTGGGAATGCTCTCGGCGTACGTCGGCGGGGCGTTGGACGCGATCATTATGCGCGCGGTCGATGTGCTGGTGGCGATCCCCGGGCTGCTGCTGTCGATGGCGGCGGTATCGATCTTGGGCTTCGGCGTGGTGAACGTAGCGATCGCCGTGGGCATCGCCGGGATCCCGGCCTTCGCCCGCGTCACCAGGGCCGAAACCCTGAGGATTCTCAGCCGCGGCTACTTCGATGCCGCCAAAACCTCCGGCACCGGTCACATCGGAATCCTGCTGCGCCACGTGGTGCCCAACGCCTCCGGTGCAGTCCTGGTACTGGCCGCCCTGGAATTGGGTGGTGCGGTGCTCTCCGTGGCGGCGCTGAGCTTCCTCGGGTTCGGCGCGGTGCCGCCCACCCCGGAGTGGGGCTCGATGGTCGCAGAAGGCCGGTCGCACATCGTCAACGGGTGGTGGCTCACCACCTTCCCCGGCGCCGTGATCGCCGCGACCGTGCTGGCATCCAACCGAATCAGTCGAGTCTTGAGGATGAGGCAACGATGAGCGAGCCGTTACTCACAGTCCGCGACCTGCAGGTGACCTATCGGCGCATCGGCGGCTCCACCGCTGCCGTGCGCGGCGTGGACTTTGACGTCAATCGCGGCGAGAGCGTCGCACTGGTGGGGGAGTCCGGCTCGGGCAAGACCACCATCGGCCGCGCCATCCTGGGCTTGCACGGTGGGCGCGCCAACGTCGAGGGTTCCATCCTGTTCGACGGCGTGGAGCTCACCACCCTCAAAGCCAGGGCACTGCGGGACCTGCGCGGGCGCCGAATCGCGCTCATCCCGCAGGACCCATTGGCCGGGCTCAACCCGGTCCAGCCGGTGGGCAAGCAGGTCGCCGAGACCTTGCGCACCCACGGGCTAGCCGACGGCGCGCGAGCTAAGGCGCTGGCGATCGAAACCCTGGAGCGTGCGGGCCTGGATGATGCAAAAGCCCGTTTTGGCGCCTACCCGCACGAGCTCTCCGGCGGGCAACGCCAACGGGTACTGATCGCCACGGCGCTGATCGCTAGCCCGGACCTGATCATCGCCGATGAGCCCACCAGTGCGTTGGACGTGACCGTGCAGCGCCGGATCCTGGACCACATCGAGCACCTGGTGCGCGAGGTGGGTGCCTCGATGCTGCTCATCACCCACGACCTGGGCGTGGCCACCGACCGCGCCGATCGCGTCATCGTGCTGGAAGCAGGCAAGCTCGTGGAGGGTCTGCCTGCGGGCACCTTCACTGACTCGGCCCAGCATGAGTACACCAAACGGCTCGCCGCTGCCGCGCCCCGGATGGATTCGGTTCCCTTGGTGGAACCGATCCCTGGCGATGCGGCCGCTGACGAAGCCGGTGAACCGCTGATCGAGGTCACCGAGGTCACCAAGACGTTTACCCGACCGGGCCGCGATGACCTGATCGCCGTGGACGATGTGAACGTTGCGCTGCGGGCCGGGCAGAGCCTGGGGATCGTGGGGGAGTCCGGCTCGGGCAAGACCACCTTGGCTCGCATCGTGCTCGGCCTGGCCGACGCCGATTCCGGTGTGGTGGCTATCGGGGGCCGGGACCGGGCCACCTACACCTCCCGCAAGCAACGCCAGCAGCTGAACCGGTTGGTGCAGCCGGTGTTCCAGGATCCCTACTCCTCCCTGGACCCCGCGCACAGCGTGGCCACCAGCATCGCCGAACCACTGCGGTCTTTAGGATCCTTCTCCCGCTCGGCTCGGCGCGCCCGAGTGGCTCAACTGCTGGATCAGGTGCACCTGCCGGCCTCCGTGGCCACCCGCAAGCCCTACGAACTCTCCGGTGGGCAGATGCAGCGGGTGGCGATCGCCCGGGCACTGGCTATCGAACCGCAGGTGCTCGTCTGTGATGAGCCGGTGTCTTCTCTGGACGTGTCGATCCAGGACCAGATTCTGCACCTGCTGGCCGAGCTACGACAGGAGCGCAGCGTGGCCTACCTGTTCATCTCCCACGACCTGGCCGTCGTCCGGCAAATCTGCACCGACGTCGTCGTCATGCGCCACGGAAAAGTCGTGGAACGCGGCAATACCCTGCAGGTGTTCTCCGACCCCGCGCACGCCTACACCCGCGAGCTGATCGAGGCGATCCCCGGGCAGCGCAGCCTGACCGGCCACGGCGCGAGCTAGGCACCGCGTGCGCGGGTTTGGTGCGGGGCGCTACGCTTCTCGCCGATGAACTTGGCACCAAATAAAGGAACCACCCCTAATGTCTAGCGGCTACGTGCTCGCCGCCTTTGCACTAATCGTGTTGGTGCTCCTGGTGATCGACCTATTCGTGGTGCACCGCCGCGGGGTGGAAGTGACGCTGCGTTCGGCATTGACGTGGTCGGTGGTGTGGTTAGCGGTCGCGGCCGCATTTGGGCTCACGCTCATTCCGCTCTACGCCGGCACCGAGGCGATCGGCGATTACTTCGCGGTCTTTGTGGTGGAGAAATCGCTCTCGGTCGACAACGTATTCCTGTGGCTCGTGGTCTTCACCGCCCTGGGAGTTCCGCAATCCGCGCAGCGACGGGTGCTCCTTTTCGGAATCCTCGGCGCCCTAGTGCTGCGATTCGCGGCGATCGCCGCCGGGGTGGCGATCCTGGAGCAGTTTACGTGGGTGCTGTGGGCGGCGGGCGCATTCCTGATCTTTACCGGCTTCAAAATGTTCTTTGAACGCTCGCAAGGCCATGAAGCCAAGGACGACGGCGAATCCAAGGTGGCAAGGCTGGTGCGGCGGGTCATTCCCACCACCGAGGGATTTCGAGGGGACCGCTTCTTTGTGCGCGAGGGCGGAAAGCTGCTTGCCACCCCACTGTTGCTGGCGCTAATCCTGGTGGAAATGTCCGATGTGGTGCTCGCCTTGGACGCATTGCCGGCCACCTTGGGGATCAGCACCGACCGGGCTTTGGTGTTTAGCGCCACCGGATTCGCGCTGCTCGGACTACGTGCCCTGTTCTTCCTCATCGCCGGGGTAGCGAAACGGTTGACGTACCTGAAGTTCGCCGTGGCGGTGATCCTGGTGTACATCGGGGCCACGTTGATCATCGAGAGCGTGGTGGAGAGCTATCACGCCTCCACCGCTCAGAGCTTGTTGGTGATCGCCGTGTGCCTCGCCGCGGCAGTGGTGCTGAGCCTGAAGATGCCACGGGCGAGCGCTAGCGGGCAGGTGCCCGAGGCTGAGGAGGAGCAGGCGCCCGCAGCAGGCGATACGCCCCGGGACTAGTGCTGGCAAAGCCGGCTTTCGCCGTCGGCCCTTACTGCGAGGCGTGCAGCGCCTCATTGAGCGCGATTCCATCGCCGGAGCGGGGGAGTACTTCGACCACGCCGTTGGTGGAGTTGCGCCGGAACAGCAGTCCGTTCTGGCCCGAGAGGTCCACTGCCTTGATCACCTCGCCGGTAGCGGCGACGGTGACCTTGGTGCCAGCGGTCAGGTACAGCCCGGCCTCCACCACGCAGTCATCACCCAGGCTGATGCCCAGCCCGGCGTTGGCTCCGAGCAGGCAACGCTGGCCGATGGAAACCCGTTGGGTTCCGCCGCCGGACAGGGTGCCCATGATCGAGGAGCCGCCGCCGACGTCCGAGCCGTCGCCGACGACGACGCCTTGGCTGATCCGGCCCTCCACCATCGAATTGCCCAGGGTGCCAGCGTTGAAGTTGATGAAGCCTTCGTGCATCACGGTGGTGCCGCTGGCCAGGTGGGCGCCGAGGCGCACACGGTCGGCATCGGCGATCCGGACGCCGGAGGGGATGACGTAATCGGTCATCCGGGGGAACTTGTCCACGCCCAGGACGTTGACCGGGACTCCGGGGTGGGCGGCGAGGACCTTCAGGCGGGTGGCCTCGAAGTCCTCAACAGGCAGCGGCCCGGCGGAGGTCCACACCACGTTCGGCAGCACCGCGAAAATACCGTCCAGGTTGATCGTGTTTGGCGCGACCAGCCGGTGGGAGAGCAGGTGCAGCCGCAGGTAAGCATCGGGCGTGCTCTGGGCCTGGCCGTCGAGGTCGATCGTGACTTGAACGACCTGCTTGTTCGTGGGCCGTGCGGGATCATCGGTCTCCAGGGAGGCCAGATCGGCGGGCGTGGCGTAGGGGCCCTCATCCTGAGCTTGCGGTGCCCCCAACTGCGGGTTCGGGAACCAGGTGTCGAGGGTCTGGCCCTCGGCGGTCACAGTGGCTAATCCGATACCCCAGGCGCTGCGTTCAGTCATGGCTCAAGCCTAATGGCCGCGGTGAGTGGCTCCTGCACTCACCCGGGGGGCCTTGGCCGGGGGAGCATCACTGGAGAGTGGTCGCCGGTGGGAGCCCGCCGTGCCCGCCGATTACCTTCATGGTGAACACCGGGCCAAACCAACGCTGAGGAGAGGTGTCGGTGGCGAAATCGGCGATGCTAACGCCCGCGGCCACGGCGTTGGCGGCGATGCGTCGATCGCGAGGAGTGAGTGAGGTGGCCTGCAGGCCGGTGATGGCGGCGATGCCGGCGAGGTAGCGGAAGGCGGCGCGGCGCCAGGACCCTTCGCGCAGCAGCGGCAGGAGGAAGGGTTGCGCGTGGCACAGCGCGAAGATCAGGCGGGCGCGAGCGGATGATTGGGCGTACTTGTCGCGCGTGGGCGGCAGTTGGAAGGCGACCAGGCCACCGATGAGGTCCACGCCCACCGCCGCGATCGCGCCACTGCGACCAATCGGTGTGCGACCCGTTCCCGTGTGACCCGTGCCCGCGCGGCGGGCGGTGTGAACGGCGGCCCAGGCGGCGCCAGCGACGGCGGTGCCGAGCACCGCGGCCGATTGCGTCGAGTCGAGTGAGCCCACCAGCCCGCGCCACTGCTTGCGTACTCCACTGGGTATGAGTTCTGGCCGCCGGCCGGTGTGTTTGCCCATGGGGCCATCCTTGCGCACCTCTGGGTCGCCCACCTGGCAGCAGATTCGGTACACCATGTGCGGTTCGTGTTCCGGTTGGGTGCCTATGGCAGCAGATTCGGTACACCGTGTGCGGTTGGTGTTCCGGTTGGGTGCCCATGGCAGCAGATTCGGTACACGGTGTGCGGTCCGTGCTCCGGCGCGCGTTCGCTAGTGCCCCCGGGCGGCGATCCCGTTCGTCATGATGCTCAGCCAGCGTTCACGCACGGCCGCAGGCTGGTCGGACGGGGCGGTGCCCATCAGCAGATAGATGTCGGCCACCGTGACGCTGGGGTCGATCTGACCGCCATTGCGCGCCAGCTCGATCAACTCCGCGAGCGCCGCGGCCGCCCGGCCCTCGGCCTCATCGTCCCCGTGCCCCGAGACGCCCAATCCCGCTGCGGCTGCCTTGACGGCGTGATTCTTGGCGGTGGACTCCGTGACCCGCTGCAGGAATCCGGTGATCTCCGCCATCGGGCTGGCCCCATCCCGGGCCCGCTGGAGCACCGCCTCAGCGTCTTCGGCGATATCGCCGACGTACCCGGCGAGTACCGCGCCGACGAGGTCTGTTTTGGTGGGGAAGTGGCGGTACAGGGTCCCGACGGCGACTCCCGCAGCCTTGGCGATGTGCTGCATCGACGCCTCGGGTCCGCGCTCGGTGATCTGGTCCTGTGCGGCTTGGAGGATCTTGCCCAGGTTGCGAACGGCATCTGCGCGCTTCGGTCGGTTAGCTGTGACCACGATCAGGGCCTCCCTTTGGTTTGGTACGGACGTTACCCCTTGCTTCAAAGTGAACTATAGTTCATTATGTTCATGAACGCAGATTCACTTTAAATTTTGGAGCACCTATGAACACCACTCGCGTAGCCCTTGTCACCGGGGCATCCTCGGGAATCGGCGAGGCCACCGCCCGTAAACTCCAATCCCTTGGCTTCACGGTCTACGGTGCCGCGCGGCGAACCGATCGGCTGCAAGAGCTAGCGGCCGACGGCGTCCGGCCGCTAGCGATGGACCTCACCGATGATGACTCGATGGTGGCGGGGATGGAGCACATCATCGCCGAGTCCGGACGCATCGACGTGCTGGTCAACAACGCCGGATACGGGTCCTATGGTGCCTTGGAGGACGTGGACATCGATGAGGGCCGCCGCCAGTTTGAGGTGAACGTCTTTGGGGCCATCCGCCTGGCGCAACTCTCGATGCCGCACATGCGCCGCCAGAAGTCCGGAACGGTCGTCAACATCACCTCGATGGGCGGAAAGCTGCACACTCCGCTCGGTGGCTGGTATCACGGGACCAAGTTCGCTCTCGAGGCCCTCAGCGACTGCCTGCGACTTGAGGCGGCGCCGTTCGGGGTTGACGTGGTGGTCATAGAGCCGGGCGGAATCGCCACCGAGTGGGGCGGCATCGCCGCTGATCACTTGGAGCAGACCGCCGGCTCCGGTGCCTACGCCCGGCAAGCGGCCGCCGTCGCCAAGTCACTACGGTCGGAGGCCAATGCCAACCGCAACTCTCCGCCGTCGGTGATCGCCGACGCGATCGCCAAGGCCGTGGAGGCCGACCGTCCCAAGACGCGCTACGCCGTCGGCTTTGGGGCGAAACCGCTCATCGCTGCCCGCGGGCTGCTCTCGGACAGGCAGTTCGACGCGCTGATTTCCCGCGCCACCGGGCTGCCGCGCTCCTAAGCTTTGGCCCGCGCCCGATCACCGGCCCCGGAACAGCAAATTCGGTACACGGCGTGCGGGGTGCGCTGTGGTGGGGCGCCGGGAGCAGCAAATTCGGTACACGGTGTGCGGGGTGCGCTGTGGTGGGGCGCTGGGGACAGCAAATTCGGTACACGGTGTGCGGTTCGCTGCCTGCGGGGGCAGGAGACCGGCGCCCCCACCGCACGCAAACGGGCCCAACCGCACGCAAACGGCCCCACCGCACGCAATGTGCGATGGGGCCGTGTTGCGATGACCTCAGAGTCAGAGCTGATTACTGTCAGAACTGATTGCGGTCAGGGCTGATTACTCAGCCTCGGCACCGTCCTGCTTGCGCAGGGTGAATCCGGCGCCCTCTGGGGTCTGCGCGGTGTCCAGTTCCTGCTCGGCGAGCAGGGTGGTCGCCTGCGGTGAAGTGAAGACGCGAGCGCCCTCGGTCTCCACGACTTGGTCGTCCTCGCCCGGCTGCTGTGCCAACTCCATGTGAAGCTGTGAGCCATCCTCGGCAAAGTCGATGCGGATACCGCCGTCGTCTCCGAGTCCAGCTTCGGAAGCGATCGACTTGATCGCGCTCTGGGCGTTTTCAGTGAGGGTAAGCATAGGGTTCCTTCCTTCGGCATTGACGCCGCACGAATGTCATCCGCGTCAGCGCCTCGGGTATTTCCACCGTTGCGCGTGTGCGGCGGCGATGCAACCCGAAACCGAGATTTTCTCCCTTACTTCACATCTTCGACTTCTGGCTCAGGCACGGCTGCCGGCTTGCGCCGGACCGCTTGAATGACCGGAACGGCGAGCATCGCGAGCACTAGGGCGATCAGCACCGCAGAGATCGGCCGGGTGAAGAACTGTGTGAAGTCCCACCCGGTGAGCAGCACCGAGGACATGAAGTTGCGCTCCACGATCGGTCCCAGCACGATCCCCAACACCACCGGCGCCAGCGGGATCCCGAACCGTTCAAAGAGCACACCCAGCACCCCGAAGACCAGCACGATGAGCACGTCCACGTAGCTGTTATTGATCGCGTAGCTACCCACGATCGAGACCGCCACGATCATCGCCATCAACGCGGCCCGGGGGATGCGCAGCACCAGCGAACTGCCCTTGATCAGCAGGAATCCCAGCGGGATCAACAGAATGTTCGCCAGCATGAACACCAGGTACAGCGAGTACAGGGTGGGCGCGTTCGTGGTGAACAACTCCGGCCCGGGCTGCACGCCCTTGACCAGCAGCACACCGATGAGAATCGCGGTGATCGTGTCCCCGGGAATCCCGAAGGCCAGCGTCGGCACGTACGCCGACCCAAGCCCGGCGTTGTTCGCCGACCCGGCGCCTGCGATCGCCTCGGTGGAGCCCTTGCCGTACTCCGAGCGCCGCCGTGAGGTGGCCTTGGACACCGCGTAGGAGATCCACGCGGCGATGTCCGCACCGGCGCCGGGCAGCACGCCAACGGCGCTACCGATCGCCGATCCCTGAGCGACCTTGCCCTTGTGCTTGACGATCTCACGCGCGGAGTCGCGGATCATGCCCTTGGTTTTGATGGTCGGTGTGGTGGGCAGTTGCGAGCGACGCTTAACGACGTTGCGCAGCACCTCAGAAAGCCCGAACAGGCCGATCATCGCCGGGATGAACCCGACCCCGCCCATGAGCTCGGAGGACCCGAAGGTGAATCGCTGCTCCGCCACCGTCGGGTCCAGCCCGATGGTGGAGACCAAGAGCCCGGTGAGCAGCGCGATGGCGCCCTTGAGCTGGGACCCCGAGGAGATGATGACCGCCGCCGTCAGACCCAGCACCGCCACCCAGAAGTACTCAAAGGAGGAGAAGTTCATGGCGAACCGGCCCAGCACCTGGGCGAGCAAGATCAACACGATCGAACCGACCAGGCCGCCGATCACCGAGGCGATCAGGCCGACGCCGAGCGCGAGCGAACCCTTGCCCTGCCGGGTCAGCGCGTACTGATCGGTGACGTACGCCGCGGAGGACGGCGTGCCCGGGATCCGCAGCAGCGCGCCGGGCACGTCGCCGGCGAAGATCGCCATCGCCGACATCGCGATGATCGAGGCCACCGCCGGCACCGGGTCCAGGAAGAACGCGAAGGGCACCAGGAGCGCCGCACCAAGGGTGGCGGTCAGTCCCGGCACCGCACCCACGATCAGTCCGAAGGTGGCCGCGAGCAGCACCACCAGCAACGTCATGGGGTCAAAGACGAGCTGCAGCGCAGCCCCAAAGTTCTCGGCCATCAGATCCCCAAAGGTCCGGCGGGAAGCTGAACCATCAGCGCCCATTGGAAGAGTGCGTACATGATTGCGGTCAGCAGCGCCGCCACGGCGATCGACCTCACGGCGCCCGCGCGCAGCGACAGTTGAATGCCGAGCAGGATCACGAACATCGTCGGTACGAAGCCCACGTACTCGGCAACCAGGACGTAGCCCACGATCCCGGCCAGCACCACGCCCGCGTTCAAGCCCAGCCGCCAGCCCGGGGTCCGGTCATCGGCGTCGTCATCCTCGGCCGCCGCAGGTTGGGCCGCAGCGTCGTCCCCGGTTCCGGAGTCAGCCGGCTCGGAAGCCACATCAGTGGCCGACGACGTCGCGAGCGTGTCAGAGGTCGCGTCACCTGCCGCTGCTCGCCTGGAGCGAATGAGGTGTTGTGCCAGAAGCCCGGCGGCGCACGCCAGCAACAGCGTGCCGATGACGGTAGGGAACAGACCCGCACCGATGTCCCCGGTGGACAACCGGCGCATGCCCGATGCGGAGATCAACACGTAGATCGCGACAGCGGTGATGATGGCCGCGATCACCAGGTCCGCGAACCCCTGCCGGGTTTGGGCCGGTGCCGTTTGGCTCGGCCGGGTGGACGGTTCGTTGTTCACGGCGCTCATTCGGCGAGTCCCGCGGCTTGCATGAGTTCTCCCATGTGTTCGTCCTGAGAAGCGAGGAAGTCATCGAACTCCTCGGCGTCCCGGTAGACCACCGAGAATCCCGAGGTCGCCATGAAGTCCTCGAACTCTTCGGTGGCGACGATGTTGCTGATGTGGCAGTCCAGAGTTTCTACGATCTCGGGATCGAGGTCGGCCGGGGCGGCGATACCCCGCCAGGTACCGCTGACGAAGTCGATGCCGGTTTCCTCCACGAGCAGTGGCACGTCGGGGAAGTTCGCATCGGGTTCATCGCCCATGATCGCGATCGTGCGCACCTCGCCGGCGTCGACCATCGAGGACACCTCGCCCGCGGAGGAGGTGACGATGAAGTCCAGGCTCCCGGCCACGAGCTCTTGGAGCGCGGGCGCGGCGCCGTCGGACGGGATCCAGGTGACGGCGTCGGTGGACATGCCTGCGGCCTCCACCATGCCGACCATGGCCACGTGCCCCACGCCACCCTGGGCGGTTCCCGAGGCGTTGAAGGAGCCAGGGTCGTTCTCGATGGCCTGCAGCAGGTCATCGATGGACTCGAAGTCCGAGTCGGCGGCCACCGTGACCGCGGCCGCATCGGCGTTTACCTGAGACACCGCAGCCAGGTTCTCGTGATCGAGCCCGGTCAGACCCTGCCAGTGCATCATCGCGATCTCGGCGGTGATCAACCCGATCACCCGGCCGTTGGGGTTGGCTTCGGCGATCGCATGGTGGCCGATGACGCCACCGGCGCCGGACCGGTTCACCACGTTCACCCGCACGCCAACGGCGTCGGACAGTTGCTCTCCGAGCAACCGGGCAACCGCGTCGGTTCCGCCGCCCGCGGACCAGGGGACGATGAGTTCGATGGGGCCGAGGGGGAAATCCTCGGCGATCCGGCAGGCGGGGTCGCCGTTACCGGTCGGGGTCTGCCCGGCGGCTCCGCAGCCGGTGAGCACCAGGGCCACACCGCATGCGGACGCCATGGCGCGACGGCGCCGTGAGGTCATGACATCTCCTACTTGTTGTTCGCGGGCGCGCGAACGCTCGATCTGTGACGTGCCTGAGTGAGCGCTGGCTGGAGCCGGTGGGCCGCCATCGAGGTGGGGGCTGAGCTCACGCTCGGCCAGTCAGCGTATCTAAGGTTTTTCGCAGCGTTGACGCCCAGATGCAGCGCACACCGGGTGCGTCCAGACGGGCGCGTAGCCCGCGGTCGGAGGTCACCACGGTGATCGGGTAATGCTCGGTATTCGTTGATTTTCCGGCGTCTTGCGCCGCCCGGTCGACGAGTTCCACGATCTGGTCATCGCCGCTTGCAGGGCTGCGAACGGTGCGCACGCCAGGGGTGTCGGGGGCCGCGTTAGCCCTGCCTTCGGTGACCAACAACACCTTCGGCCACCAGGTGCTGCCCGGCAGGTCCAGGAGGCTGGCCGGCACTCCAAGGTCTGCCAGCTCCCCGATCTGGGCGCCGAGCCGGGTGGTCGCACCGGCGCGGTCCTTCCACCAGCCGTCCGGCCGTGAGCCCACCACATTGGCGGCGTCGATGATGAGGGTGGGGTGGGTCGCGAGCATCCCCTGGAGCACCGGCAGGGCTTCAGCGAAGGGCGCGAGCAGCGTCAAACCGGTGAGTTCGTCCAGGTGGTGCCACTGCACCGCCACGCTCTCGGCGTCGGTTGCGCGCACCGCCGGTTTGGAGGGGTCGGTAGCCAAGACCGTGGTGTAGCTCCAGTCCGGGTGCTCCAGGGTGGAGGTGGCATGCAGACGCAGATCGCCGGGCGCCAGCCCGGCTTCTTCGGCCGATTCCCGCAGGGCCGCCTGCACCGCGGTCTCATCGGCACCCGCCGCGCCGCCGGGGATTCCCCAGGTGCCGCCGTGATGCGACCACTGCGCCCGGTGCTGCAGCACCACGCTGCCCGCGCCGTCGGACAACAAGAGTCCGGCGGCACCGAAGCGGCCCCAGTGCTGTGCTCCGCACCGGCACTGCACCCAGCCGTCACCGCTGGCGTGGGCCGGTGACCTCATGGTCGGCGGCTACGCCTGCCCGTCGGCGCTTTGGATCTGGCACAGCACGGTGCCGGCGCTCACGGTCTCCCCGACTGCCGCGGACAGTCCTTGGATGGTGCCGGCCCGGTGGGCGTTGAGGGGCTGTTCCATCTTCATCGCCTCCAGCACCAAGATCAGCTCGCCCTCTTGCACGCTCTGGCCTTCTTCGACGGCGATCTTGACGATGGTGCCCTGCATCGGGGAGGCCAGCCCGTTCCCGCCGGCGCCACCGGCCAGCCGGGTGCCGGACTTGCGGGCCGAACGGCGCGGGGCGCGGGACTTGCCGGCGCCCCGGCGGCTGAGGCCGGCCGGCAGCACAACTTCCAGGCGTTTACCGCCAACCTCGACCACCACGCGCTCGGTCTCGGCTTCCTCGGGCGGCGCCGAGGGTGCCGCCGGCGGCGCCGCAGGCGCATCGCGCAGCTTGCCGGCGAAGTCGTTCTCGATCCAGGTGGTGTGCACGGCGAAGTCCTCGGCGCGCTCGGCTACGAAGTCCGCTTCACCCAGCACGGCGTTGAAGAACGGCAACACCGTGGGGATCCCACTGACCTCGGTCTCGGCCAGCGCCCGGCGGGTGCGTTGCAAGGTCTGGGTGCGGTCGGCGCCGGTGATGATGACCTTGGCCAGCATCGAGTCGAAGGCGCCGGAGATGGTGTCCCCGCCGACGACGCCGGAATCCACCCGGACCCCGGGCCCGGCGGGCCAACGCAGCGTGGAGATGGTGCCGGGTGCGGGCATGAAGTTCTGGTGGGGGTCCTCGCCGTTGATGCGCAACTCGATGGAGTGGCCGCGAGTGGTGACCTCGGTGTACCCAAGGGGTTCGCCGGCGGCGATCCGCAGCTGTTCGCGAACCAGGTCGATCCCGCTGATCTCCTCGGTGACGCAGTGCTCCACCTGCAGACGGGTGTTGACCTCCAGGAAGGAGATGGTGCCATCGGTGCCGATGAGGAACTCGCAGGTTCCGGCGCCGACGTAACCCGCCTCGCTCAGAATCGCCTTGGACGCGGTGCGCAGTTGCTCATCCTGGGCCGGGGTGAGGAACGGTGCCGGGGCTTCCTCCAGGAGTTTCTGGTGCCGACGTTGCAGGGTGCAGTCGCGGGTGGAGACCACCACGACGGTGCCGTGCTGATCGGCCAAGCATTGGGTTTCAACGTGCCGGGGGCGGTCGAGGAACCGTTCCACGAAGCATTCTCCGCGGCCAAAGGCGGCCGTCGCTTCGCGGACCGCGGCGTCGAACTGCGCTTCGATCTCATCGGCCTCGCGGGCCACCCGCAGCCCGCGGCCACCGCCACCGAAGGCGGCCTTGATCGCGATCGGCAGCCCGTGCTCATCGGCGAAGGCTTTCACCGCGGCGGCATCGGGTACCGGGTCTGGGGTGCCGGCCACCAAGGGGGCGCCGGCGCGCTGGGCGATGTGTCGTGCGGAGACCTTGTCGCCGAGGGACTCGATGGCGGCCGGCGGGGGGCCGATCCAGGTGAGGCCGGCGTCGATGACGGCCTGAGCGAATTCGGGATTCTCGGACAAGAAACCATAGCCCGGGTGTACAGCGTCGGCGCCGCTGCGGCGGGCGACGTCCAGGATCTTGGCGATGTCGAGGTAGGTTTCGGCCGCACGCGCCCCGCCGAGGGCGAAAGCCTCATCGACGAGCTTCACGTGCAGGGCTTCGCGATCGGGGTCGGCGTACACGCCGACCGAGGCCAGCGACGCATCGCGGCACGCGCGCGCTACCCGGACCGCGATCTCACCACGGTTAGCGATCAAGACCTTTGAAATACCTGCGGTGTTGATCGCCGGTGTGGTGCTGCTCATCGGTCTCCTTGATCGTCAAACATGATGGATAGGCGTAATTGATGCCCGGCCAAACTACTGCGGACCACCCGAATAATGCACTGCTCATTGCGTCTCGGCACAAACTTCGTGCCGGTCAGCAAGTCGAATGCGCCGAGGTTGTGGCGATCCTACAAGGATTTATGCTGCGGGCGCCGGTCTTGTGAACTTGCGTAGTTCGACTTGTACAAAGCCCGGACGGGTGGTGACGCTATTGGGAAACCATTGAGCCAGGGATTTAACTATTCGGCTCGGCCCAGAAGTCAATCCAGCGAAGCCCGAGTTCGGCGGTGAGCTCCCGCAGGGTGTGGATACTCAGCCCCACCACGGCATGGAAATCGCCGTCGATGTGGCTGATGAACGCACCGCCGAGGCCATCGATGGTGAACCCGCCGGCCACCGCCAACGGTTCGCCGGTGGCGATGTAGGCCTCGATCTCCTCATCGGAAATGTCGGCGAACCTCAGCGTCGTGGCCCGGGACGCGGAGGCGCTGTGGCCGCGTGAGTCGATGAGCCAATGCCCGGTATGCAGCTTCGCGGTGCCGCCGCGCAACTGGCGCCAGCGTTCCCGAGCGCGCTCGGGTGTTCCGGGCTTGCCCCAAATCTGGCCCTCGAACTCCAACAAGGAGTCACAGCCCAACACCGCATCGATCCTGGTCCCGGGGGCACCAAGGTGCGGATTAGGGTGGGCGGCCACGCGCTCGGCCTTCGCCTGGGCGAGCACCAACACCGCCTGCTCGGCGGGCAATGGTGCGCCTCGCCGTCGGCCCGCATCCGCCAGGATGGTGGGCTCATCGACGTCGGCCACCTGGATCAGCGGCTGCACCCCTGCGGAGCGCAGCAGTGCCGCACGGGCAGGGGAGGCCGAGGCGAGCAGCAGTGTTTTCATCGACTCACCGATCGGCGTGCGCGCTCCACCGCCACGCCGCGCGGGCGGCGCGCGGCGCCATCCCGAGCCGGTGGCCGTGGTTGTTCCACAGGGACGTACGCGAACCATCGTCGATCTCTTCGTGATCGGCCCCGCGGGTGGCCACAATCCCGGCCACCAGTGCGGCCAATTCGTCCTCATTCGGTTCCCCGCGCAGGACCCAGACGACGTCGCCCGGGACCTCTCCCTGTGCGGAGTAGTTCTCACCTGCGTGCTTGGCGTGTGCTGGGGAAGTCATAGTGGGATGTTTCCGTGCTTCTTGGTTGGTAGGGCGGCCCGTTTGGTGCGCAGAGCCCGCAGGCCCTTGGCGATCTGGGTGCGCGTTTGCGCGGGCTCGATGACCGCATCGACATAGCCGCGGGCCGCGGCATCCCAGGGATTGACGATGGCGTCGGTGTACTCATCGACGAGCCTGGTGCGTTCGGCCTCGACGTCACCGCCCTCATCGGCGACCTTCTTCAGCGCCCCGCGCTGCAGGATGTTCACCGCACCGGAGGCACCCATCACGGCGATCTGCGCGGTGGGCCAGGCCAGGTTGATATCGGCGCCCAGCTGCTTGGACCCCATCACGATGTAGGCACCGCCGTAGGCCTTGCGGGTGATGACCGTGATCAGTGGAACGGTTGCTTCGGCGTAGGCGTAGATGAGCTTGGCGCCCCGGCGGATGATGCCGTTCCACTCCTGGTCGGTGCCGGGCAGGAACCCGGGAACGTCCACGAAGGTGAGCACCGGGATGTTGAACGCATCGCAGGTGCGCACAAAGCGGGCAGCCTTCTCGGCAGCGTCGATATCCAGGGTCCCGGCCATCGATTGCGGCTGGTTCGCCACGATCCCCACCGGGTGGCCCTCCACATGCCCGAAACCGATGACCACGTTGCGGGCGAACAGCGGCTGAATCTCCAGAAATTCGCCGTCGTCCAGCACGGTTTCGATGACCGCGTGCATGTCATAGGGCTGGTTGTCCGAATCGGGAACCAGGGTGTTCAGCGCTTCGTCCTCCTCGGTTGGCCCCTCGTCCTCGATGGGCGCCGGGAAGGTTTCGGGATCGGTGAGGTTGTTGGCCGGGAGGTAGTGCAGCAGGGCCTTGACGAAGTCGAAGGCGTCATCCTCATCCGATGCCAGGTAGTGGGCCACCCCGGAGCGTTCGTTGTGCGTGCGACCGCCGCCGAGTTCTTCGAACCCGACGTCCTCACCGGTGACAGCGCGGATCACGTCCGGGCCGGTGATGAACATGTTCGAGGTCTGATCGGCCATCACGATGAAGTCGGTGAGCGCCGGGGAGTACACCGCGCCCCCGGCGCTGGGTCCCAGGATCAGGGAGATCTGGGGGATGACGCCCGAGGCGGCGACGTTGCGCCGGAAGATCTCGGCGAACTGGGTCAGGGCCGCGACACCCTCTTGGATGCGCGCCCCGCCACCGTCGGAAATTCCGATCAGGGGGACCCCGGTGCGCAGGGCCAGGTCCATCACCTTGGTGATCTTCTGACCATGCACCTCGCCCAGCGACCCGCCAAAGACGGAGAAGTCCTGGGAGTAGATGCACACCTGGCGCTCGTCGATGGTGCCGTAGCCGACGACGACGCCGTCACCGGCCGGACGGCGCTTGTCCAGTCCGAAGTTCGTGGACCGGTGGGTGGCGAAGGCATCGAGTTCGACGAAGGAGCCCTCATCGAGGAGCTCGGAGATGCGGTCTCGCGCGGACTTCTTGCCTCGGGCGCCCTGCTTTTCGCTCGCGGTAACTGCGATCGCGTCCGGTCCTTGGGCGACGCGGCGGCGCAGATCCTCGAGTTTGCCAGCAGTGGTGGAGGTGTCGGGTAATTCATCGTTCACAGCAGCCCAGCGTAGTTGTCTCCACCCTTCAACCAAGTACCGCGATCGGTGTGGCTCACGGTCAACTTCTTGTGGGGTCTCTACAACTGGGGCTGCCGGGGCCGGCCGAACGGCCGTCGGGAGCGCCCGCTACGGGTGCCCAAAGTGGTGCGGGCCTGGCAGATTTGACCCATGAGCACCCAACCCCGCTGGGACGTTGTGCGCAGCGCACCGTCAACCAACACCGGCCTTCTCGCCGCCGCCGATGCCGAGCCCGAGGCCTGGCCGCACCTGTCGGTACTGCTCGCCCGCGAACAGACCGCGGGCCTTGGCCGCGCCGGGCGGGTGTGGGAATCGGCACAGTTGCAGGCACTGACATTCTCGGTGCTGTTACGGCCCACGCTGGCTCAGGAACAGTGGGGGTGGCTGCCGTTGCTGGCTGGAGCGTCCGTGGCGCGAGCACTGCAGGATGCCGGCGCCCCACCAGACAGGTTCGGGGTGAAGTGGCCCAACGACGTGGTCGACACCGCCGGCGGCACCGCAGATGTGCCGGGATGGGGAAGTAGGCGCAAGGTCGGGGGAATCTTGTCCCAGGTGTTGCCAGACCGCACCGGCGTGGTCGTGGGCATCGGGCTGAACGTGCGCGGTGAGGCGTTGCCGGTGGACTGGGCCGGAACTCTGGATGCCGGGGTGTCCGTACCGGATGAGGTTCAGCCGTGGGTCGACGACCTGGCCACCCGGATCGTGGCCACCCTGGGCGCTGCGCTCGATGCGGTCGGGCAGGGTGCTGATCCGGAGAGCTTCGTGCTGAGCCACTGCGTCACCATCGGTGATGAAGTCGAGGTGAGCATCGAGGGCAGCGAGCCGGTTACCGGACGTGCGCTGGGCCTGGGAACTGACGGCGCTCTGCTGGTTGAAGACGCCGACCGGGTGCACCAGATCCACGCCGGCGATGTGCACCTGCGTCACCGCGCCTGAGGGTTTAGTAGCCTGGTTGGCGTGAGCGAGGTCACTGGTGGATCCGATGCTGGCGATCGCCTGAATGGGGATCCGCCAGTGCGTCAGTCGACCACATCCAGGCACCGGGAAGAATTGCTCGGTCAGGCCCGCTACACCCTGACCGATGTGGCGCGCGCCTGCGATCTGGAACTCGACGTCGTCCGGCAGTATTGGCGCGCCTTAGGGTTTCAGGATCCTGCGCAGGATGATGCGGAGTTCACCGAGTCCGACGTGCTGGCCCTGCGGCAGATCTCGGACCTGGTTAGCGACCGCACCATCTCGCTGCAGACCGCGCAGAACCTGGTGCGAGCCCAAGGGCACAGCATGGACCGCCTGGTGCTGTGGCAGGTCGAGGCCCTCGTGGAGGACGCGGTGAAGCGGCACGGCCTGGACGACACCTCCGCGCGGCTGCTGGTGCTGGACCGCATGCGGGATCTGGCGCCGGTGCTGGCCGAACAGGCCGAATACGTGTGGCGACGTCAGCTCTCGGCGCTCCTGGGGCGCCTAGATCGTCAGGTGTCGCAGTCCGATACCGGCGCCTCGGCAAATGAACTGCCGCTGGAACGAGCGATCGGGTTCATCGACATCGTCTCCTACACCCGGCGCGCGGCTGCGATGTCTGCCGGCGAACTGGCAACACTGGTGGGGGAGTTCGAAAGCGCCGCCCGGGACCTCATCGCCAGTTACGGCGGCCGGGTGGTCAAGACCATCGGCGACGCGGTGCTCTGGGTGGCCGATGACATCATCACCGGTGCCTGGGTGGGCACCGGCCTGTTGCGGGTGATGGCCCAACACAACGTGCCGATCCGCGGATCGCTGGTGTGGGGCCGGGTGCTGTCCCGTTCGGGCGATGTGTTCGGCCCGATTGTCAACCTCGCCTCCCGGCTTTCGGATGTGGCCGCCGAAGGTGAATTACTTGTCGATGACGTGAGCGCCGCGCTGCTTTCCGAATCCGACCACGCCGGCGACTTTGAGGTGACGATGAAGTCTCCGGTAGAGATTTCTGGGCTCGGTTCGGTGACGCCGGCAGGCGTGCAACGGCGCGCGCAGTAGGGCTTGCCTGGGCCTGTCTATGGCTGTGGAAGTGATTCAGCAGGGCAAATCATCAAGCCAGGGCCGCAAGAAGCATTACGATGACAATTGTGACTCGAGTTCTCTTAGCAGAAGATGACCCTGCCATTGCCGAACCATTGGCACGTGCGCTGTCCCGGGAGGGATACGACGTGTCGGTGCACGGCACCGGTAAGGGCGCCATCGATGAGGCCACCGGCGCCGACCTCTTGGTGCTGGACCTCGGGCTGCCGGACATGGACGGCCTGGACGTTGCCCGCTGGGTGCGCTCCCAGGGCCTGTCCACCCCGATCCTGGTGCTCACCGCCCGCGCCGATGAGGTAGACCTCGTGGTGGGGCTGGACGCCGGTGCCGATGACTACGTCACCAAGCCCTTCCGGTTGGCCGAGCTGCTCGCACGCGTTCGGGCGCTGCTGCGCCGGGCCGGCGGCGAAGGTGGCGAGGTCGATGAGATCGTTGCCCAAGACCTCCGCATGGACGTGGCAGCACACCGGGCATTCCAAGGCGAGCGCGAACTATCGCTGACCGCCAAGGAGTTCGAGTTGCTGCGCGTGCTGGTGCGCGAAGCGGGCTCGGTGGTTTCACGCGAGGCGCTGATGCGCGAAGTGTGGGCCTCGGACCCCAACGGCTCCACCAAAACGCTGGACATGCACGTGTCCTGGCTGCGCCGCAAGATCGGTGATGACGCCAACTCCCCGCGCTACATCTCCACCGTTCGCGGCATGGGATTTAGGTTCGAGACCGGGGAGGACTGACCCCTGAGGCGCCGCGTTTTAACAGCAACAATCGCGGCCGTCACCGTCGCCGTCCTGTTACTCGGAGTGCCGATGGGAATCTTCGGCGCCCTGATGGTGAATGCATCGGCCCAGGACACGCTTAGACTTCGAACCGAAGCGATCAGCCGAGGCGTGGAAATGCGCCTGGCCACCGGATCCGACATCGACGAGGCGATGTTGGAGCGCTGGGTTGACGACGTTGAGGGCATTCCCGTGCATGTGCACGTGGTCTCACCGCTTGGCGCGGACGTGGAGATTGGCCCCAGGGTCGAGGGTGGGGCCTTCGAAGTTGAACAAAACACGGCATCGGGAGCCGTAATCAAAGTGACAGCCCCATCTTCGGTGCTGTTCTGGCGTGGCGCCCAAGTGGTGATCCTCGTGGTGCTCGCTTCGATCGTGGCCTTCGGCCCGGCGGCGATGCTGGCCTCCTGGCAGGCCCGCAGGCTTGCAGCGCCGTTGGTGTTCCTCGCCGCCAGCGCCGAGCAGATCGGTTCGGGAGCGGCTCGGCTGAAGATTCCGGCGTCCGGGGTGGAAGAGATCGACCTGGTCGCCAACGAGCTCAATCGCACCGGCGATCGGATGGCTACCCGGCTGGCCGCCGAACGGCAGTTTGCCGCCAACGCGAGCCACCAGTTGCGCACCCCGCTGACGGCACTGTCGATGCGCCTGGAGGAAATCCAGATGCTCTCGGAGGACGAGGCCGTGCGGGAGGAAGCGCGGATATCCCTGGAACAACTCGAGCGCCTGGTGCAGGTGGTCGATGATCTGTTGGCCTCCTCGCGCAACCCCGATACCGGCACGACCCAGCCGGTGCGGCTCACCGATGTGTTCGCCCAGCAAGCCGAGGAGTGGCGCCCCACGTTCAAACGCGCCGGCCGCGCGCTGACCTTCAGCGGCGGAGAAGACGTCGATGTATTGGCCACCCCAGGGTCGCTGGCCCAGGTGCTGTCCACGCTGCTGGAGAACTCCCTCAAGTACGGCGACGGTGCCACCACGGTGGCTGTGCGCGGGGCCAAAGCCGCGGACTCCGGCGTGGTGATCTCGGTAACCGATGAGGGCCCGGGGGTAAACGAAGACTTGGCGCCAAGGATCTTTGAGCGGCACGTCACCTCCGGGAAGGGCTCTGGCCTGGGCCTGGGATTAGCGAAGGACCTCATCACCGCCGACGGCGGACGCCTGGAGCTCACCCGGCGCAGCCCCCCGGTGTTCGATGTGTTCCTCAACGCCGTGCCACGACGCTTGGACCCCGATTCGGTGTTGCCCGAAGGGGCCGTGGTGGTGGTCGGCCGGCGTCGGCGCCGGCGCTGAATGTCGGCTAGGCCGGCGTGGCGTTGCGGAACACCCAATGCCGGTAAGCCAGGTATCTGAACGCGGTACCGAGCACCAGGCCCACCCCGTTGGCGGAGATGTTGTCGGCCAGCGGCGAGGTGAGCCCCAGGACGTAGTGGGAGAAGGCCAGGCAGCCCACCGCGATGCCCATCCCGATCACGTTGGCCACGATGAATCGCAGGAGTTCGCCGCCGTGCGACGCCGCCCCACCGCGGGCCCGTTTGGTGGCGAACGTCCAATACCGGTTTCCCAACCACGCCACCAGCACCGCCACCGAGACCGAGATGACCTTGGCGGTGAGCGGTGAGTCCACGAGCAGTTCCCCCGGCCCGAACCGCAGCGCGTTGAACAGCCCCACATCGACCACGAACGCCAGCAGACCAACGGTTCCGAACCGAGCTAACTCCCACACCCGGCCCACCCACGAACGAGGGCGCCGCGCCGGTTCGTCCGCAGGATCCGCCGTCGTGGTGGCCGGGACGTCGGCGCTGGCGCGCATCATGCAGGCAGGATACCCATGCCGCGGCGGTTCACTGGGGCGTTAGGCCATTAGGCTTGAGCTATGGGTCCTGTGGTTGCAGTAGTAGGCGGCGGCCAATTGGCCCGCATGATGGCCGCGCCGGCGGGCGCGCTGAACATCGGAATGCGCGCGTTGGTGGAAGCCGACGACGGCGCAGCCGCCCAGGTCATTCCCGATTCCATGGTCGGCGCCAGCAACGATGCCGAGGCGATCGCCGAGCTGGTGCGCGGCGCGGACGTGCTCACCTTTGAACATGAACACGTACCCACGCCGATCTTGACCGCCTTGGAAGACGCCGGCGTCGCCGTGCAGCCGGGCTCGGCGCCACTGCGCTGCGCGCAAGACAAAATCCACATGCGCCGCGAGCTGCAGCGCCTCGGCTCGCCATGCCCGCGCTGGGCGCAGGTGACCTCGGTGGCCCAACTGCAAAGCTTCGGCGACGACGTCGGCTGGCCGGTGGTCCTCAAACGTCCCGTAGGCGGGTATGACGGCAAAGGTGTGCGGGTCATCGATACCGCGGCCGACGGCGAAGATTGGGTAAGCCTCGACGGCGGCGCCTTGGTGGAAGAAAAAGTGCCGTTCACCAGTGAGATCGCGGTGCTGCTGGCCCGCCGGCCGAGCGGGCAGATGCGCACCTGGGCACCGGTGCAGACCACGCAGGTGGGCGGAGTGTGCTCCGAAGTGATCTCCCCGGCCCCCGAGCTCGACAACGACCAGGCTCGGGCGGCCATCGGAATCGCCGAAACCATCGCTGCCGGGCTGGGCGTCACCGGGGTGCTGGCCGTGGAAATGTTCCGCACCGAGGGCGGTGAGCTGTTGGTCAACGAACTCGCGATGCGCCCGCACAACAGCGGGCACATCACCATCGATGCCCACACCACCTCCCAGTTCGAGCAGCACCTGCGGGCGGTGCTGAACCTGCCGCTGGGGGACACCGCCCAGCACGCGCCCTGGGCGGTGATGGTCAACGTGCTCGGATCCACCCATGACGATCCCACCACGGTGTACCCCGAGTTGATGGAGCGTTACCCCGGGGCCAAGGCCCACATGTATGGCAAGGGCGTGCGGCCTGGGCGCAAACTCGGGCACGTGAATGTGATGGGCGATGACCTGCAGGTGCTTCGGCGCCAGGCCCGCGAGGCCGCTGACCTTTTGGAAGGACGTTGACATGACTGATCAGACCCCCACCACCGGCCCCGATGAGACCAAGAGCCCATTGCCGCCGGTGGCCGTGGTGATGGGATCGGACTCGGACTGGTCGGTGATGAGCGCGGCCGTCGAGGCGCTCGATGAGTTCGGCGTGGGCGCACACGTCGATGTGCTCTCGGCGCACCGGATGCCGCAGGAGATGCTGAGCTTCGCCAGCAGCGCCGCCGAGCGCGGAGTTCGGGTCATCATCGCCGGGGCCGGGGGAGCGGCGCACCTACCCGGAATGATCGCTTCGCTGACGCCGCTGCCGGTGATCGGGGTGCCTGTGCCGCTCGCGCACCTGGATGGCATGGACTCGCTGCTGTCGATCGTGCAGATGCCGGCCGGGGTCCCTGTGGCCACGGTCTCCATCGGCGGTGCCCGCAACGCCGGCCTGCTGGCGGTGCGCACGCTGGCCGCCGGCGGCGATGAGCGGGCGGCGGAACTGCGGGCTGCGATGGCCAGGTATCAAGAGGAGCTGCGCTCGATCGCGCACGCCAAGGGCGAGCGTTTGCGGGCCTCCCGATCGCACAAGCCAGGGTTCTCCGCGCGCTGAACGGCTAGCTTTTTGACGGTGGAAAGAGCCGGCGCCTCAGCGTACTTTTCGCCAGCACCGTCAATGCGCGTTTATCCGGCGGCCGCAAAGGGCCCATACCGCGCATTCACACCCCGGTCACACACAGGGTGAGGGCGCACACATCGACGTGAAGTAACGATTCGGTTACGTTAGCGTGATCTGCCGTGACTGCACCTAAACCGGCGCCCGCGCCGCTGCAACAAACGGGGGCTAGGGCCCGGCTTCGCGGACTCGACGCGCTGCGCTTTTTCGCGGCGTTCGGAGTGCTGCTGTACCACTTCGTTTCCTTCGACACCTATTCCGATGAGGTGTGGGGCGAGCCGGTGGAGCAAGTGGCCGGGGACGCCGGAGTGTGGTTCGGATACGGCGCTCTAGCGCCGTCGCTATTCTTCGTGATCTCCGGGTTCGTCATCCTGATGAGCGCCGACGGCCGGGACTGGCGAGGCTTCGTCGCCTCCAGGGTGGCGCGACTATACCCGGCGTACTGGGTGGCGGTGCTAGCCACCTCGCTGCTGCTGACCCTGTTGTGGAACCCCGGCCGGGCACCCACGTTGAGCCAGGTGGGTGTGAACCTCACCATGTTCCAACGCGCCTTCGATGTGGGGCACGTGGACGGGGTGTACTGGACCCTGTGGGTGGAGATGAAGTTCTACCTGCTGATCATCGTGTTCCTGCTGCTGGGGATTACCAAACGCCGGGTGATGGCCCTGGCGGTGGCCTGGCCGCTGGTGTCCTATGCGCTGGCCCTTGCCGACGTGCCCTTCGCACCGGACTGGTTGAACTACCGGTATGCGCCACTGTTCGCCGGCGGCATGGTGCTGTACCTGCTGCACCGCTACGGTCACACCCCTGGCCGCTGGGCGGCACTGATCCTGAACGTGGCGCTCGCGGTCTGGCACACCGTGCCCCGACTGGGTCGACAGGTGGCCGAGCGCACGCCCTTTGAACTGGACCCGGTGGTGCTCGGCGCCCTCACGGTGGCCTGCTTCGTGGCCGTTGGAGTGCTGAGCCTGACCCGGCTGCAATACCTGCAGGCGGCCTGGCTGACCTCGATCGGCGCACTGACTTACCCGCTGTACCTGCTGCACCAGTACTGGGGTTGGTGGGTGATCTCGATGCTATCGGATCATGTGCCGGCATTGGTGTGCGTGGTGGTTGCCACGGCAGTGTCGATCGGGCTGGCATGGCTGCTGTACCGCGGGGTGGAAAAACCAATGGCACCAAAGCTCAAGAATGCCGTCGCCCGGCTGTTGGCCCTGACGGAGCGCAAGCCCTCGCCAGATCGGACTCCGCCGGCCGGTCATGTCGACGCCGATGAGGCCAAGGAGCAGGTGCCCTCAGGGCGCTAACCTCCGCGCTGGTGCTCTCCCGCCGATCAGTCCGACCGCTTGGCGAGCTCGGCGAGGATCGCCTCATCCACGGCCCCTCGGGTGCTCAGGTAGTGCTCGGGGTCGTAGGAGAAGTTCGTAAACGACAGCTCCCCACCCTCATCGATGTAGGACGATGCGGTGGCGACGTCGGTCAACTCGGCGAGCAACTGCAGCGCACGGTGGTCGTCCATCGCCTGGGTGAACACCCGGTAGCGGATCGAGGGCAGTACCTGGAAGTCCGGGCCGGGGTACACGATCGAGGGGTCGCCCGAGGGGAACGCTCCGCCGGCGCTGGTGTCGGCATACGGGTCCACGTGCGCCAGGGAGTACTGGGTGTTCCAGAAGTTGAATCCCCAATGCAGGAATCCCGGTGAGCCGGCGGCGAAGATCTGCCGGCCGATCACCCGGTTACGCACCGAGGGCATCGAAATGAACCGGTTGGCCACGTCCCGGTTTTGGGACACGCAGTAATACACCCATGGATTGAGGCCGGCCTCGTGGAACGGGGCCACGTGATCGGTGGCCACGATCGGAGTTTGCACCACGCCGGTGGAGGCGAACTCCAGGTCGCTCAGCGCATCGGCGATGGTCGCCCCCGCTAGGAGGTCCTGCACCACGTTCCGGGCGGCCTGATAGTCGCCGAGCATGGCGGGGCGGGGTTCGTCGCTGATGTGGAAGAGCACCTCACCGTCCCAATGTTCGGCGAGGTAGGCACGCAGCGCGGGCAGCAACTGTTCCATGAGCGCGCGGTAGGAGGCATCGGTTGCCGGCACGTCCCAACCGAACCGGCGCTCGGTGCCGGAGTCGGTCTGCACATAGATCGCCGGGGTTGCCTTGGCGCCCCACTGGGTGAACAGGTGAGCGATCTCCAGGGACCGGATGCCGTGCTTGGCGCACAGCTCGACCCAGCGGCCCAGCAGGTCGAAGTCGAATTCATACCCGTCGCCACGCTCGCGGATGCCGATCAATTGCACGGGGGTGCGGTAGTGCCCCACCCCGGTGTCCAGCGGCGGTGTCCACGTGGGCGTCAGGACCGAGTTCACCTGCATCTTTGCTGCCGATTCGATGAGGCTATCGATCGCCCGCCAATGCTCTTCGCTGAACACCTCCACCTGGTAGTAGTCGGCCAGACAATCGGCGTGCAGCCAGTGCGTGTTGATGATGTCCAAGTCCGGCAGGGCGGCAGCGTAAATCTGCACGGAGAACTCGTGAGTGTGCACGACCTCACCGGTGGTGGCATCGCTGAGCACCAGTTCCACGGTGTGCTCCCCGGCCAGGCTCTCGTCCGGCACCGCCACGTCCACCCACAGCGCCCGCCAGTACCCCACGGCCGGTGGCACCACGCCGTCGGTCAACGGGCGAAGGACGTCGGGATACAGGCCCGGGGTGTCACGCAGGTAGCCGTGATCGTGATCGTCGAACGCCAGCAGGGTTGCCGGAACCAACTCGACCATGCTCAGGCTCACGTGGGCGGCCAGCGGCCCCCCGACCGTCACCTTGAGCGTGGCCAGCCCTTGCAGGCTTTGGGACGAGGGCGGCTGGAACGCCAGCTGCGCGCTGAGGTTCTCGCCGAGGAAGCCTCGAAGCGGTGCATCGCTGCGACGAGGGCGCTCATCGGCGAACACCTTCTCCAGCGAATCGGTCGGGATAAACGTCCACTCGGTGCGGCTAGGCGCCATGCCTTCCTCCGGATTCACGATTCGGCGCCGAAGGGTTCAGCGCCGAAGTGCGTTCAGCCTATTGGTACTCCCAGGGCCAAAGCACCCACCGCCGTCGACGGTTTCAAAAGACTTTCAGTACCAGTAGCTCAACCTGGAACCTGCGGCCGGGGTGAACGTGAGGTCCATCCATTGCAGTGTCTCGGGGTCACCGCTGATGCGCCCGGCGCTAGCCAGGGTGGAGGCACGTACACCGCCCAGGAACATGGCGCTGACCTCGCTGATCCCGAGACTCACCACCGGTTCCGATGCCCCAGAGGTAGTGGGCTCAACGCTGGCGCGGCCGGTGTCATCGACCTTCAGCCGCCATTGTCCCGCGGTCAATCCCAGGGGGTCGGTGACGTCCAGGATGGCGGCGCCGGGCACCCGGTACGCGCGCGCCTGCAGGCAGGCCTGCAGGTCCAGAATCCGCAGCCAGTGGTGGTCGCGTTCGGTGACCACCAGGGCACGTTCGTCGGAGATCATCCACCGCAACGGCTCATCCATCGAGCGCAGCCCGGCCTTCACGGTGCCGACCAAGTCGTGCTCGATGACGTATCGCCACAGGGCCGCATAAGCATCGGCGTCCACGGCGATCAGTGCGTTGACGCTGAGCGTGGAGCGGGTGAAGTCCTCGGGGTTTTCGGTCAGGGTGTAGGACACCACGCCCCGGACTTCACCGTTGGCGTCGGTGTAGCGCACCCCGCGCACCTTGGGATCGGGCTTGCCGGACTTCATCCCGGCGGTCTCGCGCCACAGCGCTGGCCACCCGGAAATGTCACCGGGACGTTGCCCCCGCGTGGATTCGTTCAACTCCTGCAGGTCACGTTCCAACTGCTCGCGCTCGACGTGATCCAAGCGCCCCGCTCCCGGACCCTCGGTGGGCCGTGGGCCGATCCACGTGGCGCGCCGGGCATCGATTGTCCAGTGCCCGGTGTGCACCGCCGAACCGAACCCGTACCGGCCGTAGATGCTGGCCTCGGTGACGGTGAGCCCGGCGATCGGGAAGCCAGCGCCGGCAGCGGCCCGCAATTCACCCTCCAGCATCGCTCGCGCAATTCCCCGGCGGCGGTGGGTGGGGGAGACCGTGACGGCACTGATGGACCACATCGGCACGAAGGAGTCCACATCGATGGTCACCTCCATCGGCCAAGCGTTGATGGTGGCTACCGGGGTGAGCGGCTCGACGCCGCTTGCATCGAAAATGCCGATTGCTCGGCCGCCGTGCATTGCTTCACGCCACCCCTGCACCTCCTCGGCGCTGGAACGGCCGCCGAGAAATCCGCGCTCCACGGCGCGCACGAATGGTTCGGCCTGCGCGGAGTCCGGGGCAACTTTCCGGTAGTCCAGTCCGCTGCTCGCTAGGGCTGCTGCGGAGTCTTTATCGAGTTCAACTAAGGAGGTCTCGGGCATAGTCACCCGCATCACGTTAGCGGAGCCGCAACCCCTGGGTGAACAGGATTTGGCAGTGCCTGCGATCGGGCCGCGCCGAGGGCAGCCGCACGCGCCGGTGCGCTGCCGGTTAGGACAGGCCCAGGCGTGGTCCTTCGATGGCCGGGCAGGCGTCGACCACCACGTCCAGGCCGGCGGCACGGGCCCGGTCGATGGCGGCGTTATCGATCACACCCAGTTGGGTCCACACAGCGGCCGCGCCGACGGCGATCGCCTGGTCGATGACCTCGCCGGCCAGCTCGGAATTGACGAAGACGTCGACGACGTCGATCCGGCCGGGTACGTCGGTCAGGCTCGGGTAGCCGGGTTGCCCGTGTACCGACTCGGCCTTGGGGTGAACGGGTGTGATGTCCATCCCGAGGTCTTGCTGCAGGTAGCGGGCCACCCCGTAGGCGGCTCGGCTGGAGTTGGTGGACAGGCCCACCACCGCCCAGTGGCCCTTGGTGGTCAGCAGCCGGGTGATCAGCGCCTGGTCGTTGCTGTGGGCCATGAGCGTTATCCGATCCGGGAGGCGTCTTCTTCGGTGACCGTGCCATCGGCGACCGATTCGAAGAACGCCGGGTAGTCCTCGGCGAGCAGCACCGTGGATCCCAAGCCACCCCCCGGACGGTGGTCCATGTTGGCGATCGGCGGGGCGCCGCGAACACCGTCGGCACCGGTCGCGTTTCGGAAGGCCAGGGCCATTCGGCCCAGGTCGATGATGTTGGACCCCTCGGATACGTGCAGGGCCTCCAGGCCGGCGTCGGCCAGCTCGATCTGATCGCCGGGCCGGAATGCTATTCCCGGATCGGCGACGGCACCGGTCACCGCTTGGATGACCTGCTGCTGGCGTTGGGTGCGTCCAATGTCTCCCAGTGGGTCGGAGTACCGCATCCGGGAGAAGGCAAGGGCGGTATCACCGTCGGCTACGTGGCAACCGGCGGTCCATTGCAGATCGGACCGATCGTCATCGACGTCGTAGTCCAAGCACAGTTCGACACCGCCGACGGCGTCGACTACTCCAGCGAGGCCACCCATCCCGATCTCGACGTAGTGGTCTACCTCGATACCGGTCAGCCCCTCCACGGTCTCGCGTAGAAGCGGTGCGCCGCCCAGAGAGAACGCCGAGTTCAACTTGTTGGTGCCGTGACCCGGGATCTCCACCAGGGTGTCTCGGGGCAGCGAAATCAGCGACGTGTTCCCGCCTCGAGGAACGGTGAGGATCATGATGGTGTCGGCGCGTTGGCCGGCCGTGGAGTCATTGGGGAACTGACCATCGTCCCGAGAGTCCGAGCCGGTGAGCAGGTAGGTGGTGCCGGAACTGGACAGGCTTGACTCGCCCGCGTCAACGTGTTGGATCTGACCGTTGGCCCAGATCAGCAGGCCCACCGGCCACGCCAGCACCAGCACTAACAGCACCGCGAGCACCAAAGCGATGCGGCGGCCGCGGCGCTTACGCCGCGGTTTTGGTGCGGCGGGTGGAGCACCCTCACCGCCAGGGCTGTGAGGTCCGTCGGGCCCGCGCGGATCTGCGGGGCGGGAGGGGCGCTGAGGTTCGTCGCGTTGCGCCGAGGGGTGCCCGGCGGGCATCACCCGGGTGTGCTGCGGGCCGGCGGGCTCGTGGCTCGGGGCGGGCTGGCCTTCGCCGGAGCGGCCAGAGCTCTGACGGGGGGCAAAACTCGGGGGCCGGCGGCCACCGCTGCGGTTGGGGTTGGCGGGCCGGCTTTCGCCGGAGCCGCCGACGGGTTGGGCCGACCCGCCGGTGCGGGCCCGGGACCCTGGCGCGCCGGGCGGGCGGCGTCCGGGCGCGCGGCGCTGCGGCGGCTCACCGTCGTGTGGAGGGTTGCTCATTATCCGCAAACTTCCTGTTCGTCTTGCGCAGTAGACCCATCGACCGTAGGACCGGCGGCGTCGGAATCCTCATCGGACTCCTCCCCGGCTTGGTCACTTGCTCCGTCGCCGGATCCGTCGTCGTCGCTGTCATCATTGTCGACCACAAGCGCCTGATCGGCCGCGATTGCCTCCCACAGCGCGTCGGCCTCCTGGGTCCACACCACGTTCGCGCCATCCCCACGGTCAACCCAGGGAACGGTGACGAAGTTAATCTCCGCAGGGTCGATGCCGCGCAGCGAGTTCGCCAACCCTGCCAAGGTGGTGATCGAACCGAACTCCGAAGATGTGGACATCGCCGAGGTGGCAGCGTCCAGGAACGCGTACAGCTTGGGCCCGTCGGTCAGCAGGTTCTGATCCAAGGCGTGTCGAACGGTCGCCGCCAGGAGCTCTTGTTGACGGTCGATACGCTGCACATCGCTGCCATCGCCCATGCTGTACCTGGCCCGGGCGAACCCCAAGGCGTCGGCACCATCCAGGGTTTGTTCGCCAGCATCCAGTTCCAGATCGGCACGCCGATCGCTGACCGGCTCAGGAACGCAGAACGGGACACCGCCCAAGGCATCAACCACGTCGATGAATCCCACAAAGTCCACCGCGATGAATCCGTCGAGCCGCACCCCGGTCAAGGACTCCACGGTGCGCATCGAGCAGGCCGCCGCGTAGCCAACGTCACCGGTGGAGCCACCGGCCTGGAAGGCGCCGTTGAACTTGCCCTCGTAGGCCCCGCTGGTGGAGCCATCGGGTAGTTCGCATTCGGGGATGGGCACCCAGGAGTCACGGGGAATGGAGATCACGTCGATCCGCTCACGGTCGGCGGAGATATGGGCTAGGAGCACCGTGTCCGACCGGATCCCCTCGGCATGACCACCACCGACGTCCTGGTTGTCTCCGTCGCGGCTGTCGGAGCCGATCAGCAATACGTTGAGGGCCTGGCCTTCGGCCGGGTCCGCCGGTGGCTCGTCGGTGTCGTCGGTGTCGTCGGCGGTGGGGGCCGTGATCGGGGTGGGCCGGTCGGGGCCCAAGAGCTCGTCCACGTCGTGGGAGTCGATGTTGGTGTTGAGGTCGTGATAGGCCCACCCGATGCCGCTGGGTACGAACACCCCGATGGTCAACAGCCCGAGCAGGATCGGGTGTCGCCCGCGCCGCTGCTTGGTGGCGTGCCGTCGGCGTCGCGAGCGGCCGGGGCCGGTCGCGGATTGGCTGCCTCGGCGGCGCCACTGCAAGGTGGCACTGGGCGCGTTCGCCCAGGACTTCTTGGCCCGGGATCGCAGCGTCCTTCGGATCGCGCGGCGCGGCACGTGTTGGCCGCGGCCAGCGTTAGGGGAGGACTGCGTCATTCGGGGGTGATGCCTTCGCTTGGGGAATGCCCGGGCGAGCGCAACAGGCGCCCGCCAGTGAGCGGTATCGGGTGACATTCTGCCCGATGATCGCCGCGACCCGGCGGACGCGCAGTAGGAAGGTGGTGGGTGAAGTGCGAAGGTCCGGTGCCCTGGTCGGTGCTTAGCGGCCGGGAATCTGCCACAGTGACGCGGCCAGAAGTTGCGCCCGGCGCGCCTTACTGCCGCCCCCCGAGCGCTGTTCCTTCATCCGCTCCACGCGTCGCCGGAGCAGCAACGGCTCTTCAATCAGCGACGCCTTCTTGGGCAGCACATCCAGCCACGCCGAGCCGCGACCCGCGCGCAAATCAGGAAGGAGTTTGGGGTTCTTCGCCACTATTTTCAGCCACTGCTCGCGCGTCAGCATCAGCGCCGAAGGGCGGAAGCGTTTGGGTCTATTGACCGTTTTGCCGGGGTCTCGGACGCGGCCCATCGGGACCCAGTCGTGGGCCAAACCGCGGTAGCCGTCAGCGTCGCGGAAGTATCCGCTGAGGGTGGCCGAGGCCTTGCGCGCCTCGATCAAATAGCTGTGGCGCTGCAGGAAATGCGGCAACCACAGGTCGCCCGGCAGGATGAAGGCGATGAGCGGGCTCTGCACGTGTTTATCGAAGAACTTCTTGCCCCAGATCTGCTCAGTCCTGCGCACGCGCGCATCATCCTCACCCTTGGGGATCGAATGAGCAGGTCCGATCAGTTCCCAAGACACGAGAGTCTGCTGTCGAACCGATTCGATGCTGGGGGCAGTAATCTTGGGCGAGTCGCGGCCGAGCAGCATGATCGACACTGCCGGCGGCACAGCTTGGATACTCTTCTTTGCGTTCACTAGCTGTGAGGCTATGACGTTTAGGGGACGGTACCGTGAGTTTCAGGTGAACGATAGATGACCGATTGGGGTGTAATTGGTGGCAGTGCAACTAAACGCGCGCGATCGTGTGCTGCTCATCGGTTCCTCCGGGTTCGTCGGTGGGCATGTGCGCAGCGCCCTGAGTGCGGCCGGGCATGAGGTCGTCTCCTTTGACTTGGTCCCAGACCCCGATGGTGGCGAAACACTCATCGGTGACGTCCGGGATACCCAAGCGCTGATCGAGGCGATGGCCGGCTGCGACGCGGTGCTCAATCTCGCGGCCGCACACCACGATTTCGGTATCTCCACCGAGACCTTCGAATCGGTCAACGTGCAGGGCGCGCGGGCGGTGTGCGCGGCGATGGATCACCACGGCATCACCAACCTGGCCTTCACCTCCTCGGTGGCGGTCTACGGCGATCAGCCGAGTGAGCCCGATGAGACCTCCACGCCTAACCCTGTCAACGACTACGGCCGCACCAAACTGGCCGCCGAGGCCGTGTACACCCAGTGGGCCGCGGGCGATCCTGAGCGCCGCGCGCTGATCGTGCGCCCGGCGGTGGTGTTCGGAGTGAACCACTTTGCCAACCTGTACCGCCTGATCAGGCAAATCGAACGACGCCGGTTCGTTTCCGTGGGGGATGGGTCGAACCGTAAATCCATGTGCTGGGTCACGAACTTGGCCGACGCCCTGCTGTACCTGTGGCAGCGTCCGGCGCAGGAGCACGACCTGTACAACTACGTCGACAAGCCCGATCTCACCTCTGCTGAGGTTGTCAGCTACATCTATCGCGGCTTGGGACGGCGCGAACCGCGGCTTCGGATCCCACTGACTCCCGCCGTCGTCCTGGCCTCCCCGTTTGATCTTGTGGCACGCGTGACAGGGTGGAACTTGCCGATCACCGCCGACCGCATCCGCAAGTTGGCGCAGGCCGAAACGATGTTCGCTGCCGACCGGGTGCGCGAGGCTGGGTTCACCCCCGAAACCAGCCTCCATGAGGCGATGCCCCAAATGGTGCAGTGGTATCTCAACGAGGGCCATGCAAAGCCGCCACGAGTTCACATCCCTCCGGCGCGTGTTGGGGGAGGGGAGTGAGGGCCGAGCACGTCGCAGTAGCCGCCGTCGTCGTCACCTACAACCGGGCCGAGCTGCTGCGCGAGTGCTTGGACGGGCTTGCCGGCCAGTCGCATGAGCTGCACCGGGTGGTGGTCATCGACAACAACTCCACCGACGGTTCGGGGGACGTGGCCCGTGAGCACCCGATCGGTGCGCAGGTGCACACCCTGAAAGAGAACCTCGGTGGTGCCGGTGGGTTCGCCACCGGGATGGCGGTGGCTTTGAAAGATCCCGAGGTGGACTGGGTCTGGTTGATGGACGATGACACCATCCCCACCCCGGCTGCGCTGGCCGAACTGCTCAAGGCCGGTGCGGCCTACCCGGACAAGGTGGACGTGCTCTCCAGCGCCGCGGTCTGGACCGATGGCCGTCTGCACCCTATGAACATCTCGCGGGAGCGACTGGGCACCACCGAGGCGCAACGCAAGGCCGCGCGCGAACTCGGCGCCCGGGTCATCCGGACCGCCTCATTCGTCTCCATCCTGCTCGACGCCGCGGCCTGCCGACGCCACGGGCTACCGCACGCCGACTATTTCATCTGGGGTGATGACACCGAGTACTCGGGGCGTTTGCTCAAGGATTCTTGCGGGCTGCAGGTGCGGGGCAGCGTCGTGGAGCACCGGACCAAGGCCTTCGGGTCATGGCAGTTAGACCCCGGTGAACGCTTCTTCTACGAGGTTCGGAACAAGATCTGGGTGTTCGGCAGGACGCGCAGTTTCACGCCCCTTGAACGCCTGCTTTACGGCGGGTCGGCCGCGCTGGGATGGGTCCGCACGGTGATGCGGTCAAAGAACAAGGCGCTGTTGTTGGGGGTGGGATTTCGGGGGTTGCGCGCGGGACTTCGCCGTGGGCCGGTGCCGACGTCTCAGGTGCTTTCCGACCTCGGCCCGCTCAGTGACGACGTCCGCGCGATCGGAGGATCGTGACCGAGTTCTCCGTCCTGCTTCCGGTGTACCGCGCCGATGAGCCTCAGTGGTTCACCCGCGCGCTGGAATCGGCCACCGTCGAACAGCAGTTGCCGCCCACGGAGGTGGTCTTAGTTCAGGACGGGCCGGTACCCGAGCCGCTGGCCGAGGCCATCGACGCCGCAATCGCCGCCAGCAGCGTCCCGGTGCATCTGGTGCGCCTGGCGGAGCAGAGCGGGTTGGGCAAGGCGCTGCAGACCGGCCTGCAGGAGTGCCGGTATGAGGTGGTGGCCCGCGCCGACGCCGATGACCTGTCCATGCCCGAACGGTTCGCCCTCCAGGTGCCGTTAGTGGCCGACGGCGTGGACCTCCTTGGTAGCGCGATGCAAGAGTTCGACGACGAAGACGGCGAACTGGGACCGATCCGCCAGCGACCCCACAGCGATGAGGCGATCCGCTCCTACGCGGCCTTCCACAACCCGTTCAATCACCCGACCGTGGTCTACCGTCGCAGCGCCGTGCTTGCCGCGGGCGGATATGAAGATATGCCGTTCATGGAGGACTACTGGTTGTTCGCGCGGATGATCGCGCGCGGTGCCAGGGTTCAGAACTTGGCTCAAGCACTGGTGCGCTATCGCACCGTGGAGGCCCTGTACGCCCGGCGCGGCGGATGGGGCCCGTTGCGTTCGGACTGGATTCTGCAACGCAAGCTCCGCAAGATCGGAGTGACCAACTCGGCGCAGATGGTGAGAAACCTGGCCCAACGAACTGCCTACCGGATGGTCCCCGATTCCGTACGGCGTTGGGCCTACCCAGCGATGATCGCGCGCCGGTAGGCGGAGGCGGAGGAGCAAGCGTGCAGGCAGATTTGGTAGTGGTGGGTTCGGGATTCTTCGGGCTGACCGTGGCGCAACAAGCCGCGACGAAGCACGGACTGCGGGTCTTGGTGATCGACCAGCGTGCCCACATCGGCGGCAACGCCTACTCCCGCGATGATCCGGACACCGGGATCGAGGTGCACCAGTACGGGGCGCACCTGTTTCACACGTCCAATGAGCGGGTGTGGGAGTACGTCAATCAATTCACCTCCTTCACCCCCTACGTGCATCACGTTTATACCTCCCACCGCGGTGAGGTGTACCCGATGCCGATCAACCTCGGCACCCTGAACCAGTTCTTCCGCTCCGCCCATGGCCCAGACGCCGCCCGGGATCTGGTGGCGCAGCACGCCGCAGAACTCACCGGGGACCCGGCGAACCTGGAAGAAAAGGCCATCTCCCTGATCGGGCGCCCGCTGTATGAGGCGTTTAT